>JAQVHZ010000022.1 GCA_028695965.1 Thermoguttaceae bacterium | reverse complement strand
AACCTTCCGGAATTCATTAAGGTACGAAACAAATATAAGACACTCCTTATGATTGACGAAGCTCATTCGCTGGGCGTTCTTGGCGAGACCGGTCGCGGTATTGGCGAACATTTTGGGGTTGATCGTCGTGACGTCGATATCTGGATGTGTACGTTGAGCAAGACGTTCGGAAGTTGCGGCGGTTTTATTTCCGGTTGTAAAGAGCTCGTTGAATATTTGAAGTACACGGCGCCTGGATTTATGTTTAGCGTCGGTATGCCGCCCGCGCAAGCTGGCGCGGCATTGGCGGCGCTTCAGGCGCTCAAAAATGAGCCGGAACGCGTTCATAAATTGCGCGACAACAGCGCGTACTTTAAAGAATTGGCTCGTGGATACGGTTTAGACGTAGGTCTTGCGGAGGACACGGGCGTTGTTCCGGTTATCATTGGGAATTCCATCCAGACGTTGGCCGCTTCGCATCAATTATTCCTGCGTGGAATCAACGCGCACCCGATTCTTCATCCGGCGGTTGAGGAACGACACGCGCGCATTCGATTCTTCCTGACGTCTCTTCATACGTTCGAGCAGATCAAGACGACGGTCGACACGTTGGCTGCAATTTTAGCGGACATGGAAGAGCAAAAATGATTAAGACGTCGAGGACGTTGCTGACGCCAATTTTGGCGTAGAATAGCGCAAACGACGGGGCTTAGTAGAGTCTCGTCGTTTTTTAGTCTGATTCGCATTTTTCATGGGAAGTTTAGACTTGAAGAATCTTTTCAACTCTTGATTTTTTCTTCACGGACCGCATAATAACATACGGCGCTGCGCCGTTCGGACCTGTGACAACAACTATGTTCCTTGTTGCCTGCGACGTCGCGCAAACGATTATTATTTAGGGGAAAGAAAGGGAAGACGATGTATTATCCTTGGCTAGACGTTCCCGTGTTGACGGCGCCAATGCTTATTGCGATTATTGCGTTGCTGCACGTTTTTGTTTCGTACTACGCTGTAGGAGGAGGGCTTCTCCTTGCTCTGGAAAACGACCGTTCTCACCGAGACGGGGACGTTGAATATCGCGCCTATTTGAAGAAACATACGAGATTCTTCGTTACGTTGACACTAACCTACGGCGCCGTGACGGGCGTGGGAATCTGGTTTTTTATTGGTCTTGCCTCGCCGTTAGCAACCGAAGTGTTGATAAAGACGTTTGTTTTTGGTTGGGCGATTGAATGGTGCTTTTTCTTGCTTGAAATAGTGTCCGGCTTAGCGTTTTACTTTTTTTGGGACAAGTTTTCGCCTCGTGTGAGTTCCTTTGTCGGGTGGACCTATGCTTTTTCTGCTTGGATATCGCTTGTTCTCATTACTGGAATAACGTCGTTCATGCTCAATTCGGGCGGACTAGTTGCAGATTGGGAATCGACGGGCAGTTTTTGGCACGCCTTTCTAAATGTCCAGCTTGCTCCGCAAACGATAGCTCGAACCGGTTGCGCCTTCATGCTCAGCTCTTTTTATTTCCTTCTGCACGCGTCGTTATTTGCTAAGAACCCCTCTGTACGCGCAAAAGTTACTCGTCATATGCGATTTCCCGCTTTTTTAGGCGTATTCCTTTTGGCGTGCGGCGTTGTCGGTTGGTTCTTCTTTCTCCCGGAGTCGAGTCTTGCCACTTTGGAACGCGCTTCCGCTACTAACATTTTTTCTGGCTTGTTTGTCGCTATTATAGCGGCAATTGTGCTTGTCCTAGTGGTTGGTCCGGTTGCAAGACCTAACGAGACGTCTGCCGGCGTTGGGTTAGCGTTGGCTCTGCTCGGAATTGCCGCTGTTAGTGTTAGCGAATTTGTGCGCGAGGCTGTTCGCAAGCCGTACATTGTTAATCGCGTAGTCTATAGTAATCAAATTATGCGCGGCGACGTCAAACGAATGCGCAAAGAAGGACTCCTCTATACGGGCGTCTGGACGAATTGGCTTTTGGACGAATTACAACAGAAAGAGGAATATCAAGAACTCGATATTTCATCAGAGCGGTATCTCAACAGGTCTTCCAATCATGTTGTACGCGTGACGTCAGGCCTAGAAGAAAAAGAAGACCAGAAAAACGACGACGCGGCGCCTCAACCGCCTAATACGACTTCTGACGGCGCCGACGCTTCGTTGAGCTATGTTGAGCAGACGTCTGCATTAGCGCAATATTCCAGCGGCGGCGCGGCCTCTTTTGCCCCGTTTGCGACGCCGCAACAACGCACGAATAACGACTTCTCCTCGCAAGCGCTAAATGTCGGCGTCGATTATCAACAAGCGGCGTCTAGCGAACCGCAGAATTTATCCTCCTCTCAGCCTTTGGTTCAACCCAACATACAAGTGAATCATGTTGTAACCGCGTCTAATCTCTTGGACGACGCAGGGAGCGACGTAACGGACATTGGACAACTTTCCGAATCGGTCGATGCCCTTGTTGCGTCTGATTTGGACGAAGAGACGAACGCCGATATACTAGAAGCGGAGCAGAGAGAACAACCGACAAAGCTGTCAGTTAAAGAATTAGACGTAGGGCTTCATGGACCAATTGCATATGGCAATCCTGATCTTTTGAGTTTAAACGAAGAGGATCGGCTGACTTTGGGACGCGCCGTTTTTATGCATCACTGCAACTGTTGTCATGCAGAAAAGATGGGATATTCCGCTATTTCGCCTTTGCTTGCAGGACGTACGGTTGAAAGCATAAAAGAGCTTGCGCTGCATCTTAATCATGTACACTATTATATGCCCCCTTGGGCCGGCACAGAAGTTGAAGCGACGCTTTTAGCCGAATTTTTAGATACAATTAAACCGGAGTATCCTGCTAACGTTTTTCAAGAGCTCAAGCCGAAACAAAAAAAGAACAATATTGAGAAAGAACAGGGGACGCAAGAAGCAGATGAAGCTAGCTCGCAAGACGAAGTCGTCAGCAATGGAGCAGCTGTCGGAGAGAACGCGTCTTCTGGATTATCAAACGAGTTTTAGGCTCAATAAAGGAGTTTGTTATTTTGAGACGACAACTTTTCCTATCGGCTCTCGATTAGGATAATTGACCAACACATAAGTGTTGCGATTGGCGTTGACACTCACCGACGCCGTGAGTGGAACGCCAATTTTGTTTCCTTGTGGATCGCACGGACATACGGTAAGTTCATGCTCGCCAATGGGGACTTCAAAGCTGGCGACTTGAATCTTCGCAGGAAGCAAGCCCCAACATCGAGTATCGGCAGACTCCGCAGCTTCCCAAACGATTCCACCGACGTCCATTGCAATACTGACCCAGTCGTTGACCTGTCCGACTTCCTTGGCCGCATAAATAGCGCCCTTTTTGACGACTCGTCTAACGATAGCTTTTGCGAGAATTTGGTCTTTAATCGCCTCGTACTGTTTAGTCGCCATTTCGTTGACGTCGGCGATTGTCTCTGTAACGCCTGTCCTTTCGCCGTCAACATCAACGCCTATGTTTTTTACGTAAGGTTCCTCAACGACCAACATGGGGACAGGAACCGGCGCAAGGGTCGGCGGAACAGAGTATTTGTTGACGGAGGAAAAGATATGATCGGCGAAAAGCAGCGCAAACTGAGTCGCTTCTTCGTAAACTTGTTCTTTGTATGGACCTCGTCCTACGAAAGCAAAGACATAGACGCGTCCGTTACCGGGTTGTGAATGAACGCTTGTTTGCGCGCGAACGAGGTCGCGTTTGCCCTGTTTGAAATCTGGACGCCACTTTACCACCTTTTCGTAACAGCGCGCTGCGTCGGAAGCGTTGAGATACGTTTCTTCCCAAAGGAGACCTTCGAGATAGGGACCGAGCGGTATGCGCGGATAGGCTTTTTTGGGATTGATTTTTTTGTTTTCGTCTCTTGGATCGTCAACATATCCATTTTGTACTATTTCGTCTTGTTTGGCGGCAATTTGATACGCATATGCTCTGGCGTCCTCGCTTCTGTCGAAAAGGTCGGCGATGGCAAGAGTCGCTCTGACAAGGACTTTTTCGTAATCCTCGCCTTCGTATGAGTTCATGTTGTCGTCGGTCCAGTAGGCGAACAGATTTTCAGCGGATTTTTGAGTGTGTTTATCTTCAATAATGTCAAAAGAATCGCGCGCCTGAATGAGTTTCTCTTTTGCTGCTGCGATATTTCCGGAACAAAGTTCAAGACTTGCCTCATTCAAGGCAAGCACGTCTTTTTCCTTTTGCGGCGCGCGTTTTTGACGTCGTTGGAGCTCTAATTTTGCCTGTTCTAGATTGCCATAATCGTAATAGTCTCTTCGAACGTCTCGTAAACGTTCGGCATAACCGGAAGCACAGCCGGAGCAGAAGCAGGCGGCGACTGTGCCCAGAACGACCAAGCACAGCAACTTACTTCGTTTTAAAGAGAACAAGAGAAGCGGCCGCTTGTTTCTGTTCATGGTTATGCTTGACAATAGTTAGTATCTAATTTATAACTGTCGCTGCGTTGAGCAAAAAGAGCCCGTGAGACGTTTAGTATTCTAAGAATTCAAGCCATTTGAGCCTAACAAGGCAAATGGCGTCGTTGTCTTTTCTACCTTAATGCAGTTCAGTTAGGATACTCTTATGATGATCGCACGTCAATAGAAAAAGTCCGGCTTGTTTTGAACTGACAGCAGCGCTATTATTACCACTATAGAATCGCGTTGTCGTTGCAGCGCGTAAAAAGGAACCTGGAGGCTTGACAACAATGATTTATGCAGATCACGCGGCGACAACTCAATTGTCACGGCTGGCGTTTGAAAAGGCGCGTGAGTTTTTGTTTGAGGAATATGGCAACGCGTCGAGCCGGTATTCGCTAGGCGTTCGGGCAAAACGGGCTATTGAAGCGGCGCGTGAACGCGTCGCAGCTGCAATTGGCGCTGAACCAGACGAGATATTCTTTACTTCCAGCGGTTCCGAGGGAAACGCATGGACATTGACTTCTTTACGCGAGAGGCCTAACTTACGACTAGTTGTTTCTGCCTTTGAACACCCGTCTATTCACGAAAGCGCATTGGCTTATGCAAAGCGCGGAGCAAAAGTGGATTTTATTCCTGTCGAGCGTACTGGACTTATTTCCCTAGATTCTTGCCGCGAGATTTTTAGAGGGGGTAAAATTGGTCTCGTTTCGGTTATGCTGGCGAACAATGAAGTAGGGACGATCCAGCCGGTTGATAAGGTAGTTTCGTTAGCTAGACGTTATCAAACGCTTGTTCATACAGACGCAGTGCAGGCTGTTGGGCGCATTCCTGTCGACGTTAGAGCGCTTGGCGTTGACTTGCTCACCGCTTCTGCACATAAGTTTAATGGGCCTAAGGGCGTCGGTTTTCTTTTTAAGCGTCGAGGAGTTGAGTTGCCGACGCTTATTAGAGGAGGAGGACAAGAGCAAGGCGAACGAGCAGGCACGGAAAATGTTTTTGGAATTGTCGCCGCCAGCTTTGCTTTGGAGGAAAATGTTGCTGTTTTAGAGAAGATCGAGCATCAATTAAGAACGCTGACTCAAAGAACAATTGATATTATCGGTGAAGAACTGAACGAAGGCGATTTTTTCATTGTAGGCGATGAAACGGCGCGTACGCCCGGTGCGTTTAACGTAGTCTTTCGCAATGCCGACAGCGAGGCCATGACTATTCTGTTGGACATGAAAGGCGTTTGTGTGTCGACCGGCTCTGCTTGTGATTCTGTAAAAAAAGAACCGTCGCGTGTTTTGTTAGCGTTAGGATTAACGCCGAAGGAAGCAAGTTCAGCCATTCGCATTTCTTATGGACGTGAAAATACAATCGAAGAAGCGGAAATCGTTGGAAAAACGCTCTGTTTTGCTTATCATAAGCTGCGACGTCCTTAAAGAAGAAGTGGCTTGGTTCTCTCATGGGGCGGCGAACGCGTTGTGTAAACTGCCCCAAAAGTCGTCAAAAAGAGAGAAAACGGAAATGCGAATAATATGAACAACGTATATGGTACGATTGCGCTGCCAAATTGAATATGGTACAATTCGGTGGAATAAGTTGATTTGTCAATCTTGAAGTCCAGTTGCCTCTCGTCTAGTTTGCAGACGAAGCGCGGTAGCATATCGGCAGAATGACTACAAATACACTTCCGTTATGAAAGTAAACGAGGATTGTAGAAAAGTTTTACTCTAGACAATAAACATTTTTATATTTTAAATGTTCGGCGTTTTGAAGTTTTAAAGCCGTTCTACAAAAAGACGTCCAACAAGCGGAAACGGAGAACGTTTATAAAAACGTCCGACATAGTTAACTATGTCGGACGCATTCCTTTCGACAGTAGGTCCCATTCTCTCTTCGTCGAAAGGAGAGCGGTTCGCGCGTTTACGCGCGAACCGCTTGCTTACTCCCTAGGCGACGGGAGCTTGCGCGTTATGAATCGCGAACTTATCGCTTATCGTTTAACGATTAGCTCCACGATTGCCTTGACCTCTTCCAGCTCCCATACCAGGTCCCATGCCTTGGGTTCTGCCGCTGCCTTGGGCTCTTCCAGCTCCCATGCCAGGTCCCATACCTTGGGATCTGCCGCCTTGGGCTCTGCCGACTCCCATGCCAGGTCCCATACCGGGACTAGCGCCTTGGGCTCTTCCAGCTCCTAGACCAGGTCCGACGCCGGGTCCGTAGCCAAACCCCATACCGGGGCCAACGCCTTGGGGACCGCCAACAACGTTCCGGATGAACATCATGAAACTCGGACCGAATTCTCTCTGAATAGCTTCCGACATCTCTTTCTGTTCTTCAGCGCTGACGATTCCGTCATTATTTTTGTCGAAGTACTTCAGCGCCTCTGTTATCTTTTCGATAACAAGTCCGTTGTCGTTGTCGACGAATTCGGGTTTCTTTCCTTCTGGGAATTGGAATTTCGGGCGCGGTACGTCGCGCATCTCTTCCGAGGTAAGGAATCCGTCGCCGTCTTTGTCAGCGGCCTTCCAAGCGTCTTTACGCTCTTGCGGCATTTGTTCGGGTAATTTTGAAAGATCAAGTTTCCCGTCAGTCGTCATTCCGGGAGCGCCAAAAGGACCAAATCCCATTCTAGGACCTACGGGGCCAGCGCCAAACTGACCTTGGGGACGATCTCCGCGTGCCGACATAGCCTCGCGCATTTCTTCAAAATCAACGAATCCATCGCTGTTTTTATCCGCAGCCTTCAAGGCGTCTTTGCGTTCTTGCGGCATTTGTTCGGGTAATTTTGAAAGATCGAGCTTTCCGTCAGTCATCATTCCGGGGGCTCCAAATGGGCCAACCCCCGTTCCCGGCGCGCCAAAACGCGGCCCCTGCTGACCTTGGGGAGCCCCTTGGAATCTGTTTGTGGCGCCCTCTTGTCGTCCGTTACGAGCTGGCATGACCGCGCTGAGTTCTTCGGAATTGAGGAACCCGTCGCCGTCTTTGTCTGCAGCCTTCAAGGCGTCTTTGCGCTGCTGCGGCATTTGTTCCGGCAACTTCGAAAGATCAATTTTCCCGTCTTCGGTACGAGCAGCGGCGAAGAAACCGCCTCCTGCTTGACGGCGTTGGCCGCGGGTTTCGGCGTCCTGGCTAAAAGCGAGCGATGCAACTGAAAACCCGAGAGCTACTGCTATAATAAGGGTCTTTTTCATTTTCTTCTCCTTGTCAATTGGTGTGATTGTCAATGGTGTTTATTGTTGATGAGCTTTCAGGCAAGCCTGACAAAAGTAACTCACTGTTTTTTATAGCTCGACTTCCTCGCTTCTTCAACGGTGCGATTCTTCGTTGCTCAGACGTCGAGCTTACGTTTTTTGTTGGAGTGTTATAACCTTCCCTTAGTATTTATACTCATGTTTCTGCTTTTAGGTTTCGCTAGGAAATAAAAAAATCAGAATTTCGTCGAAATAAGCAAAGAGTTATTTTAGAAAAGCGCCTAGACGCTGCTTGTCGCGGCGTCTAGGCGTTTGCAAAGCGTTTTCTTAGAAGCGAAGAACAGGGACTTAGAGACAGATCGTTTCGCCGCGCGCGCGTGTGATGGCAGCGGCTAGGGCGTCCATGTTGACTGTTTGAGAGATAAATCGACAGCTTCCGTCCGCAAAGAGAGCGTTGCAACCTGACGGATGTCGGCTTCTAGCTTCATACTGATAGGCGCTACATTGAGAACAGCTCCAGTCAAAGGCGCCGCTATTGAAGTGAGCGCAGTCTGGTTTGTAGTTGATTGGAGCCCGCGTCTTGCGAAAAATACTGGTCCCAACAATCCAGCTTCCATTGTCGTAGGTTTTGGGCGTTCCTGTTTCATAAGACGAGGCTTCCATGACCATAATAGTATTGGAAGTTCCGTCGATAATCTCGGCAATTCTCACGGCGCGTGTTATCAGCATAACGCCAAGCTCGTCATGTGCAAGGGTCCAACCGTCTGTCGTGGCTGAGCCGTATTCGGAAATCTTTTCAGTGATTACGCCCGCATAGTGCGTTGGCGCAAGTTTGAGCTGTTCTAGAGCCCAACCTTTGTCGGGGTTATAGTAGTCGACAGAACGAATTTCACGATCAGGATCTGACGGACAAAGGTACATTGGGATTTGCGTCTGCCCGGCTTTTTGGTTGGCTTCGGTATAGACCTTTTGTTTGAAGTCCACAAGTTGACGCACGTTCTGTTGCTCGCAAAAGGGGAGCAACAGCGCCGCCCAACCGAAGTAGTTGCCCGCGTCAGTTCCATCGGATTTAACGTCTGTCAATTTCCCTGGCGGAAACGACCCCAATACGTCGTGGTAATTATGGGACGCCAAGCCGATCTGACGGATGTTGTTGGAACAGCTCATTCTGCGCGCCGCTTCACGCGCCGCTTGGACTGCCGGTAGAAGAAGTCCGATGAGAATTCCAATGATAGCGATGACTACTAAGAGTTCGACGAGCGTAAATGCTCGACGAAAGGCGGCGACTTGGGACCGCGCTAGAAAAAATAGAAAACGTTTCATTGAGCCGCTTTCCTCCATTCGCTGTGTCGCAGAAACGCGAGTTCGCATAGGCGAAAAGACGTTTGAGCGACGCAAACACGGAGCGATGCTCTTGAGCAGGGGAACGTCCCCGTATCGACTTGTTCGTCCATCGCAAACGAGTCGACGATGAGATTGTCCGAGTAATCTCAAAGACGCAGGAAGGTCTTCTGGCTCACGAAAAATCTATTTCAATCTTCTCAACGCTTGAGCGCGTCAATGATTGGTTTGCGCAAAGTTTTGTTGTTTGTGTGCGCATTCCTTTGAAACAAACTGAAAAGAGTCGTTCTTCTCTTCGTCTACAGCGGCGAGGACCGCACCGGAATTTCCACCGGTTTCCCTGTTATGCCGTCTTGTCCTTCTGAAACGTTAATCAAAGGGAGACGAGCCGCCCGCATCCTCAAAAAGCTGCGACAGTCTTTTAGCGACTATCAGCTTTTCGAGTATATGCGCTATGTTTTTTTCGTCAACAGTTGCAATAAGGGAAATAAGAAGGATCAAAACACTTGCGCTAGTTTTTTAGGAACTGTATAATATTGTTAAGTTGTGTAAGCAACGAGTCGTTTGATTATTTGAAACGTTCTTTAGACAGTGGATATTGTCATAGGAGTTAAAAATGTACGGTATTTTTGGCGCGGGCGTTGGAGCTCTTGCTCTTGGCGTTGTTTTGGCTTTTTTGGCGTTATGCTTCATCGTTTTTTTATGGGGCGTTGGAATTTATAACGGTTTAATTAAATTACGAAATCGTTACAAGAATGCGTTTGCTCAAATTGACGTTCAACTGAAACGACGTTATGACTTGATTCCTAACCTTGTGGAAACGGTTAAAGGTTATCTGCAACACGAATCAGAAACGTTAGAAGCGGTTGTCCGCGCTCGCGGCGCAGCCGTTGGCGCTAATCAACAAGCGTCGGCTCAGCCCGGCGACAGCGCTTCGATGGCGCAACTTAATACGGCCGAAGGCGAATTGACCGGCGCCCTTGGACGTCTTCTTGTCGTTTGTGAATCTTATCCGGCGTTGAAGGCTAACGAAAATATGTTGGCGCTCCAAGAAGAACTTACCTCGACCGAAAATAAGATCGGATTCGCACGTCAGGCGTATAACGACAGCGTTATGCAATATAACACGAAGCGGGAAGTGTTTCCAGCGAATTTCGTCGCTGGAATTTTTAACTTTGGAGAAGCGGCTCTCTTTGATATTGTAGACGTTACACAACGCGAAGCGCCAAAAGTTTCGTTTTGAGCTTTGTCCTTCATTTGTTAGATTTATAGAGCTTTATGCCCAGTAGCGACGGGACGCCGTCATGCTATTGGGCTAAGCCGATTCCATATAAGCAAGAGAATCAGAATAATGGATTTCTTTCATAGACAAGACGAAGCGCGTGCCAAAACCACTTGGTTGTTGTTTTTATTTATTCTAGGGATTGTCTCAACGGCCTTTCTCATCCATCTTCTCGTTGCTTTCATTATTTCTTCTCTACAAGAGATAAGCTATAGTTTTGTAGTTTTTGATCTGAGGCTTTTTGCTATTACTTTCTTAATTGTTTGTGGGTTTATTCTTATCGTTTCAATTTTTAAGACTGCCTCGTTGAAGAGAAAAGGACCGCACGGAATTGCTGTTTCTTTGGGCGGTAAATTAGTCCAGCGGGGCGGGGGCTCTGCTCGTGAGCTCCGCTTATATAATGTCGTTGAAGAGATCGCTCTTGCTGCTGGATGTCCGGTGCCGCACGTTTATGTTTTAGACAAAGAGTCGAGTATCAACGCATGCGCCATTGGGACAAGCCCAGAAAACGCGGCGGTATGCGTAACCGCCGGCGCATTGGATTTTTTGACGCGCGACGAGCTTCAAGGGGTAGTCGCCCACGAGTTTAGTCACATCGTTAATAACGACGTCAACCTTGATACAAAATTAATAGGGTATCTTTTTGGTCTTGAAGTAATAGCGTTGATAGCTGCGATCGTTTTTCGCTCCACCCTTGAAGCTCCGATAAGCGTTAGAAGCGATCGGTCGAGCAAAGACGGCAGTAGTTCCTCAGGAGGGGTAATAATAGCTATTCTTTTTATCAGCGGGGCTCTGTTTTTGATAGGATATATCGGGACAGTCTTTGGCAATATCATCCGCGCGGCAATTTCGCGTCAGCGCGAGTTCCTTGCCGACGCCTCTGCTGTGCAATTTACTCGTAATCCAGAGGGAATTGCCGGCGCATTGAAAAAAATTGGAAGTCCGGGCATGGGGTCTCATATTGCTAACTCAGCTTCTGTCCAGGCTTCGCATATGTTTTTCGGCAGCGTTTTTCAACAAGGGTTTTTACAATCGCTTTTCCAGACGCATCCGCCCCTTGCGAAACGTATCCTCGCAATTGACCCTGGCTTTGACGGAGTCTTTCCAAAAACTGTGCAAAAGAATAGGTGGTCGTCTTCATCAGATACGACGTCTGAAGACAGCGAGGCGTCTGCACAATTGAGTGACGCTGCTGCCGCTGGCGATGATGTTGCTTCTTCGCAAATTGCCTCATTTGCAGACCAAATGAGCGTTGCGTCAGGTTCTCAACCCTCGAGTCCGCTTGGTTTTTCCCGTGAGGAACTCTATGGTTCTGCCTTTGGCGTCATGGCGGGGGGCGCTCCGCCAACAGACGAATTCAAGGTTCGTGTTGACGACGCTGTTTTGGAAACTGTGCCGCAAGAGTGGGATCATTTTCTTGTGGATTCCGTCGCGGCCCGAGCTGCGCTTTATGCCGTTTTGCGTAGTAGTTCTGCCGATGACGCCCAGAAACAGCGGGTCATTATCAGCCAATCGGAAAGCGCTGAGCTGAACCAAAAGTTGGATTCTGCTTGGATGAGAATCGAAACGTTGGGCGAAACCTCGCGTTTGATTTTAGCTCGTAAAGCGGTCCCGCTTTTGAAGACGTTAAGTTTGGAGGAATATCAGACGTTCCGTTCGATAACAATAGAGCTTTGTCAGACGGACGGCGTCCTTGATCTTTTTGAATATACCTTGCAAGCGCTGGTAATTCGCGAACTTGATCTTTATTACCGTCTGTCTCGCGAGCCAAAGATACGTTATTCGTCATTAGAATCCGTTCTTTCTCCCTTTACGCATGTTTTATCGCACTTAGCGTATGAAGGCGCTCTTTATCCCGGCGACGAGATAAAGGCGTTCCAGGCGGGGATGAGCGTGGTTAACGTTTCTGCCAATATCGTTCCTAAGGAAAACTGTTCGCTGGCGGCGTTTAGTCGTGCGTTAAACGTCTTGTCTTTGTCTGCTCCTTTGGTGAAGCAGAAGATTCTTCAAGCGTTATACAGATGCATTGCCATCGACGGCGTCGTTACAGAAAAAGAAGCGGCGACGCTTAGCGCTGTCACGGCAGCCTTGGGCGTTCCCGCTCCCGTGTGGCATGATTGGAGATGATTACGTTCTGCTTTGTTTTCTCCTTATGGCGCGGGCGTTTCCTTTCGTCCGCGTTTTTGTTATAATGGGGAGAACTGCGGCGCAGTTTCGTTTGTCTGAACTAACGCCGTAGGGCGGCCTTTATATTTTTCAGGTAAGATGAGGATTGATATGGACCGGAGATCCTTTTTGTCATTGGGATGCGCTTCGCTTTTAGCGTTGAGAACGGGCGTTGCTCAAGCTAAGATTGGCGTTGATTACACAACAAAAGATCCTTTCATTATCGCGTCGTTTGCGGAAGATCCTGACGCGCCGAAAATGGTCTTGTGGCAACTTCCTGACGTCAACACGCCTCAAAAGATGGCGTATGTTATGCGCACGTGTACGGGCCAGACAATCGTTTTTGACGGAGGTTGGGATAAGGACGTTCCATATCTCCTCGATTTGATCAAGACCGAATGCGGTGGAAAAGTTGACGCTTGGTTTTTAACGCATGCTCATATTGACCATTGCGGCGCTATCGTAGAGATAGCCGAGAATTATCAGGGGGAAATTGAAATTGCGAATCTCTATTACAATTTCCCTTCGCAAGAGTGGCTTGATGAAACGGAAAAAGGTTCTGCCGGAGAAACCAAAAAAATCTTTGATGGACTGGCTAAATATAAGGGACCTCAACGCGCGCCAAAAGTGAACGAAGTTTTTGAATATGGCCCGTTGACGGTCAAATGTCTAAACGACTTCGATACGAACTTGACGATGAACTCGATTAACAATTCGACCATCTGTTTCCGTCTTGACGTGGCAGGCAAATCGATTCTTATCCTTGGCGACCTTGGCGCTGAAGGCGGTAATCGGCTCGCCGAAATGCAAGGCGCCGAGGTCCTTAAGTGCGATTTTTGCCAAATGGCGCACCATGGACAAACTGGCGTCACTCGTGAATTTTACGAAATAGTGAAGCCGTCCGTATGTCTTTGGCCGACTCCAAAATGGCTTTGGCATGTTGATTCCGGCAAGGGATATGGTTCCGGACCTTGGAAGACGCTAGAAACACGCGCTTGGATGGACGAACTCCTTGCTGAACAGCATTTCGTGATGAAAGACGGGCTTATCAAGATTTTGTTCTAATCAACATTACCTCAGTGACAGACACGAACGGCGCCCGGCCGCAACGCAATGTTGGGTCAGGACGTTGTTGTGATTTAAGGCGTTTTATGGATAGACGAACTTTCTTGTCTCTTAGCATGGCGGCGCCTTTCGCGCTAAAGTCGGGACTAATATGGGCAAAGACGGAGTACAAGCCGGTTGAAAACGTCATTGAAACGTCCTTTTCAGACGATCCCAATTCGCCCAAAGGAACGATCTGGCAGATTCCGCGTCAACAGCCCGCGCAAATGATGGGCTACGTTTATCGCGCCGATAACGGTCAGACGGTCGTTTTCGACGGCGGTTGGGACAAGGAAGCTCCTTATCTCGTTGATTTAATCAAGCGAGAATGTGGTGGAAAAGTCGACGCTTGGTTTCTAACTCACGCGCACTTTGATCATTGCGGCGCGATTGGCGAGATCGTTACACGTATGCCCGACGCGCTTGAAATTGGCGCCGTTTGTTATAACTTTCCGGAGCTTTCTTGGCTTATGGAACATGAAAAGACTGCGTGGGCTCCGCGCATCTTTGAAGAACTGAAGAATTACAAAGGCGAGATCCATGTTCCTACGGTTGACGAGGTCTTTCAGTTCGGTTCAACGTCGATTAGGTGTTTGAACGACTATGACCTTTCTTTGACGATGAACGCCATCAATAACGCGTCCATTTGTTTTCGCATTGACGTCGGCGGTAAATCAATCTTGATTCTTGGCGATCTTGGAAATGAAGGCGGCGACCGTCTTGTTAAGACGCAAGACAAGAGGGTTCTGGATTGCGACTTTGTTCAGATGGCGCATCATGGTCAACAAGGCGTGAACCGCGAGTTTTACGAACTTGTCAATCCTAGCGTGTGCCTATGGCCGACCCCCGACTGGCTTTGGGAAAATAATCAAGGAGGGAAGGGCCCGAATACTGGTCCTTGGAAGACGTTGGAAACACGCGCTTGGGTTAAAGAGATGGGCATAGACCAGCATTTCATCTCCAAGGACGGACTTGTTAAGCTGACATTGTAATTTTTGCGGCGCTTCGACGCTAGTTGCTGAGGGTCGCCGTTTAACGGCTCGTGAAGTAACATTAGACAATTGAGACGGACAATGGACGGACAAACAAACGAAATCGATCCTTTACGAGAATCGCTCTGCGGTCGAAGGTTGGGAGACTATTATATAGAACGCCGCGTTGGCGGCGGCGCTACTTCCGACGTTTTTTTGGCTAAGCAGACGTCGTTAGGCCGACTTGTTGCGTTGAAAGTATTGAAAGACGAACTTGCCAGCGACGAGAAATACGTTAAGCGATTTCTTCAGGAAGCGCGTGCCGCCGCTCGATTAGAACATCCCAACATCGTGCGCATTTATGAAGTTGGAGAGTTGGTAGACGAAAGCGACGCGCGTTCGCTTGGAAGAAAAAAGGGAAGACGCGCGCGAGTCGGCGGGAAGACCTATCGTTTTATCGCTCAAGAATATGTCGGCGGAATGAGCCTTGCGCAGTATCTCCGCAGAAACGGAACAACGACTATTATGCAGACGTTTTCCGCTTTGGAACAAATTGCTTCTGCATTGAAGCGCGCCTCAGACGAGAATTTAGTCCATCGAGACGTTAAGCCTGAAAATGTGTTGATCGATTCAGCAGGGGTGTTAAAGGTTGTCGACTTCGGCTTAGCACATTTTGCCGATTCTGGTGAAACGTCGCTTGTAACAACGGCTTTGACGCGTACGGGCGTTGCGCTGGGAACGCCCCTTTATATGAGCCCTGAACAGGCGCGCGGTCAAAAGGTTGATTCTCGGAGCGACGTCTATTCTCTTGGAATTACGGCGTACCGTATGTTGACAGGTTCGGCGCCGTTCTATGGCGAGACGCCTCTCGCGGTCGTTTTGAAGCACCTTAACGAGCGTCCGCGTCCCATAACAGAAGTGCGTCCGGAAGTTCCAGACGCATTAGCCAAACTCGTTCATCGTATGCTTGAAAAGAATCCAAATGATCGCCAGGAATCGATGGACGTCTTGCTTTCTGAACTTCGAGCGGCCAGAAGAAGTTATGTTGCTCAATTATCGTCGGATGGAGCGAGTAGCAGCGTTGCGAGTAAAGACGCTCCTACGCCACGCTCCGACTTTTCAGGCGTCAGCAAAGAGGGCGTCTTTGCCGCCGCTGATCTTGGCGAGAAAGCGTCTAATGAAATTCAAGACGTCGGCGAATCGCAAGCTGTCGGTTTCTTTCATACTGACGATGAACGCGACGTTTTTCGACAAACGCTCCATACGATGAATATTTCTCGCGATTGGCAAACGAGCGTTACAAAACTTAACGAAACACGACGCGCGAGCTTGCGGCTTTGGTCGGTTAAAAGTCTTTCGATCGTTGTCGGCGTTTTAGTCCTTGCTTTTTTACTTGGGGGCGGGGCGCTGCTTTTGAAAAACCGTTCCGTTTCGGCAAAGGATTCTGAACCGCCTCTTGCTATTCGACGCTACAATACGGTAGAAGAACAATATGTCTGCGCTTTGCAGTTAGGCACAGTAGACGCTTGGAAGAGCGTTGGCGAATATTTCCCTGACGACGAATTTTGGGTTTCTCATTCTTTACGACAATTGGCTTTCGCTTATATCGAAGAGAAAAACGTTCGAGGCGCCGAGTCAATATTCAAGGAATTTGTTACAAGAGCCCCGCAAGAACTTGGTTTGGAACAATACGGACTTATCGGTCTTGCTTGGGTTTCCGCCAGCGACGGAGATTTCACCGCCGCTTTGACAACACTGTCCGAGTTAAATGATAACATTCCGTTAGACGGACTATCTGAGGCGGCGCTTTGGAGAACACAGGCCCTTTTCCAGAAACGATATGGTGAGAATTCTGCGCTATTAGACGACTTTAACCGATATATGCGCCGCCCGAATCAACCTTATGGAGTTAGGCCAAATGGCTTCAATCCAGAAGGACAAGGCGGACCTGACGTCGATATTGAAAGCGGAGTTGAAGAGCGCCGCGACTTTCGGGGCGGCGGCCGCGCAACGAGCGAACGTGTTCGTCAAGATCGTCCTGCGCGGTCCACTTCGCATCCCGGAGTCTGAGCAACGGCGTCTTTGTGAGGTCAATTATTCCTAATGCTCTTGCCCTTGTAAAAGCCTGGCAACGCGGTAGAATCGACGAGAGGACGTTTGAGAATAACGTCTCGACTTGAAGAAAGACGTTAATTTCAAAGGCAGTATAAGGAATCACGCGATGGCGGACGGACCTGAAGTCGTTTTGTATACGGACGGCGCATGCAGTGGAAATCCTGGTCCTGGCGGTTGGGCCTTCGTCTTGCGGCACGTTGCGAGTGGTAAAGAACTAGAACGTTCGGGCGGAGAAGCGGACACGACGAATAATCGTATGGAACTCCAAGCGGTTGTTGAAGGACTTTCTGCTTTAACTAGGAGCACGTCGGTTAGGCTCGTTAGCGACAGCGCTTATGTTTTAAACGGTCTTTCGACGTGGATTAAATCTTGGAAACGAAACGATTGGAAGCGCAAAGTTGGAACGAAAATGGTCGAGGTGAAGAACGTCGATCTTTGGCAGCGTCTTGATGAACTTGCGGCGGAACATAAAGTTGAGTTCTTCAAGATTAAAGGCCATTCGGGTCATCCTGAAAATGAACGTTGCGATGAACTCGCAGTTGCCGAATGGCATAAGTTTAAATAATCGAACAACGCTATTCTACAAAAGATAACATGAATTCTTCGATATACTTAGAACAAGCGAAACGCGCTGCGTTAGAAGCGGGCGCAATCTTAAAGGAAAAGTTGGGAAAAGTTGGGTTCCGCGAAAAGAGCCCTGCCGATTTAGTTACAGAAGCGGACGTCGCTTCCCAACGCCGAATCGAAGAGATTTTGCTTACGGCTTTTCCGGAGCATTATTTTTTAGGTGAAGAATCGCAAGGCGCGACGCCTTCGTTTGGCGCTAACTTTACGGGTTCAACGTCTGAAAAAAAGATGTTGAAGGAGTCGGAATGCGGAAGTAAAGCTCCGAGCAACTTGCCTTACACGTGGATTGTCGATCCTCTTGACGGAACGACTAATTTTGTTCACGGCGTGCCTTTTTTCTGCACGTCGATAGCGCTAGCGCGTGGAAACGAACTGCTTTGCGGCGTCATTCACGACCCAAATTCTGGCGAGCTTTTTACAGCGGAACGTGGACAAGGCGCTTATTTGAACGGCGTTCGGCTTCAGACGAGCTCTGTGCTGCGCCCGGCAAACGCGTTGACGACGATATCGTTCCCTACGGAGACGAAACTTGACTCGCCTGACTATTTAGCGTTCACGCGTTGCCTTCCGGTTTGTCAGGCGATGCGCCGTACCGGCTCGACAGCCTTAAACCTTGCCTACGTCGCCTGCGGACGGTTTGATGGCGCTGTTTGTCAGTGCGCGCATCCTTGGGACGTTGCAGCCGGCGTTTTATTGATTTTGGAAGCCGGCGGGGTCGTAACGCATCCGGATGGAAGAGCGTTTGATCTTGCCGTTCATCCTATTTTGGCAACGGCTAATTCGGAACTTCATCGTGGATTCTTAACCCTATTGAACGATTGAGCGTCCTTGTTCTGCTTATGCAACTGAATTAGGGGTTCTCGGGCGAGGCCGCTGACTTCAGTTGCAACAGGCTAGAAGGTTGGTGGAGCAGAGACGTCGACTTTCTTTTAGGCGCTTGGACGACGTCGCGTCAGACGCTGTAAATTATATTTCTTTGCGGTTTCTTGCCAGATTTACGTTTTTCTCCACCGATGAAAAACTTTTGGGTGCGTTTTCATGCCTTTTCTTCGAAAGATCTAATAAAGATTCCTTAAGTACGCACTAATAAAACTCCCTATAAGCGAAGTCTTACGATACTTGTGTGAATTATCCACATATCTATTGCTTCCAGCATTGTTGTCAACCATTTTAAAAAAACGAGTTGACAATAATGCGGTTTATGCTACTTTCAACAGCAATGTCAACTTCACTCGATGATTGTAAACAGACGAGTCGCCTTATATTGTGCGCCGACGTAGCCTTGCATACTCGTCCCCAATATTATTGTGTGTCGTTGGCGAGACGATGGAGAGAAATGACATTCAATGGGACTTAGGATGACAAAGAAGTTATTCATTACGGGTACGGGCACCGACGTTGGCAAGACATATGTTTCCGGGCTGATTGTCAAAAAATTGCATGATGCGGGAATAAAAACGGCCTATTATAAATGTGCCTTGAGCGGGAATATTCGGGATAAAGACGGGAAGCTCGTTCCAGGGGACGCATTATGGGTGAAAGAACGTTCCAGAATTGAGCAAGATCTTGCGACGATGTGTCCGTATGTTTACGAAGCGGCTGCTTCCCCGCATTTGGCTTCTAGACTCGAGGGGAATCCCGTTCGAATGGACGTTGTTAAAAAGGGTTTTGATACGCTTTGCGAAGAGTATGATTATGTTGCTGTTGAAGGAAGCGGCGGTATTGTATGTCCGATCTATTTTGAAGAGACGAAGATTCTTTTGGAAGATATTGTCCAAGCGTTAGATTTGGCTTGCGTAATTGTTGCCGATGCAGGTTTGGGAGCAATTAATAACGTTGTGCTGACCGTAAATTATATGCAAAGCAAGAAGATTGCAATTCGTGGAATCATTTTTAATCGATACAACGCAGGAAATTACATTGAGAAGGATAATTTAACGATATGCGAACAGCTAACGGGGGTTCCCGTTGTTGCCTGCGTTTCAGAGGGAGATTGCGAATTTGGACTTGAAATCGACGCTTTGAAAGATTTATTTATTGAATGAGAGGTTACGATGCTCTGGCGACCATACCAACAGATGAAGACTTTACCGGCTCCTTACCGGATCGTAGACGCCGAAGGCGTCTTTCTATACACGGAGAACAAGAAGTTGATCGATTCAATTTCTTCTTGGTGGTCTGTTATTCATGGATATAAACATCCTGTCATTACAAAAGCGATCATTGAGCAAGCAGAATGTTTTTCTCACGTTATGTTGGCGGGTTTGACTCACGACCCCGTTGAGCGGCTGGCGGACAAATTAGAAGAGCTTTTGCCCGGTGATTTGAAATACTCTTTTTTCTCTGATTCGGGGAGTGTTTGTGTTGAGGTTGCCTTGAAAATGGCCCTGCAATACCATGTTAACCAAGGCAATTGTAACCGAACAAAAATTCTCTCCCTAATGAATAGTTATCATGGCGACACCTTTAAAACGATGGAAGCGGGCGACGACGACGATTATCATCACGTTCTCAAGGCGTATGGTGAAAAACGATATAACATTCATATTCCAACGGAGCTATCCGCTTTAGAATTTGCGTTTAATCAATATGGCGAAGAGTTGAATTGTTTTCTTGTCGAACCTCTTCTTCAATGCGCGGGCGGGATGCGCATATATGACGTCGCCTTTTTAAAGCGCGCTAGAGAATTATGCGACAAACATGACGTCTTGCTAATCTTTGACGAAGTTGCCACAGGATTTGGCAGAACAGGGAATAGGTTTGTTTCGGACCTTGTTGTGCCCGACATTGTGTGTCTTGGTAAGGCGTTAACTGGCGGATACATTGGTCACGCCGCTACTGTCGCTAACGAGAAAGTATACCGCGCTTTTTACAGTTCAGATCCCCAAAAGGCGTTGATGCACGGTCCAACTTTTATGGGGAATCCACTAGCGTGCGCCGCAGCTCTTGCGTCTATTTCGCTCTTTGAAGAGGGGAATTATCTCGAAAGAATTGCTAAAATCGAATTGATTACTCGGCGTGAGTTTGAAGGATTCCAAGACGATCGTATCCGCGAGATTCGAATAATTGGCGGATGCGTATGTATAGAAACATACGACGCTTCTGCAATAGACGGGTATCGCGAGTTTGCATACGAACGGGGCGTTTTTGCTCGGCCGTTTATAAAATATTTGTACGCAATGGTTCCGTACGTGATTCGTGAAGAGGAGTTAGTTCGAGTACTGGACTGCATGAAGGCTTGGTTTAAACGATGAGCTATTGAGCGTTAAGAAGCGGTTCCAATCGCTATATTGGCAGGATTGGAACCGCTAAGGCGTCCGTTTACTTGACTGTAAAAGTGCGCGTCGTCTGAACCGATTTTTCACCAAGCGTCGCCTGTACTGAAATATCTATTGTGCCTGCAGCGCTTGCATGGAAAAGACGCTTGAAGTATCCGTCGTCGGTAACCGCCGTCTTTTCACCATTAATCGTTATTGTCGCGCCGGGCGTAGTAACGCCGTATAATTCGACAAGGCTAGGGCCGGTGTAGATTACTCTTCCAACTTCCGGGAATGTTTGAACAACCAATTTCAAATCGCCCGTTGCCGCTTCAATTTCCCGTGCGAGTTCTAAACGCGTTTGTTGGATTAGCATACCGTCAGTCGTCGTGTTAACCAAGTCGGGAACAATCTTTCTGGCAAGTTCCATCGGTCGGCTTTTGGGATCGATCATCCAGGCTATTTCCGGATCGAGTTCGCTCTTGTATTGAGCGACGCTCTCTTCTAGCAGTTTCAGGTACTCGAAGTCCTCTACGCTTTCACGTTGAAGTTCCCAGCGAATGGAGTCGAGCAGACCGTCTTTGGTTGGGTAAACGAGATGTGTGTCGCCGGACCCATAGGTTTCCGTGGGGGGACCGTATGCGTCTCCTTGCCAATAGTTGTATCCCCAGTGCAAATAACCAACGAGGTTTTCAGAATAGTTAATCCAGTGCAAAACGCGGATCCGAGCGCTGGGCAGGTCCATAAAACGGTTGGGGTAGTGAACTCCAACAGGATGACAGCAGATGTAATACCAAAATTCGCCTTGGTCGCGTCTTGTTTCATAACCTTGCCGCCAACGGTCGAAGTGCGTAAGTTTAGGGACCCAAACGTCAAGTCGATTAGAGAAATTCATCGTCTCGATCGCGTCAATCTGCTTGAGTTCGGGCGCAATGTCCCGAATGCGTTTTGAGGCGGCGCGCCACGCCTCAATATCTTGTAAATACGGCTCGTCAGCAACGTGAATCATCGCGCGTTCGAGACGTCCGGTTTTTTTCAGATAGTCGCAAAGCGCTTTGAGCGACGGTTCAAGCCATTCGTCGACGGAAAGGGTAACGTTCTCTTGTGTTTTTTCGTCGAAAAGGCTAGTAGAGATGAAGTCAATTGAATGGCTTTCACGATTGACCCCGCCCACGTGAGACAATTCGATTCGCTCCGCCACGCCGTATTTTTCAGCAAGCTGCAGGAGGCGTTCGAACCCCGAGAAATCGTATTCGAACGTTCCGTCTTCTTTGCGAACGGCTCTAAGGAATTTGCCGGAGCTGGGGATCCATGGAACGAGAATGACGTTTTGACGATGTTCGCCCATGTTCTTCAAATATTTTTCAACCATAACCCAGTATTCTTCGCTTAAATATTCGAGCTCGTGGTATCTAGCTATATTCGAAAGACTCCACCAATTCGTCATATAAAGGTGGCGCGTGTCCGGCAGTTCAAAGGGAAAAACTTCCAGCGAGAGCGGAAGTTCCGTTTCGATATTTTCGTTTCTAATAGCGATTGAACCGACGTAGTTGCCCGCAGCGACGCCCTTAGGAACGAAAACGGTAACCCAAATCCCCATTGTTTCGTCTGCTTTTAACGAGACAACATTTTCGTCGTACAGGATTTCAGGCAAATCACAGGGCGCTTTTCGGACGACAATTTCATCGGCTTGTTGCGTGTTTTTGGTAATGTGAAGCATACCGATTCGCCGAATGCGGATGTTTGAAGCGTCGATTTTTTGCCCTGTTTTTTCACAGGTCAACGCTGACGGAGTTATTGTAACGCCAGGTTGATCGACTGAGCTTCGAATCGCAAATTGTGCAGATTCAAATTCGTTAGACGCTGCTGAAATAGCGATATTTTTGGTTTCGGCGGGTTGTGAGTCTGAGAAAATCTTCGAGTGAACGTCGAGAGTCCAGACGTCGAACGTTTGCGCATGAAGGTTTGACGTTAGCCCAAGCGTTATGACAAACGCTGCTAGAATTGGCAAATTATAGTTGTTTTTCATTTGAACAATCCTATCTAGTTGAAAGGGACTATAATAGTAAGTTTTGTTCGGCGCGACTACGAGAGATTCACGCCTCCATTGATTGTACCAAAAACTGTTGTCCGGCGCTTACCCCCTCGAAAAAATTTTCTCTTAGGTTAGAATATCGCGACAATGGAGCCGTTTGTTTTGACAGACGACTAACGAAAGAGACGTTCCCATCTTTCCTTCTGAGCAGTAATATTTTTGTTGCTTTACGTCTCTTTTGAGTTTTGCCGAGTTTTCGACGACAACCGATTTGTTCGAAAACGTGAGACGATGAATATTTTAACGTTTTTTGCGTGTTAGTGGAGTTTTTTCAAGATGAGCGAACGTTATCCCCATTTAAAAGCCAACGACCCAGAGGTCTATGATCTTATTCAACGTCAAGCGAAGTTAGAAAGCACGACGTTGAAAATGATCGCTTCGGAAAGTTACGCTTCTCTTGACGTTCTGGAAGCCTGCGGTTCGATTTTTACGAACAAGTACAGCGAAGGGTACCCCGGCGCGCGATACTATGAAGGAAACGAAGTTACTGACGCCCTTGAAAATCTCGCGATTGAACGCGGTAAAGAAGTTTTCGGTTGTGAACACATGAACGTTCAGCCTTACTCTGGCTCGCCCGCAAACGCCGCCGTTTATCGCGCTATTTTAGACCACGGCGACAAGGTCATGGGCGTCCCCGTTTCTGACGGCGGACATTTGACGCACGGTTGGAAAGTAAGTTTTTCTGGACAGGATTTCATCCAAGTTCCGTATCGTCCCAATCAGGAGACCGGTCGTCTCGACATGACCGAAGTTCGTGAGATTGCTCTTCGTGAACGTCCGAAGATGATTTGGGCTGGCATGAGCGCCTATCCCTTCCAGCTTGATTATGCTGCGTTTGCCGATATCGCTAGAGAAGTTGACGCTTATCTTGTCGCTGATATTGCACATATCAACGCGCTTATTATCGCTGGGGTCCATCCGGATCCGGTTCCGCACTGCGACGTCGTCACGAGCACGTCGCATAAGATGCTCCGCGGACCGCGCGCCGGCTTCATTATGTCCAAGATTGAGGACCGTTATCACGATAAATATCATAGCGACGTTAAATGGAATCTTGCACAATTGATAGATCGCGGCGTTTTCCCGACAATGCAAGGCGGACCGCATATGAACGCCATTGCCGCTATGGCTGCCGCGTTTAAATTTGCACAGACAGAAGAATTCAAGGATTACGGCAAGCAAATCGTCAAGAATGCTCAAGCGTTGTGCGCCGAGCTTGAAGCTCTTGGTCGTCCGATTGCGGGCGGCGGGACGGAAACGCATATCCTCCTTCTCGATTTCCGCAAGGAAGAATTTACCGGTAAAGACGCGGCGCAAGCGCTTGCTAAATGCGGTATTATCACAAACTTCAATATGGTTCCTGGCGACGCCCGTTCTCCCTTTAAGACGAGCGGCGTTCGTTTGGGCACGCCTTCGCTTACGAGCGCGGGCATGAAGGAACCAGAAATGAAGAAGATTGCCGAATGGATTGATCGCGTTTGCACGAACATCGATAACATTGAGGAAGTGGCTCCGACTATTCGTGCGGAAATTGAAGAGTTCTGCTCTGGTTTCAAGTTCCCCGGTATCACTGACTGAGATTCTAGCAAGTTGTTCGACCGTGTTCCGCTTTGCATGAGGATTTGCAGAACCGCCTTGAGCTCTTGCGGTTTCTGTGGACGCCCTCAGCGTCTTCGAGCCTGACGTCTTAGTTTGTGAGGGACGATAGCAAGTCAGAGTATTAAAAGTCTAATCCAGGAGCGAACAACCGGCCGGTTGTTCGCTTTTGTTTGGTAGGTTTTGAGATGAACTCCATTAAAGTCGGCAAGAGAGATCGCACGTTCCTTCGCTGCAACGACAGTGTGGGAAGTCTTTAGGATCGAGAAGGGCTAGTTGAAAAACGAGCTCGATGAGTCGTGACGAGGATCCGCAACAAAGAGCGCGACGATATTCAATTTCCATTTCGTTACATATTTCTCTAAATTCGACGTCCAGATCGTAGATCGTCTCCATGTTTTCAAAAAAGAAGCCAAGTGGAGAAACGACGACTTGTTTCAACAGCTGGTGTTGTTTCTTGTACTCTCGCAAAAATTCGCCGATGCTCGGACCTAGCCAAGGCGCAGTCGGCGAGCCGCTCCGGCTTTGAAATACGATCGCCGCGTCTAATGATCGATCCAGGAGAAGAGCCTTTGTCTCCGGATCGAAGTCATCTTCTTGGGCGCCGTTGGCAAGCAGGGTCTTCCTTTTAGGAAATCCAAGTAACGCGCCGTCCAAGGAATTGACGTCTGCTGCTTCTTTTCTGCCATACGCTGGCGAGTTCAACATTGTTCGGAGAACAGTAGTCGCCGCCGTCATGAGTTGACGTTTATATTGAGACTCTTTGCCGTCAGCGGTTGGCAGCGAATGCGCTGAGAAAAGGATTAACCGCTTCGACTTTTCGGAGACGGATGAAAGTCCGAATGGATCTTCGGCGTCCAGCTCCGAATATGCGAGCGCGGTCAGCAGTTCGTCGGCAATTACCCGACAAAACGTCGGCAAATCGAAAAAAGGAGGCGTAAACGCTATTTCACACGAACGCGTAAAAGCGTCGGTTCTTTTCTCGAGCGCTTCTTGGACGGCTAGACGATACCGTTGACAACTCTGAGGAGAACCGAATGCAGACGTCGGAAAAACGAGCGCGCTTTTGACGGAATCTGCTTCCATTTGAGAAAGCGCTTGTTCAAAGGTTGGGGGTGAATAAAGATTGCCCCAATAGAGCTTAGGTCGTTTCGAACATACTTTAAACCTGTTTTGAAGTTCGCTTAGAAAACGTCGACATTCGTTGGGAAGAGGACTGATACCGTTAAAACGCAGGTAACGTTCGACAACTGCAACGCGTCTTTCAGGAGGAGTGTGTTTGCCAGAAAGAATCTTGTCTAAAAAGGGTTCAATCTCCTGAGCGCCTTCGGGTCCGCCATAGGAAGCTAAGAGAACTGCGTCGAACATTGTTTTTCCTTCATTTTCTTGAATGACGACTAAATAATTGTGTTGATTTTAATGAAAATAAGGGTTGTGTCAAAGTAAAAGGTAAGATTTTTTACGTTTAGTTCGAATATAACTCCTTTTTGCTCAGTGTAAGGAGTATAATCCAAAATATTCGAACGCTTCACGAGCGTTTTTACTATTCAACAAATTTTTGGAGATTAGCGGCTGTTGCGCTACGAATTACATAAAATGCCACATCAAGAAATTTTTTTCAATCAAGAGATTGAAACGACGTCGCAAGACGAGTTAATCTCTCGTCAAAATGAAAAGCTCAAGGAAAAGGTTCGTTACGTTTTTGAGAATAACGCTTATATGCGTGATCTCTACACTAAGGCGGGCGTAGACGTCAATGATTTTCGCGGTATCGAAGATATGGATAAGTTGCCCGTCATCGCTAAGGCGAATTTCCGTGAAACTTATCCGCTAGGTCTATGCTGCGTTCCTAAAGACGACATTCGCGAGATGCATATGTCAAGCGGCTCAACTGGAACGCCGGTTGTCATGCCCTATACGGACGCCGACTTGGAACAATGGGCGGAATGTATGGCGCGTTGTCTGCGTATGTCCGGCGCGCAGCCCGGCGATCCGATGCAAATTATGCCGTCGTTTGGTTTGTTTAACGGCGGTTTCGGTATGTATCACGGCGCGCGTAAGGCAGGCTTGTTTGTCATTCCGACAGGGTCCGGCAATACTGAGCGTCAAATTCGTTTGGCGCGCGACTTCAACACCAAGGTTTTTGGCGCCGTTATTTCCTACACGTCCCGCTTGATTGAAGTTCTAGATAAAATGAATATCGAACTTCCAAGTTTGAAGATTGGTATTTTTGGCGCTGAAACGGTTACCGAGGCGATGACGGAAAAAGTTTCTAATCGTCTGGGAATTGAAGTTTTCAATATCTACGGAATGACTGAAACGGGCGGCGTAGGCACCCTTGGTATGGATTGCCAAGATCGTTCTGGAATTCACGTTTGGGAAGACCATTACTACCTTGAGGTTGTCGACCCCGTGACCAGAGAGCAATTGCCTGATGGAGAGGTGGGCGAATTGATTGTTACGTCCTTGACGCGTCAGGCATTGCCCGTGATTCGTTTTAAAACAGGCGACTTAACTCGAATTCTTTCGCGTGAAAAATGTGCGTGCGGGCGTACGCACTTGAAAATTGACCGTATTTCTGGCCGAACTGACGATATGCTTATTGTCAGGGGCGTTAATTTCTTCCCGTCGCAAGTTGAACAAGCGCTTCTCGAGATTCCAGGCGTTCATTCCGATTACCAGATCATTATGGAAGAGAGGCACGGAGTCAATGACGTCCACATTTTAGTAGAGGCTGAAGAGGGCGTAACCGGCTTCACCGTCGAAAAACATCTGAAACAACGTCTTGGATTTTCTCCACATGGCGATGTATTGCCGATTGGAACTTTGCCGCGCGTAGACGGAAAGGCTGTTCGCGTCATCTATAAAAAGCTCGATTGAGCCTTGTGTTGACGCCCTAATCCGCAGACAAAGAAAAACGGTCGTCTAGAGCTTTCTCCAGACGACCGTTTTTCTTTTAGGGGAGATCTTCCAATCAGAATCTTTTTAAAGACGAGTTTGTTTGAGCTGAATTTGTCGTGCGAGTTTGACGAGCGCCGTTTGGCGTTGTTTGTTGATTCTGATTTTTGGAAGAAGGGAATTGCGCGGGGTCAGTAACAAGAGTTGCGACTGTTCCGTTTTCCGTAACGATTGTTTTTTGATTCAAGATTGAAAACGCCTCGTCTTGAACCTCCTTGGTCCATGTCGGATCGACTGTGCCTTCAATAGCCCATATTCCCTTGTTGACTGCGACGTTCTCGAAAGCAAGGTCGGTTCTGCTCTTCCCATTCGCTCCAGTTCTGCGCATATAAGAAGGCTGCAAGTCTTTTAGATTCAGGAGGACTGTGATTGACTGGAATTGCTGAGCGTCACGATAGTAACGCGGATAGGCGTCAATCCATACTTCGCTTTTTTGTCTATGTTTAGGGGTTACAATGCGGAGATAAAAGCGAGACTTTAATGTGTCTGCTTTAGCGACGAAGAAGAGTGGAAATTGACCGTTATCCATTGTTAGATCCAAATCTTGTTCGTCTTCCGGAATTTGATAGACAATCGCTTTTTTATTTTTGAAGTCGTATTGAGTGAGTGATTTGCCGTCAAGAACGACCTTCCACTCGTTTTGAGCTTCTTTCCACACGCCTTCCGGGTTAGCGTCAGTGTAATCAAATTCGCCGCTGACGTGATAGGAGAGCTTATTGGGCGTGATGAATTTGAATTCGCCCCAAGTATGTACGACTGGGCGACTTGAATCTTTCCTAAGCGCTTCGTCATATTCGCGCATATGTACATTGCAGGCTACGCGTTTGATTTTTTTTCCGTGTTCTTCCCAACGAATCAGAAACTCGTCTAATTTTGCGAGTTCTTCCTTAGTAGGATTATAGTTTTCCGGGGGATCGACGATCGCGCTTTGAGCTTGTTGGTTGGCGACGTACCCTCCTTGAGTTGGGGTAGAAGATTGATTTTGTGGTCGAGCATTTTGTGGCGCAGCAGGCCGACCAGCGCCGTTCTGGACAGCTGGTTGAACTACCATTCCGCCTTGTTGTGCCGGTTGATTTGCCATTCCTCCTTGTTGTGCCGACGGATTCGCTATTCCGCCTTGTTGTGCCTGTTGAGGCGTCACTCCGCTTTGTTGTGTCATTTGGGGCGTAACATAATTGTCAAAACCTTGAGCGAAGGCTAGCGTTCCTGTGGCAAACGCTGCAAGGGCAAATGCAGCGGCAGTCGGCAATACGAAGTTCAATTTTTGCATGATTTCCCCTGACTTACACGACGGTAAGGCGACTCCGAAACGACGCAATATTACACGGCGATTCGTCGATTAGGTTTTTGGTAGGTTTATACGAACATTCTTTGTTGGGCGCATTTAAACTCTTAACGTTTTAAGAGAACAAAGAAGCACTTGCGAAGTCTAGCTCTTTTGGAGTTATAAGTAAAGACGTATTTATGTTTTTTCAATAGGCGGCATTTGGCTCCTGTCTTTTGATTCTGATTTTTTCAAAAAAATAAAATCACCCCTTGAAGAAAGGAGGAGGGGGAATACAATGAGCGGTGTGGTTCACTTGGAGGATAAGCGAATGGCTAGCGGCCTCATTGGAAATGAGGTGCCCTTAACGGGGTTGCGGGTTCGAGTCCCGTGTCCTCCGCTCAAAGCCAGTCTTGCGGCTGGCTTTTTTGTTTCTTGTTTTAAGAGCGTATTTATTCTTTGTCTTGTGGTATAATAGGACGCTCTCAACAGCGCGGCGCTGGAGTTTGTTAGTTTTTACAAAGAGTTTTTAATTCTCTTACATTGTAGAGGCTTGCTTTCCGGCCAATTATTGCGATAATACTTCGCCAGTCGTCGCCCTTTTAATGTATAAGAAGTCGTGCTTTTTGCCAATGTGTGATTTTTGCAAGACAGCTGTGGCATGATCGTTGATAAACGATTTATAGGAGCGTCTAGTGAACCGATTTGAATGTCATAAAAATGGCTCCGTGTTGTTAAAATGGCGCCAGAATGCGAATTATCATTTTCGAAATACGAGCGACTTTGGTGGGAACAATTAATATGCGTATCAACCTTTTCTTTTCCGCAGCATTTGTAGCGCTGGCGCTTTTATGCGGACGTTCTTATGCCGAAGACGCAGCTAGCATACCTGCAGAAGCAGCGCAGTATGTTGCTGAGCCCGCAACGACGTTGAACCTTTGGCCGGGCGACCCGCCAGGTGGGATTCCCGAGAACATTGGACAAGAAAAGTGGGAGCCAGGCGGGGAAGACGTCCCGATTGTGCGTATCAGCAATGTTTCGATTCCGACAATGGCGTTTTATCCTGCTAAGGATCCCAACGGCGCGTGCATTGTCATTTTTCCCGGCGGAGGTTACTCGATCCTTGCCTATAATCACGAAGGTTCCGAGATCGCCGAGTGGCTTAATAGCATTGGCGTTTCTGCAGTTGTCGTTAAATATCGCGTTCCTCGACGCGAGGGACTGCCCAAACACTGGGCCCCTTTGCAAGACGCTCAACGTGCAATTCGCCTGACCCGAGCTCATGCGAACGAGTGGAAAATAGATCCAGAGAAAATCGGCGTTTTGGGGTTTTCTGCAGGAGGACATTTGACTGTCTGCGCTGCGCTCGACTATTCAACGAAAACTTACGAGCCTGTTGATTCCGTCGATGAAATCGATTGTCGACCTAACTTTGCAGCGCCAATTTACCCCGCATATCTCATGGATAGTGAAAATGACATGAGTTCTGAATCTGACCTTTCTGATTCTATTCATATTGACGCTAATACGCCTCCGACCTTTATTTCGGTAGCTAACGACGACGCTAATCGCGCGGCAGCTTCTGCTCGATTCTATATCAAAATGCGAGAAGTTGGCGTTCCTTGCGAGCTTCATATTCCTGTTAGCGGCGGGCATGGATATGGTCTTCGTACAGATAAAGGCGTTGCTGCGCAGTGGAACAAGAATTGTGAGCATTGGCTTCGTGCAATTAAAATGATTCCATAACGCTTTCCTTACAATAAACTCATTGATTAAAAAGCTCTTTTATTTTTAAAGGTTCATGATGAACGCAGCTGCTGCTGACAAGCGCCTTGTGATTCCCGTGTCGTCTGAAGGAATTAACGTTGTGAAGAACAATACGCCTTTATATACCCTTGGAGAGGAAATAGCCAACGCAATTACTCATGGCGTTGGCGCGGGTTTATCTGTCGCCACTTTGGTCTTATTAATCGTTCGCGCCGCGACTTCTGCTCCTGAGGGGATGGTTGGAGGACACGTTGTTGGCTACGCAACGTTTGGCGTTTCGATGTTGATTTTATACTTGATATCGACTCTTTACCACGCTCTGCCGCCCTCTCGAGGCAAACGTGTTTTTGCTCTTTTAGATCATTCAGCAATATTTATTTTTATCGCGGGCACGTACACGGCATATTGTCTTGGTCCAATTTACGGCAGAACAGGTTGGTGGACTTTTGGAACGCTTTGGGCGTTGGCTATCATTGGCGTCGTAGCTTACTGTGTTTACGAGAGGCGCGCTAGAGCCTTTACGCTAGTTTTATATCTCGTTATGGGATGGTTTGGAATGTTGGTTTGGCGTGATCTCTACGCTGCTTTGCCTCAGATTTCTTGGAACCTTGTTTTATTAGGCGGCTTTGTTTATACGCTGGGAGTAGCGTTTTTTATGATGAAGAAGGTGCGCTGGATGCATACTGTTTGGCATCTTTTCGTCCTAGGCGGAAGCGTGCTCCATTTCTTTTCCATTTACTGGGCGATTGGCTAACGATATATTAAACAAAGGAAATAACATTTGAAGGAAACGAATCAAAATAGCCTAATTTCCTAGAAAAACAAGTTTTTCCCCTTGTGTTATCGAGTATTCTCGATAAAATGACTAGCTACGTTGTATTGCATGGGCGTTTAGCGCCTGGCTCTTTGTTACGACAATCGATAAACGTTAAGCGTTTCGTTTAGCGCGATTATCGAGATCAAGCAACTTATTAACAAAATAAAGGTAATTTGATGCCTAAAGTTAAAGTTAAGACCCACAAGGGAGTTGCCAAGCGTTTTCGCGTTACCGCTAATGGGAAAGTTAAACATCGACATAGCGGGACGAGCCACTTGGCTTGGCGCATGGACAGCAAACGCGTCCGCAACCTTCGCGGAACGACTACTGTTGCTTCCTGTGAAGAGAAGAATTTGATAAAAGCCCTCGGAAAGGGCGGGTATTAATTGACTCCTCACTCGGCAGTTATTTCTGCCGTTTGTTCCGCGTTCTCCTCAATATCGCGTTACGGAGATTCGCGGTTTCTGAGAACGGGCCGTAAACGCCGGGAGATATGAGCTCGGGGCCTGGTTTTCGTTGAATGTCGACGTCAACCGCGAACCTTTCGTTCAAAGAGAACGAAGTACATGACTTCGATAGAAATTGATTCATTCTAAGGAATACAGAGAATGAGAGTTGCTAAAGGCTCTGCTCGTCGTCGAGCGAAGAAAAGACTGTTTAAGCGAGCTAAAGGATTCCGCGGCGGACGCGGTAAACTTTTGCGAACTGTAAAAGAAACGGTTTTACGTGCTGACGTGTTTGCTACTCGCGACCGTCGAGTGCGGAAACGTGATTTTCGTAGGTTGTGGATTACCCGTATTAATGCTGCGGCCCGTATGCAGGGACTGCGTTATAGTCAGTTGATCGATGGTCTTAAAAAGGCGAATATTGTCCTTGACCGTAAGATGTTGGCTGACCTTGCCGTTGCTGACGAAAAAGCTTTTGCTGAAGTTGTCGCTTTAGCCAAGAAGGCTTTGGGACTCTAATAATTTGCATTTTTCGAATAATCGAAAATGATTTGATGATTAGTTGAAGCGTGTTGGGGTTCTCGACGCGCTTCTATTTTTTTCTTTTTGGTTGTTTGCAGTCTTAGCAGTTTGCCTTGTTACGTCTTTGAACTTGAAGTCGTCTGCTTTTGGGGTCGTCTATTTATAATGTGGGAAGCTGAGGGAAATATATTTCTTTTTTCCTTTGAATTATTTCGAATAAATTGACTTCCCCAATAATTTTATGTAGAATATGGCATGAAGAGCGTGCGAGCGCTCGTTGAAAGAGCATAGAGACCTAGACGAGGAAATCGTAATGGATAGCGGATTCAGCGTTATAGTTGATTATTGGTTGTACCTCGTTTTTCTGATTCTTATCCTTCCTTTTTTAGTAGCAGGAACCATATTTAAAACATTTCCGACCGGTCTTGCTGTTGGATCCTTTGCTGTTGTGGCGCTCACTTCAAGCCTTGCTTTTCTTTTGGGAGAAGAATACGTTCCTATGTATGTTGTCGTCTCCCTCGATTCCCTTTTTGTTCTAATTACGCTTGTCGACTGGTTTACTGTAGCTTTCAAAGGGCGCGGTATTGTTATATCGCGTAATGCCGAGCATATTGTATCACTAGGTCAACCGCTAGACGTCGAGTTAATCGTAGAGAACCGTTCTAATCATGCCGTTTCTCTGGAGCTTGTCGACGACTCCAACAGAAACGCTCGTTCTTTGCCTCCGACGTCCAGCGTTGATTTATTGGTAGAACAGAACGACAATAAGAACAATAATGGATTAGATTTTGTTGCTTCTGCATTTAAACGTAGGACGATTGAGCCAAACACCCAAGAAACGCTATCTTATCGCTTGGTTTGGGATCGACGCGGCGCTTTCCAATATGAATTTGTTTTCGCTCGATTTATTAGCGTATTAGGTTTTTGGAGAAAATACGTTAAATATCCTTGTAAATCCTCGTTTCAGGTCTACCCCAACCTTTGTCAGCTTGCTCAATTCGAAACGCTGGGACGTTCGAATCTTTTGTTCCTTCTTGGCGTTCGTAAAGTGCGTCGCGTCGGTCAAGACGCTGAATTCGAACGGCTGCGCGATTATACGCAAGACGACCAGTATAAATTTATTGATTGGAAGGCAACTGCGCGCCGCAATAAGCTAATTGTACGCGATTTTCAAACTACTCGAAATCAACGAGTGATTATTGCGATCGACGCGGGACGCACTACGATGAACCGTTCAAACGGCGTCACTCTCTTTGACGCTTCTCTAAACGCCTCCTTTGCGTTAGCTTATATGGCGTTAAAACAAGGCGATGAGGTTGGATATTTGATTTTTTCCAACGACGTGCGCAGATTTGTGCCTCCACGCGGCGGAATTTCTCAGATGAACGCCCTCATACGCAGCGTTTTTGATATTTTTCCTGAACGTTGTGAGTCTCGATATGATCGTGCTTTTGAGTTCTTGGCAAAGAACTCGCCAAAGCGCGCGCTTATTGTTTTGGCAACGAACATACTTGACGAACACAACGCTGCATTAGTTGAAAGCTCTCTTGTTAACCTTTCGGGAGCTCACTTGCCCTTAGGAGTGTTTTTACGCGAACACTCGCTTTTTGACGCAGTTGAACGTAATGAAAAGCGAGAGCGGAAACTAGCGGCCGGGGGGGATAAGGGTTCAGAGGACGATGAGCGCAAAAAGAAAAATCGTTTAGCTTTATGGATTGAACGTTTTAGTTCTGAACGCGAACCGGCAGACGAAATCGAACGTCTGTTTTGGCGCGATTCGTTCACTGACGAGGCGACAAACGACGAAATATTCTATCGCGCGGGCGCAGCGGCTGAGATTTTGAATTGGAGAAAGAAAGCGATACGTATGCTCGAAGCGAAAGGAGCTTTGACGCTTGACGTCTTTCCAGAAGACGCCGCTGCTCCTTTGATTAATAAATATCTAGAGATCAAAGCGCGGCGTTTGCTGTGAAAACTTTAGTGTTAGGATTATTTATGCCATTGTTCCGTCGGCGCGCGTCGGTTGGAGCTTAGGATTTTGAATAGTTAAGGATATCCCATGAAACAATCTTTTGTTAAAGGCGTTGCTTGTGCGCTGGTTTGTTTAGGATTAGCGGCTTTTGCTTCTTTTTCTCGCGCAGAAGAGTCAGATACTTCGTTGCAAGCTGTTGGACAACAGGTAGAAAATCTTTGCAATCCTGTTGGCGTTGGCGTTGCTAATCCGCGTTTAAGCTGGACTTCCCGTCCGACGTCGACAGCAGATACGTATAGCAAATTTCAAACGGCGTACCAAGTCTTAGTCTGTTCGACGGTTGAAGCGTTTGAGTCGAACAATGGCGATCTCTGGGATTCTGGAAAAGTTGTTTCTGATCAATCGCTCTATATTGAATATGCTGGAGCTCCTTTAAAAACGTTTCAAAAGTGCTATTGGAAAGTCCGGGTTTGGGACGAAGACGACAGGGTTGGACCATGGAGCAGCGGCGGTTGTTGGATCCAAGGAATAGCTGATCAAAAAGATTGGACGGCTCAGTGGATTGGACAGCCTGAGGAAGTTCGTCCTGACGTCGACCTTGCTGGCGCGTCTTGGATTGCGGCTGCGGAAGAGCAGGAAAC
>JAQVHZ010000123.1 GCA_028695965.1 Thermoguttaceae bacterium | reverse complement strand
TTGCCAAATTCCTGTTCGTCTTTGGCCTCTTGACCGACAAGAACGCCGCCCTCGGCGAAGCAGACGACCGACGGCGTCGCCTGCTTGCCGATAGAATTCGCCAACACGCGCGGCGCGGATTGACCGTTGCAGTAGGCGACGACCGAAAAGGTCGTGCCAAGGTCGATCCCTGCGGCGACCCGATTAGAGTTCTTCGTTGCGTTCATTCTAAAGTCAGCTCCGAACAGCGCCGCTCTTGAGCGCGTCTTTCTTCAGGCGTGGCGGCTTCGGTCGTGTCGATCTTAACTTCAAGGTTTTCTCTGGACTGCGGCTCGGTAACAGTTACGATAAGGAGCCCCTCGTCGGTAATCTCAAAGACAGTCTCGATAGGCGAATCTTCCGGCAGCGTCTTTATCGGCAAGTCAAGCGCTCCTTCCCAAATCATTTCGCACTCGTCGAAAGTAGCCCAGTCGCCTTCCTCGGGCTCCGTCTCGGGCTTAGCGCGCGTGTTCGAGTAGACTGCGACAAGAACGGTTGATTGATTATTGTGCATGGTTCCCGCCATGATTGCTTTAATAGCGGGCAACGGCGTGTCCCGGTAAATGTAATTCAACACGCCCAATTCGCCGGTGTCGCGGTTGACAAGCCGAAGTCCAAAGGTCTTGCATGTTACGTTCGAAAAGGGGCGCATCGCCTTTTGAACCGTTTCGAGCGAATATCCGACCTCGGCGGCGACGTCTTCGTAATCGTCGAGGGTCAACTCAGTCGCCTTTTTGCCGGTCTTTTCCTCGGCAATTCTGCGCAGCCGGAGATTGTTGCCAAAGACGCCCGCGCCGCGCGCGACCGCTTCGTCAGGGTCGTACAGCTTCGGCTTGACGCCAAATTCTTTCTCGATCCGCCTGGCGACGGCGGGCATTTTCGACGAGCCGCCGACAAGGAGAATTTCTTCGATCTTCACATTGTCCGCGCGCGTCTTTTCGAAAATATTCCTCGTGAACTCGATGGTGCGCGTCAGCAAGTCGGACGTAATCTCTTCGAATTCTTCGCGCGTGATTTCGAATCGGACGGAATCCTCTTCGTGCGTGAACCGAATCGACGTCTTTTCCCGTTCGCTGAGCTGCTTCTTCGCCCGCTCGGCGATGAGGAAGAGTTCCGCGAGCGCTTCCTGAGAGTCGAGCAGGTCCTCGCCGCTGCCCGTCTCTTCCTGATAGCGGTCGGCGATTATGCGCACGAGCCGATCGTCCCAGTCTTTGCCGCCCAGACGATGGTCCCCGTCCGTATAGAGAACGCGATCTTGCTCGGCGTCGAATTGGATCGCCGTTACGTCGAACGTGCCGCCCCCAAGGTCGTAAACGAGGATCGTCCGACCGTCGTTGCCGGCGTTCATGCCGTAGGCGATCGCGGCGGCGGTCGGCTCGTTCAGGATATGCAGGACGTTGAGCCCCGCAAGCTCCCCGGCGCGTTTCGTGGCGTTGCGCTCCTTGATGAAGAAATACGCGGGGCACGTGATCACAACGTCCTTAACTTCCTCGCCGAGCGCCTCGGACGCGTCCCGCGCGAGTTTCTTCAAAATGAAGCTCGAAATCTCTTCCGGGGTGCGCGGTTCGCCGGCGTAGACCGCATAGAACGACGAATCGCCCATGCTCCGCTTCACGAATTGACACACGTCGTTGGGAGAAATCTTCGTCGTCTCCTTGGCCTCTTCCCCGACAATGACGCGCTTGCCGTCAAACCACACTGCCGACGGCGTCGTGCGCTGGTTGCGTTCGTTAGGGATCACCTCCGCTTTGCCGTAATCGTCGACGTAGGAAATACAGCTGTATGTCGTCCCTAAGTCGATTCCAAAGACTCTATTTGATTGTTTCACCTTGCGCCTCCTCCATTATTCGACCAGAAGGTCCTTGCTGCGTTCCTTAGCCTCTTGGACCTCGTCGGCGTTCATTCCGGTTTCCGCCTTGAATTCCGCGCGGACTTCGCTCCCGGCGGCGCTCCCTTTAAGAATGAGCGCGCCCTCCGGCGACAGTTCAAAGACGACTTCGACCATCGTCCTGGCAGGCAAGCCCGGCGGCAGATTCAGTTCCGCAAAGCCGATTTCTTCCGCTTCCTCAAGGGGAATGTCGACTTCGGAGGAGTTGCTGCTGAAGAAGCGAAGCTCGATGAGTTCGGCGCCCGCGTCTTTGGTCGGGAAAGATTGCGTCTCAACGACCGGAGTCGGCGTCTGACGCACGATCATATTATGGACGATCGGCGTTCCTTCTTTGTTCAGGACGCACACGCCGTAACTCTTCGTCGCGACGGTTGTGATGTTCGTGTTGCTCGCCTCGAGGACGTAGTCGTCCGCGACGCCCTGTTCTGCGGCGACGTCCGCGGCGACGTCTTTCTTTTCGTCGTCGGTGAGAGCGTCGAACGATTCTTTGCCCGCCGCTTTGGCTTTGTCGTCCAGAAGGACCTTGATATTCTGACAATACCCCAGCCACGCGGCGCCCTTGGCGACCGCTTCGTCGACGTCGAACGACTGAGGAACGCAGCCGAGCTCTTCTGCAAATTCCTGCTCGATACGCGCCGCCACCATCGGCATACGGGTCGAGCCGCCGACCAGGAGAAAATCGTCGATCCGGTCGACGCCCTCCTCTTTGGCCATCGCCAAGACGTTGCGCGTAAATTCAATGGTGCGCTCGAGCAAGTCGCTCGTCGACTCTTCGAACCGCTCGCGCGCGTAGTCGACGTTGACGCGTCCGGCGTCGCAAATGACGCGCACCTTCACCGACTCGCGGTTCGTGAGCGTCTTCTTGGCGTTTTCCGCGGACAGGCGCAGCTCGTAGCTCGTCTCCGGATCGTCCCAATTGCAATCCTCGGAGCTGACGCCCTGCTCGTTTTCAAAATCGCTCATGAAATCCTTGATAATCCGGTCGTCCCAATCTTTGCCGCCAAGACGATGGTCCCCGTCCGTGCAGACGATCCGAATATCGTTGTTCGCTATCGAAACGACCGTAACGTCAAAGGTCCCGCCCCCAAGGTCGTAGACGAGCGCCGTGCGGCTCGCGCCTTCTTTCTTCATGCCGTCCCGAAACGCGTAGTGGAGCGCCGCCGCGGCGGGCTCGTCAAGGATCGCAAGGACGTTGAGGCCCGCGATCTCGCCCGCTTGACGCGTCGAGTTGCGCTCGGCGTCGCCAAAATAGGCGGGGCATGTGATTACGACGTCCTTGACGTCGTGCCCGTCCGTTTTCTGCGCGTCTCCGGCGAGGCGTTTCAGAATATAGCTGGAAATCTCCTCGGGCTTATAGTCGCGCCCTTCATAGGCGAACGTCCAGTCGGTCCCCATCTGCCGCTTGACATAATCGACGACTTGTTCCGGATCAGATTTCGCCGACTCTTTGGCTATTTTGCCAACGATGATATTCTCCGGCGATTCGAAAAAAACAACCGAGGGCGTTACTTGCTCATTATCAGAATTGCGGATTGTTTCCGCTTTGTTGAAATCGTCGATGTACGCGATCGCCGAATAGGTTGTGCCAAGATCGATACCGTATACTTTGTTTGCCATTGATGAGTTACTTTCAAAAATAGTGGAAAAATTTTGGAAAAAGGAAAAACGTTACAACTCAAAGGGTTGGAGAATCGGGCGCAGGAGGTCCTTGCTTCGATTCGCCGACGCCTCGTATTAATTCGCTCACGTCCTGCGACGATTCGCCGACGCCTTGGACCAATTCGCTCGCCCCTTGCGGCGGCGCGGGGGGCGCGTACTTGAAGACCTCGACGAGTTCCGGACGTATGACCGTCTCTTGACCGCGAACGACCGTCTTGTAGCCGGGCCGCATCGGGCGAGTCGTCTTGTCGAGCTCCGGCTTGTCGGTCGAGGACGTCCTCAGCGCGCGCTGCGTCTTCGGATCGAATTCGAGCCCCGGCTCGCTTGTGTAAGCGTATATGTCGTGGCTTTCGAGCGCAAAACGGAGATTCTCGGGCAGTTCGACGCAGAGGTACTCGAGGAGCCTCTTGTGCTCTCTTGCAAGTTCTTCAGGATCGGAAGGGATCTCGTCCAATTTGCTCGGCTTCCAACGCTTCTCGACGTCGTCGATTTCATGGATGAAGCTCTCGACAAGATCTTTTTTGACGCTCCAGCGGACGTCTTTTTTGTACTCGCTGTTTTCCGCGTGGAGCGCGTCGACCATCTGGTCTTTTTTGGCGTCGTACTTCAGCTTCCGTTCGAATTCGACGCCGAGCCGTTCCAAAAGCGCGTAGACGTCGTCGATCGTATGCGCGGAACGCGGCTCTTCCGGCGTCCGCTCGCCGACTGGCGGCGCCGATTCGGAGGGGTCCTGGTCGGACGACCCTGCGAACAAATCGTCTATGAACGCCGTCTCGACAGGGTCCGGCAGACTGACGGAAGGCGCCGACGAATCCTCTTGCAGTTCGGTGGTCGGTATTTCCAGCGGGTCGTCTTGCGGCGCGGGCAGCGTCGTTCCCGGCTGAACCTCTTGCGGCGCAGGCGGCGTCGTTTCCGGCTGAGCCCCTTGCGGCGCGGCGTTTTCCGGAGTAAAAGTATCGTTTTGCTTCTCTTGGTCCATATTCGCTAGCTCCTCTTCTAACGCGGCGCTTATGTTTTCTCTTCAGCGCGCAGCCTGTCGCAGCGCGCCCGGTCGGCGATCTCCCGACCTCTTAAACTGCGCGGCGCTTTCCAACAGCGTTTCAAACGCAAGTCGGCGTCAAACGCGCGACAAACGTCTGCCCCTTAGAGCTCAAAAAAGCTCTAATAGGGTGATTATAGTTCAGACGACGATGTTTTTCAAGTTTTTTGCGCTAAATTATGCAGAAATTAGTCAGAATTTTGGAAAGAAAATATCAGAACTCGCAAAAATGAAAAGAACAGAGCCTAATAACGGCAAAAAGCGAAAAGTCGAAAGTGTTTCCCATAAAACAGAAAGCGCCCCAAAACACAATTGGATCGACTTACACTGCAGCAAGTCGATCCAATTACGGACGCGGGGGAAAACGCGTCAGATTGTATGGCAGGCAGATTGCAGGCGGACGCGTTCCGCATCTGCAACGGGGCAGGCGTTAGGGCAGACGGTCATTACGCCGCAATGGCGTGGAAACGGCCGCCCAGCGTACTATGATTACAGCTTGTATTCTCAGTACTATTAAAAGCCAAACGCTTCAAACGGTGAAGAACAGAACGTTCGCCAATGCGATTAGCGTTTTCAATAAACATATCGTCGCGGTTACGATTATCGGCGTTCTTCACGCTGATCCTTCCGACGACTATTCCGCGGATAGCCGAGCAAGCGGCGACCACGCTTCCGCAGAGATGCGCGTAAGCGGCGCTCGCATAATAACGAGCAAGGACTCCAACTGCCAGCATGACGACTGCATGGCGCGCGTAGAACGTCCAGTAGGCTTCGGCGTACAGGCCGATCGTTCGAATGACGAACCAACGACCCAGGCTAGGACTCCATTGGTATTGGAAACCCAGGTACGCCAGGAACAGCTGTCGGACCAGGGGGAACATAAGTAACAGAGCCGCGACAACCTCTACGCGACGCAGCGCCTTGATCTGCTTCACGCCGCAGGTGAGCAGGGCTTTCAGCGCATTGAACGCGGAGAGGCTGAACCAGTCGAACATGGAAAGCATGACTGTGTTGAACTCGCTCAGGAACCAGTTTTCCGTGAACGCTTTGTAGAAACTCGATTGATAGATCGTTCCGGAAGCCTTTGGTTGTGCATGAACTTTTTTGATTGACTTTACCATTTACAGATACCTCCTTTCTTTTGCTAATGCCAATAAATTTATTTGTCTAAAAATTTCTCTAAAAATTTGCAATGTCTATGTGATTCAACTTTTGCCGGCGCCGGTTCTGGGGCTTTGTCGTTTTTATTTCGCCGAGCGAAGGTAAAAACAAAAATATTGTCAGCAAACGCCGGACGCGTCAGGACAAAAGGTTTTATCTTCCGGATGGTCAAAAACGCCAACCGGACAAATTTCGGGAAATCAAGAGAGATAGTTGTTGTTTAATGTTCCGCTAATTTGGCAATTCGCCAAAGACCAGAAAACTAACAGCTGCAATGGACAAAACCGCTCTGGTATGCAGAGGTTCCATTTTCGGAAGGGCTGCGACGAATCTGATTGAACATTTCAAATTCTATTCTAACGTTTGTTCAAACGCTTATTCTTCTTTTTTCTCTTCTTTTCTTTAACTGTCCCTAGTGTATCACAGGAGCGCTGAAAAGTCAACAGGCATTCTTCTAAATTTCATAAAAATTTCAAAAAATATGATTTCTTGCCATAAAAACTTAATTTCTACCTTGTTCTACTCCCCATATCAGTAAATCATAGAGTCTCGCTCCAACTCTTTTATTCAAAAAGTCGAAAATTTTAAACTCCCTTTCCTATTTTTCAGCTTGCGGCTCGCCCCGACCGCACACAACGCTCCTCCTTTCTCCTAGCGTATGCATCAGCCTCCCTAGCGTGTCCGACGTCTCTTGCTCTTCGAGCGTGTTTTCCCCGGTCCAAGACCGTGCTCCGATCGGCGGCGAACCTCGCTGGAAACAAACGGGAAATTTCACAACTTGTTGATAAAGTCATGGACTGTTGCGCCAGAATGGACGAAAATCACATTTTTAACACCGGAACTCTCCTCAAAAACCTTTTTTGCGTCATTTCTAAAAGTTATTATTTCGCAATTATCAAGATTTTTGAAAATTACAGCCTTTCTCTACGAAAATTGTCTCTATTTTTTTAGAACAAGGTGTTTGCTCGGACAATTTTCTCAACAGAGCCTTTCGGCTTTTTGAAAAGTCGTCGACGCCGAGCGACTGCCCGAACTCGCCTTCTCTTTGAAGTCGTCTCCTCGCCCTTCCCGACGCTCCCTTCGCCAAGCGCTTATAGGAGCTGCGCTCAGTTCCGTCTTAATCCAATGCAATGCATCGCAGGCACAATACTTGCCAAAACAACAAAGGAACGTCGTCCTATTCCCGGAAAGAGGTTCTCCGTCCAGCCGCGTCAAATTTCCTGCCGATCTTCTTATTCCTGGCGACTTGCCCCTCTATTTCATTTTCCAGAATCCGCAACCAGAAGATTAATTACGCAAACTGTCGTTATTGCGTTTTTTCGCCGTTTTTTACTATTTACGTCCTATCTGACGTCATTACAAGGCAATTAGCGCCAAAACAAACCTGCTTTCCCCTTATTTCGTCTTTCCTAGACATATATAACGGGAACAAAATACAATAAAACGGCTTTTCGAAGCCATTAATGCCGACGCGTACGTCGTCGCGCCAAACCTCGGCGCTGGAGCACAAGTTGCTTCTCGGAGTAGCTGCCAAGGTTCGCGGTCCTTGAGCTTTTCCACCGTTCTTGTGCTCCTTGGCAAGAACGCCTTCCTTCTCATTTATAGATTGTCGTCATGTTCACGACGATCGTAACGTCGCCGACCACAACCGTCTTATTTCCCTCCCATTCGTACGGACGGCGGCTATTGGTCGCCGACTCGTCCGACCATACGGTTTCAGGAGCTTCGGAAAATATGGCGCTCTCGTCTAGTATCTTTTCCGGCTTCTCCACAGTTGGTATTTCTCTTAAAACAGGTTCTTCTTTCCCAATCTCCACAGGCGGAAGCTCCACAGGCGAAACCTCCACTGTCCAGAGCTCGGGCAGCGAGCGCAGCACAATAAAGAGTATGGGGAAACATATCCCAAATATAACTCCAATCCCAGCTAAAATTTCCATAGCGTTCCTCCTCTTCTTACTATGTATGAAAAACGGAGCGAGAATCTACGCCTTTTTTTATTTTTTTCTCTTTTTTTTCGTTTCTTGTCAGTCAACTGGCTTTGTCAACTTGACGCTCGCCGCTTTCTCAGCGCGGCGCGCGGCAACGAAACGCGCCGAAACGACGCGGCAAGACGGGCTGTTGCGACGCCAAAAAATTGCGCGTGAAGTCGCTTGATAGAATTGGAGGCGGCTCGACGTCCTTTTATGGCTCCGAGACGACAGAGCCTGCTTTCCCGCCGCCGCGCGAACTGGGAACGATGAACGGAAGAGAGCGCAGGCGCTGAAATGGGAGCGAATGCAGAAGCGGGCTAAAAGTCGGCGTACGCGCGGACCCAGAAGCGGGAAGAAAGTAGGAGCGTGTACGACGGGATAGAAGCTTGAAGCGAGTATGGGGCCGGGCGCGGGCGTCGAATTAGCGCTGCGTCGGAGCAGAGGCGGGCGCGAGGGTGGAAGAGGGCGCAAACGCAGCCGCAATTAAAAAAGCCGCTGGTTTTTGGACCAACGGCTTTTTTATATATCAAAGTAAAGTTAAACCATACAGTATGTTTGAATCGACCTTTTAAAACAGCTCCAAGAGCTGAGTTTCTAATTATCCTTAGAAAGGAGGTGATCCAGCCGCAGGTTCCCCTACGGCTACCT
>JAQVHZ010000122.1:1826-8630 GCA_028695965.1 Thermoguttaceae bacterium | reverse complement strand
TTAAGTCGATTCCGTACTTCTTTTCTAAAAACTCTTCGGCAGCCTGCTTTTGCGCAGCGGCAAGTTCTTCGGAGGAAATAACGCCGTCCGATTCTGCCTTCTTCCAACGTTCGTTGAGCTCGCGCAGCTCTTCGAGCGTCTTGGCGGAACTGCGGCGCAGTTCATTTTCCTTTTGGACGTATTCGAGAACTCCAAGCGCTTCGCGCGCTTTCTCACGTTCCGCCTGCGCGGCTTTTTCTGTTTCTTCGGTCTCCTTTGCATTTTCTTCCCGAATCTTCTGTTCAAGCGTTGCGATTTGTTTTTGAACGACGTTCTGCGCGTCGGTTCCTTTTGCGTATTCCCGAATATTTTTAAAGACTTTAAGCTGTTCGTTGAGCCGGTCAAGTTCCGTCTTTTGGCTCTGACGCGCCGCGTCGACCATTTTAGCGACCGCGTCGTTGTATTCCGCCCACGCTTTTTTTTGCGCGGCCTTTGCTTTGGCAGTCTCTCTGGCAATATCGTCTTCCGCGCTCTGATACACAGATCCGCCCATATAGCCAACATATTTCGCAGCGTCGACCGCACTTTTTCTTCGTGATTCCGCAGATTCTCCCTTCGCGCGTTTTAACGCCTCGTTGGCTTTTGCGACGTTTTCTATCGCCGCGTCGATTTCGGAAGTTCTTGCGGAAAACGCGCCGTATTTCAACGCGTCGCCGACGCTTTTGATTGAGTCGCCTGCGGCTTTTGCGCGTTTTTCAAGCTCTTCAAAAGAGTCGGAGAGCTCCGAATTTTTCGTTTTGCCGACATGGCTTGTCGTCGTCAAAGCCGCCAAACCTGCGCCGATCGCGGCAACCGCTATTCCAACTGGACCGCAGGCAATTTGAAACGCTTTCATTCCGACCGACGCCATTTTGGCGGACGCGCCGACTCCGGCAAGACCGGCCGAAGCAGGAGCGGAAGCCGCCGCGGTCGAAGCAAGCCCCGCTTTAATAGACGGGAGAGCCTGTGAAAAATTGTTTAGACCAAGATAGCAGGACTGAAACGTTCCAAAACCGACAGAGACGGCTTCCGTCAACTGGATAAGACCAGATCGAAAACCGCCGACTTCTTCGTCCGTACATTCTATAGAAGCGAGCAAAGAAGCAAACTGACCTGTCAACTGAGAGACAGCTCCAGCGGCTTGACCTGTGATTTGTAATTGCCTTTGTTTTGCTTCTTTTTCTTCGTTTTCCTTTTGAATGGTTTTTTCCAGAGCTGCCTGCTTTGCCCGTTCAGCTTCCGCAACGGCTCTGGCTTCTTTTTCGGCCGCCTCCTCCAAAGCTTTTGCAGCTTTGTCGGCCTCTATTCTCTTTAACGCCGTCTCCTTCCGACTCTCTGCGGTAATGCGAACGGCCTCATGCTGAGCGTTGTAGACGACGCCGAGTTTATCTGCGTAAAATCCAAGAGCCTGTTCGATTTTAGTAAGATCGGCGACGAATCCGCCGTTTTCAGTCCGTACTTTCCCTTCTTCATCGACATACTGCCCCAGCTTTATCTGAGCCTGCGACAGTCCTTCAACACATTTTCCTTGGGCGTTTACATAATGCCCCATCATGTCGATCGACATGCCAAGCGCTTTTTGTGACTTGGAAAGGCTTTTGATGAACTTCCCGGTCGCCGCGTCGATTTTGCTTTCGAGCTCAGATGTAGAAACGGCAAAGGATTCGCCAGTCGATAAAAAACCCATTCTTATTTTTTCTCGTACTTATCTTGATTTCTTTGTTTTTTGTTTAGTTCCCTTGTTTCTTTATCTTCGGGAAACAAGGAGTCGTGAAAATACTGCATGTTTGAGTCTGCTACCCAAAGGAACAATGCAATAACAGGCGCTGTAAAAACGATAAAAATGATCGCCATAAAAAACGTAGTCATAATAAAGTCTCCTTTCACCCTACAGTATACGAAAAGGAGACGTTTACTACAAGAATCCGCCTGTTTTTTACCGAATTAATTCGGTATGAAAAGGTATTTCTGATTTTGAGGGCCGGGCGTCGTCGGCGCCAGAAAAAAAAAGACGAACGCCCTGTCCGTCTTTTTTCAGCGTTCGCTCACCCTTCCCCGCCGTTCCAACTCATAAGCGCGGAGACGAAAAGAACCGCCAAAACGATAATTATGAAAACGTCTAAAACATTCTTCCACATCGGATTCCCCTTTGGTTAGTACCGACGAACGCCGCGTCCTTTTACGCGTGCGGAGCGCCGAACTTTGCCGGAGCGCGCGTCGGGCGCGACGTTCTCGCCCACAATCTGCTCGCTGCATCCGACGTACTCGGCGAGCGCCCGGCATGCGGCGTCCGTGTCGAGAAACTCGTTGTCCGATACCTTCGGCTTCTTCATCTTCCAGCGCCGGTACTCGATCCCCGACTTGCGAACCGCGACAAAATCTTCCGCGGTCTGATGCCGGCAGAACTGCATGAGTTCTTCTTCGTTGGATCGATTGTCGAACAGCGTCGCGGTTCCGTCGCGATCGATCGGGAGCTTCCATGCGGAATCCCGTCGCGTCTTGGCGGTGTTCGAATCGTAAGTAAACGACGCGTAAACGTTCGAGAACCCGCGAGAGACAGCCCGTCGGCCATGCGCGTTTTCTATCCAGTCGAACCCCGCGCCGGTTCGTTTTTGGCGCCGCCATTCGCCCGGTTTGAGGTCGTAGTATCTCATCAGGCGCGAACTCGCTTCGACGCCGTAGCAGGGAATCGCGCGACCGAAGAACCGACCGCCGTCGATTCGATGAAAGTCGTTAATCGCGCCCCACAGCGCCAGCTCCATTTCGCCGTCCGAGCAGTCGACTCCGCAGAGCGCGAGCCGGCAAAAGCGTTTCGGAGCCCTGCCCCGCGCGTGCGCGTGCTGTTCGAACTCAGACGGTTCGTCGACTTCGATCGGCCGCCCGTTCTGATCGAAATACTGCTGGGAGAAGACCGCCAGAAGGAGATCGAGCGCCGCGTCATGCAGACGGTCGAACTTGTCCCCGTTCTGATAGTAGTCCTGCAAATCGACGGCAAAATTCTTTTTCTCCGCCAGGCCGCCCGGCTGCTCCGGCCAGATCCCGTAGTCGACCACGTGCGTGATTCGAAAATCTTTCGAATACGCGACGACCTCGTAGTTCAGGTAATGCTCGCCCGCGTCGATGTGCGCCGTTAAGACGTCCGCGTCGTTCGGAATCCAGCAGCGCTCCAGCTTGCGCCCGTACGCGTTCGCTCGGAACTTGCGCGCGCATTCGACCGCGGTCAGACCGCCGCCCGATTCGCTCTGGGCGCGCCTGGCGTCGTTCTGAAATTCGCACCAAAACGACGGTTCCGACGCGGACCAGTAGTCGACCGCGTAATGAACCGCGTCGATTTGCCATTCTTCCCGAAGGCGCGGATCGTCGACGACGACGTTCGCCGACAGCGCTTTTTGGTTCTTTCGGTAGTAATCCGCCAATCCGCGCCGCGCCTCGTCGATCGTCTTCTCGCGCATAACGATCGACCTGAAATCTCGATATTGTTTCCAGGCGTCGAACGAATTCGGAAGCGACTTCACGAACGGAATAACCGTCGTCGCGAATTCCGGCGTCTCTTCGATCATACGTTCGGCGACGTCGCCGGGCTGGTTCTGCGTGATGGCGGAAAGAACGGTCAGCGACTCGCGCGAACCGTCTTTGCGGCGTCCGGCCAGACCGCGTATCGTCTTTTGGATCGTCGACATAATCGAATCGACCTCGACGGCGCTCTTGGCCGTCGTGTCGTTCTGGATATCGTCGAGCATGACGCACCGAACGCGAAACGAGCCGACGCCTGGTATCGTATGATTTGCGCCGCGTATGCCTCCGGAACTGATCGACGTGAACCGCAGCAGCGAGCCAGCGCAACGGCTTCCCGGCACGTTCGGAAAAACGATTCGGTCCGATTTCATCTCGATGCGCAGCGGAACCCCGTCGCACGTGAGCGGACGCTGCGCTTTTCCTTCCCGACGCTGGAGCGGATACGAAATCTCCGGATAGAGCCGCGTAAAGAGACGCGCCTGCTCCCCTCGCGCCTCGTAATCGTCGTACATCGCCGCGAAGAACCAGTTCGCCGCCTGGGACGCCGACGCGCCCCCTTCCGCGGTTACGTAGAGCGCGTGCCGGACGATTCCCTGGCACATCGCGCAGAAGAGCAGCCCCGAAAGAATCGACGTCTTGCCGAAGCCGCGGTAGCATTCGGCGTTCTTCCAGGAGCCGTCGACGATCGCCGTCCAGCTCATGCGAATGAATTCGAGCTGACTCGCGGTAAAGTCGGTAAAGAAAATATCGGGCAGAATCTCGCGAAGCCAGCGCGCGGGATTCGCTTCCAGCTCGGTCCGAAGCGCTTCGTCCTCGCACGGAGGAATAGGCGCGATCTCGTTGAGCTGCTTCCGCGTCTCGTAACTGCGCCGATTTTCATAATCGCGTTTCTCTTGACCCGTATATGCCATTTTACTCCGGGCGGAACCCCCACGCCAACAGGGAGTCGTCTTCTGTCTGTTTGGCCGGCTCTTCCCGTTCGCTCGGGTCCGGAAAGAGAATGAAATCTTTGAGCGGGTCCCCTCCGACCGACTGATACTGATTCACGCGCGCGAATAAAAAATCTTCGCGCTTCCAGTCGAGCGGACCGTAAAGCGCGAAAACGTCGCGCCAGCATTCGCGTTCCCAAAGCGGTAGCGCCAAAATCTCCTGAACGCTCTTTTTCAGCGTCCACGCCAGCCGGAACAGAAACGCGAACTCGGCGTCGTCGACTAATTTTTTTTTGCGCCCTCAGCCGGGCGGGCTTCTCGCGCTTCCGCGCGGGCCTGTGAATTATCGCTCCCGCTGGTCGCTTGCGTTTCCTGAGTTCCGGAAGCTTCGTCGCGAAAACTCAGACCGACGGTAAAGACGCGCATGATCGGAAGGAACGACGCCGCACGAACCGCTTCTTCGTCCGTTTCGTCGAGCAGCGGCGCGCCGTCTTCTCCGACAAGCGCCATGACCGCCGCTTTAAACCCCGCCTTGAATCGGTCTTCCGTCGAGTTCTCCTTGTTGTAGAATTCGAGGAAGTAGTCGTTAAAGACGAGCGTTTCGAATCCGCTCAGCGGCTTAAAATACGCCTTGACCTCGTCGTTCCATTCGGAAACGTCGACCGGCCGGCGCTCTTGATTTAACGGTTTAATCTTCATCAGGAACTCCTAGGCGGAGGGCCGGTTCGAGCTACCGCTCGGAACTGCGATAACCGCTCCCGTTGGTCGCTGTCCGCAGCCTGCGCTCCGCGCTTATGGTTGAAATTTTAATTACGGACCCAATACGGTCGGAACGAGCGTCGTTATTTTCGACGACGTGTCGAACGTCATCGTCGCGGCGCAGTCGGACGCGCCGAGAATCGGGAGATGGCATTCCTGAAGACCGAGCGAGCCGGAGAACGTCCCTTTCGCCTCGCCGTTCCTGCCGCCGTCCGTCGTAAGAACGCCAGCCGCGGCGTGAAAGACGTCGTACGTTCGAACGTCGTCCGCTGCCGATTTAAAGACGCCCGCGCAGACGAGAACCTTAAACGGGTCGTCGACCGTCGTCAGCGCGTCGAGCGTCGCGACGATCGTCTTCGCGTCGGCGGGGAGAAGCGTCGAAAGATTGACCGTCGGCGGCGTAATTGAGCCGGAATCGTAATGGCGCGACTTCGAGAGCTGCGTGATCGTATTCTTTTCGAGCGTCTCGATCGTCGTGTCGCCAACATTGAAATTCGTATAGTCGTATTCCGACGGGATAATCGACGTCAAATTCCATTTGAAGGCTTTAAACGGATCCGGAAGCGAAGAAAGAACCGTGCCCGACGGGTCCTGTTTAAATATGCCAAGCCAAAGTTTAAATGCTAATTCTACTGCCATTTTACTCCTCAGGCGGAGGGCCGTTTCGCGCTGCCGCGCGGCTCTCTTGCGTTTTCGCTCACGTTGTTCACTTGCCGTTTCGAAGTCCCGGATGAGCGGAGCGCCGGCGGCGGTCAGCGACCAACGGGAGCGGTTAGTTAAAAGTCCGAGCGGAAGCACGAACTAAAAAATTCATGGATTGTAAATTCGGCGTAGCCGTGGTACGACTCGCCTTCGACGATTCCGCGCACGTCCGCGGTCACACCCTCTTCGTCCCAGGCGAACGAAACGCCGCTCTCCTCCAAGACGGTCTCGAGGACCGAAAGGAGCCGGCGCGTCAAATAGTTCGCGAACTCGTAAGTCGGCGCCCGGCACGAAACGACAAGTTTATATTCCCGAAGCTCCGCGCCGGATATGAGCGTTCGGACGTTATACTCGTTCTCGTTGAACTCAATGAGAACCTCGCCGTTGTACTCACGGTCCGGATTGCAGTAGTAATAGACCGGATAAGGCGCCGTCAACGGTCGGATTTTATCCGCGAGCCACTCGCAATAATTTTTTCTAACTGCCGGCGTCGTTTCCAATTTCTATCCCTTCTGTCTTTGTATAAAACACGATTCGGTTTCCAGGCGCGCCGTACCGCCAGTTCCAATATCGGGACGTCGCGGACTCGCGCGCGGTCGAATACTCGCGCAAAACTCCGTCCCGGCACGCGACGCGGAGCCGGTCCCCGTCTGCCGGATAGCAGACGGAACCGTCTTCGCGAAGCAGATCGCTCACGTCCGCCGACCACGCGCGCACGCGCAGCGAGCCCGGATACTGGCTCTCGATCCGCTCGTCGTCGGTCCGTTCCGCCTTAACGGAGAGTTCGACCGACGTTCCGTCACGTTTGACCAACGTGGCGGAAAAGGATAAATACCCCGCGACGCGCGCAAGCTGCTTATACGGATCCGTCATTCAGTCG
>JAQVHZ010000122.1:0-1726 GCA_028695965.1 Thermoguttaceae bacterium | reverse complement strand
CCTCAGCCGGAGGGGCGTTTGACTCCTCAGCCGGAGGGGCGTTTGACTTCTCAGCCGCGACGGGCGTTTTGGTCGCTTGCGATTCGGAAGCCGAAATCCGAGCTGTCTCAGCCGCGGCTAAAACTTGAACGGAAGCGCCGACCGCGTCGGCCGGAATTTCGACCGAGTCGACAACCGGCGCCCCGTCTCGAAGCCGAACGATCGACAGACGGCCGTCGTTAAACTGAACGTCGTATTCTTTCGTTCTCATTTAAGCCTCCAATCAGGTTTCGCCGGCCGCCGCCGCTTCAAGCGCGCCGCCCGGCGCGAGGAACACGCACAGCTTGTCGCCGGGAGCGTTCGACGGAACTTCGTATCCGATTTTGACCGCGCCTTCGGACGAACTTGCCGAAAGCGTTCCGGCGACCGCCGAAGTCGGCTTGTAATAAATCGCCTGGCCGGCGCTCGAAACGAACCCTGCCGGCTTAGCGAACGCAAACGTTCCTTCCGTCGCAAACGCGCCGATTTCGCCCGACTTGACGGGATACTCGGCGACGCCAAAAAGCGGGGAGCTGGAATACGCGGGCATGAAAATAACGTTGGCGGCGACGTTGGCGGCGGGCGTCGCGTAAAAACGACCGCCGTCGTAAAGACGACCGGATTGATTCTTTCCAAAAGTGTCTGCCATTAGAACGGCTCCTTTCTATCAGGAATTGGTAACGGCGCAAATCGCGTCTTTGTACTGAACCGACACGCCGTAAGGATAGACGTATCGATACGTCGTGCCCCAGACGGCCGGATCAGCGTCGAACTGCTCGACGCGCGGCGACTCGAACCCGAGCACCTTATTCACGCAGACTGCGGGCCGGCGCTGCGGATCGCGAAGCAGAATCCACGTCTTGTCGGCGGCGAAGAGCGAATTGGTCGAGCCGTTGTCCTTCTTCGCGCGCGCGTGCGCGCTGTCGAGATACGCCCATTCGAGCGGCTTGAATCTGCCCTGGAACACGTTCGGATAGGCGGTCCCGTTTTGGAAATCGACGTAGCCGGCGTTGGCGAGTTTGAGCGCGACCGGCGCGAGCTTCGACCCAACAAGCATAATGAGATTGTCGGCGGCAAGCGGAACGCCGTTGGCGGTCGAGAACGAATTAAGAGCCGCGATCGCGGCGGCCAGACCCGCCTCGTCGAGAGATCCGCTGGAAATGTAGTTCCCGACGGTCGCGGAAACGAGCGAATTCGAAGAGGCGTCTTTAATATCCCCGTCGACCAGGCGCCAGAACGTTTCGGCGACGTCGTGCTCGACGCAGTCGTCGCCAAGTTGTTCGAGCTGGCGAAGTAATTCGGCGAACGTGTCGATCTGATCGTTGACAATCGTCTTTTCGGGAATCGTAAAGACGGCGGCGTACGCTTCCGCGGAGCGCTTGAACTCTTCCGTAGTGAACGAGACGTTTTGAATCGCTCCGGTCTCGCTAATCTGGCGCAAACGCCCTTGAATCGTCGGCAGGTACGACTTGACCTCGTTGAAGTCTACCACCTTGTTCTCGCGAGTTATCTGCGTATACAAGCGCGGCGCAGTTTCCTCCGACGGTTCAAGGAACGCTTGTAAAACAAGCTGAAAGACGTCGGTCGCGCTGATCGTCGAGAAACCGGCGTTCGCGCGGAACGACGCGCCGTTCATCAGACGCGCGCGCATGCACTCGGCTTTACAATCCGCCCATCCGGACGCCGCGCCCGTAAACGCGTCGTAAGC
>JAQVHZ010000121.1 GCA_028695965.1 Thermoguttaceae bacterium | reverse complement strand
CTTTCTAAGGATAATTAGAAACTCAGCTCTTGGAGCTGTTTTAAAAGGTCGATTCAAACATACTGTATGGTTTAACTTTACTTTGATATATGAAAAAGCCGTTGGTCCAAAAACCAGCGGCTTTTTTTGATTAATTGCGGCTGCGCGGCGGCTCGGGAACGAGGCTCGTCGTCGGCAGATCTTGTGTTAGTATCCTGTGAAAATAGAGTTCGGTCGTCTTATCTGAATCTGGAACCGGCTCCTTTGGCTCGTCAGAGCGGATCGCGTCTCTGCGCCCGCGCGCCGCGCCCCATTAGGAGGAGCTTAAAGCGTGCGAAATAAAGAATGATACAATAAGCCCATTGTAAACGGGCTCTTGCCTTAGTAGAACCGCGCGACCAAAATAGCGCCGAGCGCCATATAGATAAAGGTTCCGAGCGTGTCGGAGATACCCGCGACGAACGGGTTGCTCATCAAGGCGGGGTCCAATTTTAATTTCTGGAAGAGGAGCGGGAGCAGCGCGCCGGTCAAATTTGCGCAAAAGACGACGCAAAAGACGGCAAGCGGGACTAAAAGCAATTCTATTACCGGTACGTCAAATCCGTGAATGATCAGCGCGTTGATGAACCCGCACGCGCCCATCGCAATGCCGAGCAAGGCGCCCATTGCGATTTCGCGTTTCGCAATCTTCTTCCAATCGCTGAGTTCGATCTCGCCGGTCGCCAGAGCGGTAATGACGAGGGTCGCCGATTGACCGCCGCTATTTCCTCCGGTCGAAACGATCATCGGCAGGAACGCGACCAGCCAAGTAACGCGGTCGCTGACGTCGCTGAACAATTTCAAGATGAGCGCCGTCGTAATCGCGCCAAAGAGCAAGATGGCGAGCCAGGTGAATCGTTTGCGCGCCAGGAGGAACAAATTGGCGCCAAGATACGTCTCGTTCTCGAGAGGGCTGACCGCCGCGCTCAAGTGCGCGTCTTCGACCAACTCTTCAACCGCCGCGTCTAAGACGTCGTCGTGCGTGATTACCCCGAGCATCTTGCCGGAGGCGTCAACGACCGGCAGCGCGATAAAGTCGTATTTCTTGACGACTTCAATAGCTTCTTCACGGCTTTCCGTATCGTTGACCGTAACGAGCGTCCCCGCCGACTTCATGAACGAACTAATCGGCACGTCTTGCTGATTGATTCTGCGCAGCAGGTCTTTAGCGGAGACCACGCCGGCGAGCCGCCCTTCGGCGTCGAGAACGTAGAGGTAGTAGACCGTTTCTATTAAGTGCGTCTGCGAGCTAATTTCAGCAACGGCTTCGCCGACCGTCATATCTTCGCGGAGCCGGAAGAAGTCGGAGGACATTTCCGCGCCGCACTGGTCTTCGTCGTAGCGAGCGAGCAGCGCGACGTCCTGTTGATCTTCCTGCGGCAGAAGGCTGGTAACTTCTGCAGAAATTTCAGGACTGACTTCGTTGAGCAGGTCGACGCGGTCGTCCGACGGCGTTTCCGCGAGCAGTTCGGCGACTTCTTCGCGCGGACAGGTCTCGACAATTTGCTCTTGAAGATCGCGATCGAAATAACTAAAAATTTCAGCGCGAAGAGGCGTCTCGATCGAGTGTAAGATCGTCCAGATTTCTTCGGGATTGAGATCTTGTAAGAATTCGGCTGTCGAAGCAGGGTGGAGCGCTGAACAGAACTCGTTCATATCGTAGACGTTGTTCGTTGCAATCATCTCACGAAGGTCAGGCAATAACAATTTGCTGGTTGAAATCATATCGCTCCGAACTTCCGACGAAGGATTATTCATGTTCATTGGATCAACTCCTATATGAGCTACCCCTTAACGATTAGCTGCGCATTTCTGATCGATCTGTACTCGCGTAGTGAATGTGGCGCTTGACGCCATCCGCCTGAAAACTGGCGATCGCGTTCGTGTGAAAATACCATTTTTATCGCAAATATTATAATAGATTTTGCGTTGACGTCAAGAAGCGCCGACGGGGCGTCATGCTGATATGCCCGTAGTAAAGAGGCGCTTCAGGAGCTTTAGCGCGACAAATTTGCGTCGGCTTGGGAGCGCTTTGCCGCCGACTCGAATCGGGTTGATTTGTCAGGGTCGGGGCGCGCGATCGTCTGACGGAAGACCGAAAATTTTCCTGCACGTTTGGAAGAAAAATTGACAATAAGGGAAAACGCCGTTTATTCACTGAGCTAGAAAAGGCGGTTTGGAAAGCGCTGGTCGGCGCCGCGCGGGCGACGCGGCCTCAGCGCCCCGTCGGGCGGAACGGATAGTGATAAAAAAACGCCGAAGTCGAACCCCTTCGACTTCGGCGCCTGCGTCGTTGCAAGTCGTCACCCAAGTAAACAACGCATTGTGTATGTTGTAAATTTTTCTCTATCTTTTCTCTTTTAACATTCTGCCCAAAGTATAACGAATGTATTCATAAAAACAAGTCTTATATTCATTAATTTGTAACGTTTCTACAAAAAAACCATTAAAATGTGCCAGAATTAACGATTATTCCGGTTATAGCGCTTCTTTACAGCTTTTTAACTACATATAGCGTATTATTACAAAAGAGTAAATACATATAGTGTAAAAAGATTTCAAAGGATAGCGGTTATTTGCATAAATTTTGTAAATCTATTAGGATTTTTCTGATTTTAACAAGCAATACGCAGACGTCAAGTCTCGCCGCGCCGCTTTTCTTTTTTTTCGATAAATAGTTAAACGCAGCTCGTATCGCCTATGCTCTAGCGTCTTATGGGCGCCGAGGGGACGGCCGCCGACTCGCCGGGGCGATCAGGGGCAGGGCCGGGCGCCGCGTCGGCGTCTGGAGCAGGGGGCGCGTTGAAATATCCGCGTTGGGGCGCTCTTCTGTTCCCTTGGTCCGGCGGCGCGTTGGAGGGGTCGCTCGGCGCGCGTCCCAGGCTCCAGTGCAGCCCTAACAACACCGCCATCGCCGCTTGCGGCGAATTGGAAACGATATAGGATTTCACGCCCATCGGCGCGTTTCGCAGCGTTTCTCCGAGTTTTTCTACGGAGACGTCGTTATTGGGGTTCATGAAACCGCTCCTGCCGAAAGCGCCTTGTTGTTCCCAAGGACTGCCCCGAAAAGGCCCAGCGGCGAACCTGCGGCCGCCAAAAGGCTGACGATTGGGTCCCTGCCCGCGGTCGGGCTGCGGACGGCTGTTCGCTTCGCCGTCGTTTTCTAAGAAACTGAGCGACACGAGCAACCCTATTGCCGCGGCGCGGTCGGCGTCCGGCTTCTCAAGGAGATATTCTTGCGCCTGCGGCGACAGGAGCTCGATCAGCTCCTGACTGCTCACGTCGGTCAAGAAAGCGAAGACGTCTTCTTCGGGCGCGGCTCCTTGCGGGGCTCCTTGCTGCGGATTTGCGCTTCTTTTTCCGCGAAATTCTTCGTAGCGCCGGTAGATTGGGGTCAGATCTTCGTCTTGGAATTCTTCCGGCAGGGTCAGTCTGATGGCGAGCGCCGTTGGCGAGCGGTCTTCTTGCGTTCCTGGTTCGCCGGCGCCGCGCATTCGCTGCTGCATTCGCGGCTGTTCGCCCGGTCCTCTCGACACGTTTGGATTCGAAGCGGTTGCTCGCGAAAAGTATTCGTTCATTCTTCTGAAGAACTCTTGTTTGTGCCTGATGAACTCAATGCGTTCCGGAATCGGGTCTTCTTGGAGCCGTTCGAGCTCCGACGCGTTGACGGCGGTCGTGAGCCAGAAGACATACGCGTTGGCGGTCGTCCAAAGTTCCTCGGAATTCGGCGCTCTTTCTATCTGACGATAGAGCGCTCTGTACCGCTGCCGTTCGCTTTCCTCCAGGTTCTCAAATTGGAGTTCGCGACGATAAAACGCGCGGTCTTGCGACAGTTCCGCATAAGTTCTTTTCGGCTGCGGCGCGAAGTCGGGTATGGAGAATCCGACGTTCGAGCCGCGTTCGGAGTCTTGAGCCGGTTCGTTTCGTTTGGGTCTTGGCGCGAATAATTTTGCGTCGGTCAACGCGGAAAGGTACTCGAAACTTTCGACCGCGCTCAGCTGTTCCAATCGGTCGACGACTTGACAATCCCGTTCGCGCCTCTTTTCGAGATCGGGGAAGAGGGCTCCGAATAAGAAGTAGCCCAATAGGAAAAGGGCGCAGGAACCGACGATCGTCGCGGCGATAAGGACGAACCGTCCCCGTTTGAATTTCTGAGCGACTGTCTGCAGTTCCGACTGCGTTTTCGAATTGAGTCGATCGAGAGTCGACTCGGTAAGGTCCGTCGCGGGCTCCTCGACGTCGAGCAGGTCGAGCGCGTCCCAGACGACGCGTTCGGCTTCCACCCTTGCTTTCAGCACGGGCTCCGCTTCCATTTTGTCTTCAAACGCTTGTCGTTCTTCCGGCGATAATTCGTTGCCGAGATACGCTACAATTTCTTCGTCGATCAGATCGAACTCTTCGAGTTCTTCTTCCAATTCCTCTTCATAGAAATCGGGGGCGTATTCGGAATCGACAGAGTCCGACGCGTCTTTCAGCGCATGATTGAGACTCGATTCTTTCATTCCGGGCGTTTCCCTTCTTCGATGAACGGCGTAAGTCTTTTCCTTAGATTCTGATGCGCGCGGCATATCAACGATTTCACAGCCTCGGGCGTCATTTCCATGACCTCGGCGATCTGCTGGTAAGTCATGCCTTCAAACCTTGCCAGCAGGACGGCTTGACGCTGTCTTGGCGGCAATTTATGAATAGCGTCGCGAACGATCGATTGTTTTTCCAATTTGGCGATATTTTGGGTCGGCGTCGCTCCGCTGCGCGTAACGATACCCTCTTCGTAACTGACCGCAGTCGTCTCCATGGTACTGGACCCCATGGCGTTGAACAAGGTTTCCGGACGTCGGCTCTTGGTCCTGAGCGCGTTGAATGCGACGTTATGAGCGACTCGGAAAAGCCATGTGGAGAACCGCGCTTCTTGACGGTAGGTTGCGCGGTGCTTGTATACGCGCATAAAGACCTCCTGCGCGAGATCCTCGGCCAGCTGAGGATCCCCCACAAAACGATGAAGGTACGCGTACACACGCGGTTGATTGCGCGACGTAAGTTCTTCGAACGCAAAGGCGTCGCCTGCTTGTACGGCCAACATCAGTCGCGCGTCTTCGTCGGCGACAAAGGATGCGTTGGACGAATCGTCTAAAATCACAGGTAGGTCCTTGGTATCGTCGCCGACGCCTGAACGAACGTCGAGAACGATTACAATAGTTGCGACACAATGGGCCGCCGCCGCGAATCTTCTCTTTTATGAATAAAAACCGCCGCGCGGAAATTGTTCCTATAAAAAAACTAACTAGCCCACGTTGACGTCGTACTTCGGAGGTAATTGTAAGTCAATTTGGTTGGCGTCGTTCTTCTCATCGTTGTCTAATCCTTGGTGACGCTTCATGCACACGCCATGTATTATAACGAACGAGACTGCTTTTGAATACACGAATCGTTGATTTTTAGCATATATTTTTCCGCGGAGTCTAAATTTTGCCCTCTTTCCTATTTCTCTGCGCCGCGCGTCTGGTAAAATCTGGAGCGGCGACTCGATGCAAATTTTCCAGAAAAGAGACTGAAGGAGACTATGTTGAACCGATTGGCGACTCCAAAAGGACTGCGTCTGCAAATAGGCGCGTTTGGCAGAAGGAACGTTGGCAAGTCCTCGACGCTTAATGCGTTGACGCGGCAAGACTTCGCGATTGTGTCTGACGTCGCCGGAACGACGACCGACCCAATAGAAAAAGCGATCGAGCTCTTGCCGATCGGGCCCGTTCTGTTTATCGACGCCGCGGGCATAGACGACGTCGGCGCGCTCGGACAGGAGCGCGTTGCGAAGACGCGTCAATTGTTCGAACGGGTCGATTTGGCGTTAATCGTCGTGGACATAACGCGCGGGGAGGACGTCTGGAGCGATTATGAAGAAGCGCTTGTCGAGGAAATGCAGCGCCGCTCGACCCCGATTCTGGTCGTCGTCAACAAGACGGACGCCGTCGACGCGCCGACCGTCGACGCGTTCCTGGCGTTTCTTGACGAGCGCGGCTTGACCGGCGTTCCATTTTCCGCCAAATTAGACGGAAGCGCCAAGATCGGCGCGCCCAAGCTGCGCGCGGCGCTGACGAAACTTGCGCCCGACGAATTTCTTGCGCCGCCCCCTATTGTCGCCGACCTCGTCCCGCCCGGCTCTTTCGTCGTCCTGGTAACGCCGGTCGATAAAGAAGCGCCCAAGGGCAGGCTGATTCTGCCGCAAGTCCAAACGATCCGCGACTTGCTCGACGCCGATCTTGGCTGCGTCGTCGTCAAGGAGAATCTGCTCGAAGAGGCGATTGAGAAATATAAGCCCGCGCTCGTCGTTACGGACTCGCAGGCGTTTAAAACGGTCGACGCCAAGACCCCAAGCGAGGTTCCGCTCACGTCCTTTTCGATCTTATTCGCGCGTCAAAAAGGGGACTTGACGACGATGCTTGCCGGAGCGCGCGCTATTGCGCAGCTCACGGAGGATTCGCGCGTCCTCATTGCCGAGGCGTGTTCGCATCATCCGATCGAAGAGGATATCGGCACGGTCAAGATCCCGCGACTGCTGCGCAAGAGGGTCGGGGAGGGGCTCGCGATCGAGCATTCGCACGGACACGATTTCCCCGACGCCGCGTCGCTGCGGCGCTTCGACTTGATTATCCATTGCGGAGGATGTATGTTCAACCGCCGCGAGATGCTGACGCGCGTCGATCGCGCGCTCGAGTCGGGCGTGCCGATCACGAATTACGGGCTGGCGCTCGCGGAGCTCAACGGTATTTTAGACCGCGCCGTCGAGCCGTTGGGGGTATGACGGCGCAGTCGATAAAGCCAGAGCGCGCCCTTGCTACAGCGGCTTGACCGGTTCGTGAATCGCCGCGCCGACGTCAAAGGCCGCGCTCGTCTTGCCTTTGACGTCGATCGTCAAGGGCGTTGTGTCCGCCTTGCCGTATTGCGGGTCGACGCAGTTGTAGGCGGTTCCGCCGGAAGGAACGTAGCTTGCGGACATTTGGCTTTCGTCGACTTCCTCTTGCTCGACGACCTGCTTCGAGACGGCGACTTTGTAAGACCCTTCAGGCGCGCCCGGATAATCGCCGTGCGTGTGGATTTTCGCATTGCCCTGCGCGTCCGTCGTTCCGCTGACGGTCCATTTGAAATTTTCGTCGCCGAGCAGTTCGACGGTCGCGCCAGCGAGCGGCTCTTCCTCCTGGGTAACGCGGACCGTGCAGGGGACCAATTTAGGCATGCCGTCGGGCGTCGGACGACTGCAGCCGCCGACGAACGTCAGGGCCGCGCAAAGGACGAGCGCCGAGGAAAGAGCCAAACGAGAACGTTGTGTCATTGTAATTCCTTTTAAATGTGAGGTTGAAACATTACAACGACGCCGGTTCGCCGCCGTTGATGGACCCCATGGCGCCCCAGACGCCGTAGGGACTCCTGCCCGAGGTTACTTGAGCGGCAGAGAGGTTGCCCGTGTCGATCGTGTCGCTGACGAACGCGACGGACCCGTCGACGCGGAGCACGTTAACGCCCCCGGAGTGGTAGCTCGTCGGCGCGAAACTGCCCCATTCGTGACTGTTGAAGCTGCCGGCGACGCACGAGACGGAGTTCGGAGGGAGCGTGCAGGTGAACCAGGCTTCCGCGGCGCGTCCGTTGGACCAGATGCGTCCTCTCCAGAGATGGACGCAGGGGTTCCTGACTTTGGTCCGGTCGGCGTCGTAACCGTTGCTCAGGCAGAGCTGCGGCCGCGCTTCGCCGTCGTGCGGCTGATAGGAGGCGACGGCGCCCTGACGAACGATCGCCGTGTCGCGCGTTACCGGAACGACGCATTCGCTCAAGCTGATCGTATTGCTCGTCCCGTCGGTGATAGCGCTCATCTTCTTCCACACTTCGCGCTGCCAGAACGCTCGCGGACCGATATTCGAGCGCGAGGTCGACTCTTGGTCGGCGCGCCGCGCAAAGGTCCACATTCCGTCGCCGGCGCACATATACGTATTGGTGCATGAGGAGCCGGTTACCGCAGTGAGTTCGCGGTTGCTGCCGTCGGAAGGGCAGAGAAGCCCGCTGATCGGTTGTCCGTACCAATGGTTCCGGTTGGCTGGAGCCAGGTCCCAAGGCGCGCCGTAGTTGCTCGTGAGGGCGGGGTTGGCGTCGGAATCCCGCGCCCATTTAACGTATTCGTTGTACATACCCTGCTGTTCGAAGAAGGGCAGCAGGAAGACGATCCCGCTGTTCAACGGACAGTGAACCGTTCCGATGTTTTGGTCGAACCCCAGGAAGTAACAGCTTCCGGCGGGAAAGGTATCGGCGTTGGCGTCGGCGTAGTTCAAGAGCGCCAGGCCGAGCTGCTTGAAGTTGTTTGCGCACTGCATCCGTCGCGCGGCTTCGCGCGCCGCCTGAACAGCCGGCAGCAGAAGCCCAATGAGAATACCGATGATCGCAATAACGACCAGAAGTTCGACGAGGGTAAAACCTTGCGATTGTTTTTTCATATCAATCACCCTCCAAGTAGTATGTGAATAATCCAGAAATAACCGCTGATAATGTCGGAAAAATTTTTGCCGTTTGTTGAACAACTTTTCCCGAAGATTATACTCATATTGCAACCATCAAGCAATTTTATTTAATTGATATTGCGTAAAACACGGCTCCTCGTTAGAATCCGGAGTGATTTTAACCTAAAAAAATTACCTCCAAAAAACAACGAGGGAGCCGGTA
>JAQVHZ010000002.1 GCA_028695965.1 Thermoguttaceae bacterium | reverse complement strand
AAAATACCTAAAATTACTAAAAACAGGTATTGCACATAAAAAACGGTCGATAATACTATACATAAAAGCAGAGGGACAGTCCGAAGCAAAATTAAAAATCCTAACCAAAAAAGGAACACATCGCGGCTGCTTACTACAATAACCTGAACGAACTCCCCGACGCCGTCTCGCCGAACTGAAAACCGCAATCAAAGAGGCGCTTACTTACAAACTCAACCTCGAAGACTAACCTAACCCAACCAGCGCGGCGAACCGCTCGCCGCGCCCCTTGCTAAAACCAACACCCAAAAGGAAACTTACAATGGAAGCCGTACTCTACACCCCTGAACAAATCGTCCAATTCTTAGAACTCGAAGACCTCATCTTCAACGCTCGCTGCAAGCAACAACTCCTGCATAAAGCCAACCTTTACGAACAGCTCTATCAATGGGTCGAAACGCACGACCAAATCGGGTCGGAAAACGGAGAAACGCGCCCAAGAGCCAGAGCGTTGAACGTCTTCACTGCGGTCCTCTCGGGCGCAGAGCGGAAAGTCCGCTACAACCCGACCGACCATCCCGACCTGTACACGCGCGAAGAAGAGACCGACGAAGAATGGGAAGAGCGCAACGAGCGCGAAGCCGCAATCCTCGCTCGTAACATCGTCATGCGCAACTGCGCCGACTACGAAGATCATTACGGGATCAATAAATGAGGCGCCAAGGAATCCCCGGCGTCTGCCCCACAACAGCCCGACGTCCGACGTCGGGCTCCTTACAAGGGAATCTGCCGTGAGACAACATAACCGAACTCTCGTCGCTCAAACGCTCGCCAAGACGATCGCGGCGTCAAACGCCGAAGCCGAAGAGCTCGACAAGGTCTATATGTTCGTCGACCCCGACACGAGCGAGGTCGAGATAACCAACACCGACAATTTCTCGTCCTGCTCGTTGCTCGTCGGCCCCCTAATCGTTAAAGGGCTAACGACAATCGACGACGCCGACGGCAACTACGCGCTCAATCTCATCATTGAGATTATTGAATAGGCGATCTTAGAATAGTACGAGTACTTAGAGCAAGACGAGGAAGATGACAAAGAAGAAAAAAACTAACCCGGTCGGACGGCCGCCCAAAGAAGAAGAGACGAAACAGCGAATCCTTTGGCTGACGAAAGAAGCAGACGAGAAGCTAAACGAACTAGCGACGCAGCGCCAAAAAACGCGAAGTGAAATCGCAATCTCCGCAATTGTAAATTTCGAGCTGTCCGGAGCCCAATTTCAAGACCTGAAAGACGAACGCGACGCCCAAAAGAAAAAGCTCGACAAAATTCGAGCGCTAATCGACGAATAACCACTATCCCCCAAACGCTCGCCTTCCCGACCATATCCAGAAGCGCCGCGCTCCAAGTCGCCCCCAAATGAGAAAGGCGCTCTCCAAATGAATGGAGAACGCCTTCTCTATTTCAACTAGCGGCTGTTAAGCCTTCGTTTTGATAAGGTTTACTCTTGTTCCGGGAGTTGGAACAGCGGGCCGCTCTCGCCGCTGATACCGCCTTTGAGTTCTTGCGGCTGCTTGGGCGCGGCGGCGTCGGCTTCGGCTTCCGCTTCTTCGATCAGCTCGCCGTCTTTGCCGTATTCGGCGCGTTTGCGCGACAGCCCGATCTTGCGATCGGCGGCGTCGACGCGGAGGACCATGACTTCGAGTTCTTCGCCGACCTTGACGACTTCTTCCGGATTCTCAACTTTGTGGTTGGCCAATTCGGAGATGTGAAGGAGGCCTTCAAGGTCGTCTTCGAGGGAGACGAAGACGCCGAAGTTCGTGATCTTCGTAACTTTACCGGTAACGATTTGGTTCGGACGATACTTTTCAGGGATTCGAACTTCCCACGGGTCTTCGGTGAGCTGCTTGAGCCCGAGCGCGATGCGTCGGCTCTTCTTATCGACAGAGGTAACGACGCATTCGATTTCTTCGTTCTTCTTGACGACTTCGCTCGGGTGCGTGATCTTGCGGACCCAGCTCATGTCGCTGATGTGGAGCAAGCCGTCGACGCCTTCTTCGATCTCGACGAACGCGCCGTAGTTCGTAAGGTTGCGCACGACGCCCTTGACCTTCGAGCCGACCGGGTACTTCTGGTTGACGGTTTCCCAAGGATTGCTCGTCGTCTGCTTGATACCGAGCGAGATCTCTTGCTTTTCCTTGTTGATGCCAAGGATGACGACGTCGATTTCGTCGCCGACGCTGAGGATTTCGTTCGGATGATTGATGCGCTTGGTCCAGCTCATTTCGCTGATGTGAACGAGCCCTTCGACGCCTTCTTCAAGCTTGACAAACGCGCCGTAGGACATGACGTTGACGACCGCGCCTTGAACTTTGGAGCCGACCGGATACTTTTCTTCGACGTTGTCCCAAGGAGAAGGCGTCTTCTGCTTGAGCCCGAGCGAAATCTTTTCCTTTTCGTAGTCGATGTTGAGGACCATGACTTCGATCTTTTGGTCGATGGAGACGACTTCTTTCGGATCGGTAATGCGGCCCCAGCTCATGTCGGTAATGTGGAGCAGGCCGTCGATGCCGCCAAGGTCGATGAAGGCGCCGAAGTCGGCGATATTCTTGACCGTGCCTTCGCGAATTTGACCGACTTCGAGCTCGTTGAGCAGCGCGGTCTTCTTTTCTTTTCGTTCTTGTTCGATGAGTTCGCGGCGGCTGACGACGATGTTGCGGCGCGCTTCGTCAATTTTCAGAATGACGCACTTAATCGTCTTGCCGATGAATTCGTTGATGTCGGCGGGCCGACGAATGTCGACTTGGCTCGCGGGCAAGAAGACGTTGACGCCGATATCGACGAGCAAGCCGCCCTTGATCTTCTTGGAGACGACGCCTTCGACGACGTCGCCTTCCTTGACGCGCTCCATCATGCGCATCCACGCTTCGATCTTAGCGGCCTTGCGCTTGCTGAGGCAGATCATCCCGCGCGCGCTGATTTCGTCGGCGGTCATGGAGTCTTCGAGCTCTTCGACGAGAACTTTGACGACGTCGCCCTCTTTGGGCTCTTCTTCGTCTTCTTCCCATTCGCTCTTATGAATAGCGCCTTCGCTCTTGTATCCGACGTCGACGATAACGAATTCTCCATCGATGCGGACGACGACGCCGTCAAGAATCTGATTCAGTTCGATTTCGGGGTCTTCAATGATGTACATATTGAATTTTTCTTCGTCCAGGACGACGTCTTCAATATTGAGATCCAAACCGCGAATGAGAGTACGATTTACCACGACAAAATTTCCTAGTTGTGAAGTGTTTTACACAGATAAAACGAGAAGCGCCCAAACTGGCGCCGCGCGCAACTGCAGTCGACGCGCGCGTTTTACCTCCAATAAAAAACGGGGTTGAGTTGAGGCGGACGGTTCGAACAACGTCTCGAAACGCCGCGAAAATTACGCGCCCATACAGCGTTAGACGCAGCTGACGCTAGAAATATTCCGCGGCAACAAGCGGTCATGACGCTATAAAAGGATTCTAAAGTATAGCATAAAGTCGAACCGCCGCAATAGGAATTCCGCGAGAAAACCAGATATTTTTCGACTCTTCGTTAATCTCCGCGTCTGCCGACGCCGTTGAACGCCGTCGGCGTCAGTTGCCCTTGACGCCTTATTTGGAAATAGTTATAACCCTCAGAACGGATCGTTACACGGCTCAAGCGCGGCTTTTTTAGGGAAATTTGTTAGAAGATGAACTTGTCCAACACTCGCCAGGATTCGACGTTGCGTCGTCGCTTTTCGACGCTTTTCTGCTTTGCGGTCGTCGCGCTGCTCAGCGGCGTTTTCTCCGTCGAAAACGCGCGCGGCGCCGGACCTTTTGCCGACCTAATGAACGAATCGGCCGAGCCGAACGGCGCCGCGTTCGACGCGTCTTCTCCCAGCGGTCTTGCGCCCTCGCGGCTGGCGCAAAAGCCTTATCAAGGGATTTGGCGTTCCTTAGGTTCGACAGGCAGTCTTTCCGATGCCGACGCGGAATCCCGCGCAACTAACCTCTTCGACGATTCGTTCGATTACGTCTCCGCAAGTTCCGCGTTCATCGTTCGCGGACAGATCCAGCCGCCCGTCGTTTCGCCCTCGACAGCGATGACCTACGGGCCGCCGACCTACACCTACGAAACGGCGACCGAGGGCGCGGTCAACCCGCCGGCGACGATGGAAGACCCTACCACGCTGAAAAAAGTCTTTAAGTACCAACAAGACTGCTCAAAGACCTTCTTATACATTCCAAGGACCAACAACGGGCTCGGCGTCATCGAAGGGGGCGGCGGACTCTATTTCGCTTTTCCCTGCGAAGCGTTCCGCAACAGCAGCATCAACGGGGGCGTCTTTCGGCTGACGCCGACCTTCAACTACACAGGGTTCCAAACGCCTAAGTCGACGACCATCACGCCCGATATTCCCAACAACGTCTTTGACGCCGGCGTCGCGACGTCTTTTTCAATCTCCGTACACGACCTTGAAGGGACGGTCGAAGTTCAAGCGGGCATAGCGTCCGAGTTCGAAAAGATCAAGGGCGACGCGTTCTATCTTCGCGGACGCGCCGAAGCGTCCCTGCCGGTCGACGACGACAGAACGACGCGCCTGCTTGGCGGCGTCGCCTACTATAACCGTCTCGACTACAAGCTGGTCCCTATTGCCGGCGTCGTCTGGAAACCGAACGCAAATAACGAGATTCGGTTCGTCTTCCCCGACCCGCGCTGGGGGCATTTCATCATAAGAAAGAATGAAACCGACTGGTGGTTCTTCGTGAGCGGCGACATTGGCGGCGGGAAATGGCTCATGACCGATCATAACCATAAAATCAACGGGGACCCGACCTACTGCTTCGATTACAACGATTACCGCGTTACGACCGGCGTCGTCTTCGACTGCTCCAAAGGGCTCAAAGGCTCCCTAGAAGTCGGAGGCGCTTTTGGACGCGAGATTGTTACCAAAGAAGGCACGGTCTACAAACCTAAGAGCTCGGTTTTGCTCAAAGCCGGCCTTTTCTTCTAGAGCTGTTGAAACGCGGACGTTACGCCGCGTTTTTTTCTATCGGCGCGATAATGCCGGGTCCTTGGACCGGATTTCGCTAAAGAGGCGCCTCAATTTATTCGAAAACAAGTTATAATGGACGGCTGTCCATTATTGATTTTTTAGCGGAAGAGATTGTTAAGAAAGTTCGGCTGTGAGCGACTTATATTACATCGCGCCCGAGGAACGCGGCTCGCTCAACGAGGGCGTCGCCGTTCTGACCGGCTCCGAAGCGCAGCATCTCACGCGCGTTATGCGCAAAAAAGTCGGCGAGGAAGCGGATCTGTTCGACGGGTCCGGAAAAGAGTATCGCGCGAGAATCGAATCGATCGCAAGAGACCGCGTGGAGTTGACGGTCCTCGAAACGCGCGAGGACGACCGCGAGCCCGACCTGGCGCTCACCGCTATCGTCGCGCTTCCGAAGGGCGACCGGCAGAAATGGGCGATCGAGAAGCTTACCGAACTTGGCGTCCGACGATTCATTCCGCTCGACGCCGAACGCGCCGACGTCAAATTCGATTCGAGCGTCCTTGAACGGCTCCAGCGTCAGACGCTCGAAGCGTCTAAGCAATGCGGACGGCTGAAGCTCATGGACGTCCTGCCCTCGATCAAGCCGGCTGAGCTGCCCGGTCTCGTCGAGATTCTCGACGCGAGAATCGCAGGCAAATCAGTCGACGAAGCAAACTGCTCGGAACTTGCCGCGGCGATCGCGGAGCGTTTTGCCGGGACGGGGCTTTTTGACGAAATCGAGCCGAACGCGGCGGTCTTGCGCGTCGTCGCGCATCCGATATCGGACGGCGCTTTTGGGCAAAAAAGCTTTATGCAGCTCGTCCGCGCGCGACCGCAAGCCCCCGACGCCGTCCTTATCCTGATCGGGCCCGTCGGAGGATTCGCCGACCACGAAGTACAAAGCGCCGTCGAGCAAGGCTGGGAGCCGCTCGACCTGGGCAAGCAGGTCTATCGCGTCGAGACGGCCGCCATCGTCGCCGCCGCGCTTTTCTTGCACCTGAGCTGAACAAAGCGGTTCAGAGACGCAGCAACACCCGAAATCAGAATTTATGGCGCCGCCAACAGAAACGGCGTCCGATATTTATAGAACCGGCGTTCGTCGACGCACAACGTTGACGGCGCTTTTATTATTGAGCTTCGTTATAAGAGCTCCGACTTTTCGCACTGGTCCGGCATTGCTCGACCGACGTACAAACGCAAAGGCCTGGAAACAAAAGCGTTCCAGGACGCAGCGCTAAAAAAATGAAATCAGACACAGCTTCACTGAGTAAGTTTTCCCCAAGTTACTGGCGCGAGTGGTATACGCGTCCCTGCGGGGGTCGAGAAGTCCTGCGCGTCGCGCTCCCGATCGTTATCTCGTGCGGGACCATCGCGATCATGAACATGACGGACCGCATGTTCCTTTCGTGGTACGATCCGACGGCGATGAACGCGTCTTTTCAGTCGGGCTGTCTCATCTGGGCGCTCCTCACGTTTCCGCAACAGCTGGCGTCTTTTGTCAATACGTTTGTCGCGCAGTATTTCGGCGCCGGTCAGAAAGAAAGAATCGGCTCGAACATCTGGCAGGGTATTTTTCTCGGCGTCGTCTTCGGGCTGCTCTTCGTCGCCGCGACGCCCCTCGTCGGTCCCTTTTTCCGCGCGCTGGGAACCCCTCGCGACGTCTCGCTCTTGGAGCAAAAGTACTGGTTCTATTTCTGTTTGGGCGCGGTCCCCGCAATAGCGCACGAACCGCTGGCCTCGTTCTTTACCGGTCAGCGCAAGATGAAAGTCGTCATGACCTTGGGTATTGCGACGGTTCTCATGAACGTAATCCTCGATCCTATTCTAATCTTCGGAATCGGAGGATATTGCCGCCTGGGCCTTGCCGGCGCGGCTATTGCGAGCGCGGCGTCCCTGTGGTTCAAGTTCTTTGCGTACTATTGGCTCGTTCGAAGAGCGGATAAATCGGGCGAATTTGGATTTAGGAAGCAATGCCGATTCGATTGGCTCGAGATGAAGCGGCTCCTCAGATTCGGGTCGATGAGCGGCGTTCAAAGCATGATGGAAAACGCCTTCCTCACCGTCTTTGTCCTTCTGGTCGGCTGGTTTGGCGTGAAAGAAAGCGCGGCGACTGCGATCGCGTTCAACTTGAATTCCCTGATGTTGGTTCCTATTTACGGACTCGGCGTGGCGACGGCGACCCTCGTCGGCAATCAAGTCGGGGCGCAGCGGCTCGATTTAGCGTCTCGAGCCGCGTATACTTCTGCGACTCTCGCGTGCGCTTTTGCAGGCGTCTTCGTCGTCGTCTTTTTGACTATGCCGAACTTCTTCCTCGATATCTACATGGCAAAGAACCCTGAAAAGTTCGCAGAGATCAGGTCGATTGCGTTTAATTTATTGAGAATTGTCGCCGTCTACCTATTTGCCAATACGGTCAACTCGATTTTTACCGCCTCGCTGCGCGGCGCCGGGGACACGCGATTCATCATGCTCGCGACGTTCTGCGTCTCGGCGCCTATCCTCGCGATCATGTTCGGCGGCGTTATATGGTTCCAGCAAGGTTTCTACTGGTGCTGGTCCCTTCAAGTTTCCTACATATTTATCAATGCGACTGTCTTTGCGATAAGATTCGCTGGAGGCGAATGGAAGCAGAAGAGCCTGGTCAAACAGCCCGCGAAACGGCTGAAAGGGGAATTCGCATAAGGGCAAACGCATGACGCGGGCGCGATCGACGACCGCGGCGTCAGGGACGTTTTCGAACTTGGCTCCGGCTCTGCCACGCCGAGGCTTCAAGTTTGGCTTCTGTTTCTTAACGCGCCCTTGTCTTCTCTCAGGTTATAAAAGTAAAACGGCGCAATAAAGGACTTGTCGAAACTGCCTCCAGATTGGTATAATAGAGCGCTGACGATCGCGCCAACAGGCGCGAAAAGAACCGCTATTAACCGTCGCGATGAAAGCATAGGCCGACGGCGCCTGTCGAACAGCCGACAGGCGGCAAGTAAAGGAAAGAGAAGATGAAGTCGCCTACATCGGAACCAAAAGATCATATGATCGAGCTGAATTTGACGTCGATGATTGACGTCGTCTTTCTGCTCCTCATCTTTTTCGTCTTAACGACCGACTTCAAAGAACCGGAAAAACAACTCCCGACGAATATCTCTGGGTCCGGCGCTATTTCCGGCGAGATCGTGCAAACGCAAGAAGAACGCGACCTCGGAAAGATTGTCGCAAGGGTGATTGTAAACGCCGCTGGGAAGATCGAATACGCTATTAACGGCAGCCGCGTCGAGTCGCTGCAGGACGTCGAAGCGACCTTCGTCGCGCTCCAGGAAATCGATCCGGACGTGCCCGTCGTCGTCGATCCCGACAGCGAAGCGCCCCTCGAAAGCGTCTTGGACGTCTACGACTGCGCTCGGCGCGCGGGCCTAGCCAAGATAAAATTCGCCGCGTCGCCTGAAGCGCTCGCCGCCGCCGCGCGCTGAATCGCCGAATCCATGCCGCGGCTCTTTAGCGCCGACTAACGTCTGAAGCCATGAAACATTCCACCGCCTTAACCGCCGTTCTCCTGACCGCCGCGTCCCTGCTCTGGACCCAGCCGGTCGATTCCGCAGACGCCCCGCTCAATCCGGCGCGGGCGACTGCCGTCTGGAAGCCGCGCGGCGCGTTCGATCCCCTTGAACAAGAGCTCCAATTCGCCGAAGCGCTCGTCGACCGAGGGCTGGCGGACCTAGCTAACGACGAATTAGCGGCTGTTCCGGACGAGGCGCTGCAAAACGCAAGCGCGTCCAATCGCGCGCTTTACGGCGTCGTCGCGATACGCGCGCTGCTCGAAACCTCCCGACTGGCGACGCCCGAGGACCGCGCGGCGGTCGCCGACGCGCTCGTCGAGCTGCGGCGGCGTCTTGCGGACCTTAAAGTCGGCAAGGATACGGCAAATTTCGAGCTGCAATATGTCCGCGCGTTCTATGCGCTGGGAATTCTGGCGGTCGAATCGGGCGACGCCGCCGAGGGAACGCCGTACCTCGCGGTCAGCGCCTATACGGCGCGCGCCGCGATCGAGGCGCTCCCAAACGAAGAGGCCAAGCCGTTTCTCTACTGGCACGCTAAAGCGACTCTTGCGCGCCGCGAGGACGTCAGGAGATTCGAATATGCGGAAAAAGTCGCCGGCGCGCTCGAACATTCTTCTGCTATAACCGGCGACGAATACTACTTTTATGCAAAGCTGCTCCTAATCGAGTCGGCGCGCGAACGCGGCGATTTCAAACTCGCGGGTCAACGAATCGCGGAGACGCTCGAGGCGTTCGGTAAAAAAGCGAACGAACGCGACGCGCCCTACGAAATTGCCGTAGGGCTGCTCGCCGAAGAAACAAGGCTGTTAACCGCCGAAGGCAAGCAGGACGAAGCGGTCAAAATCGCCGCGCAAAACGTCGATCTGCTCGGCAATCCTCTGCCTCCCGATCGCGGTCGTTACGCCGACAAAATGCTCGACCTCTTCGCCGATCGCGAACTTGCGCGCGCCGAGACGTTCTGGCGCGCCGCGCAAAACGCGCCTGAAGAAAACGCGGACGCAAACCTCACGAATCTGCCCAATAAAAAAGCGCTCCTGGAGGCTGCTCAGCTCGCTTCCGCAGGGACGCGCTCGAACGTTTGGCGCGCTCGAGCGGCGTTGCTTGCGAAGGCGGCGGACCAAGCGACCGAAGATTGGAACACGCTTCAAGCGGCCGCCGAAGCCGACTTTAGAAACGGCGCGTGGGAGGACGCCCTCGCCGGATACGACCGCGCCGCGCGAGAAGCAAGCGCGTCGGGCGCCAAAGAAGACGCGTTCCGTCTGCGCGCCGCCGCCGCCGGAATCGTCAATAAAATCTGTTGCGACAAGCTCTTTGACGCCACAAATGAAAAAGACCCCATGGCGTGGGAACGAGAAGCGCGGCGGCGATTCGAAGAGCTCGCGCGCGAGAACCCCAACGACGCGCTTGCGCCGAGTTTCTTCCTCGTCGCGCTCGAACACGCGCAAAACGCCAACGAATCGGACGAGACGCTTAACGCGTTGCGCTTGGAATACTTAACGCTCTTTCCAAACGCGTCGAACCGCGGCGCTTTTGCGCTCGACTTGGCGCGTCGGTTCGTCGACGCCGAAGATTACGCCAGCGCCGAACGAGCGCTCGAGGGCGTCGCGCCCGACGATCCGCTCTTCCCTTACGCGCTCGAATTTGAGCGCCGAATCTATAACGCGCGCGCCGCGCAGACGCCGAGCGAATCGCTCTTTGTCGACACGACAGCGCGGCTCCTGCGCAAGACGAGCGCCGGCCTTTCCTCGCCCCCAGGAACTCTCGGCGAGCTAAGTCAAGCGCTCGCGGACTATGCGCAGAACGCCAGCGCAAATCAACTTGCCGCCGATTCGCAAGTCCTCGCGCTCATCGGCGAACTTGCGCTTACCGACGAGGCGCTTAAAGACGACGCGCTCGCCAACGCGCTCGGCGCGCTTCTCGACGCGTGGGAACAAGCCGTTTCCGACGACGAGACGCTCGGGAAAATTCGTTCTTATCGTCTTTCTCTGGCGATCGAAACGAAGACGCCGCAAGAAATCGTCGCGCTCTTAGGCTCCTTCGACAGTTCCGGCTCAGCGGCGTCCTTAGACGCTGTCGAGCGGCTGCTCGATTTCGCAGAACGATCGCAAAGCAAGACGCAGCGGCAGCTTGCGTCTTTCGCGCTCGACGCCGCAAAGACGCTGAAAACGAGCGACGCCGACCGCGTCGCGCTCGTACAAGCGGACGCGCTGCGGATGCTCGGCGGCGACCAAGAGTCGCTGAACATATACGCGCGGCTACACAAAAAAGATCCGCACAACGCGCGCGTCCTCAAGGGGCTCGCCTCGCTCCTCACGGACCAAAAAGACGCCAAAGCGCTCGAACTTGCCGTCAAATATTGGACCGACTACGCCGACTTGAACGCGCCCGGCTCGCCCGAATGGTGGAACGGAAAAGAAAAGTGCGTCGAGATCTATTGCAAAAGCGGCAAGAAAGAACAGGCGGAGAAGATGTTAAAAACGCTCTGGCTCACTCGAAGCGATCCGAGCGATCCAGAGCGAAAAGCGCGATGGGAAAAGACGATCGGCGCGGCGCAATAGCGATTCGCGCCGCTACGAGCCGCGCTTAGTTCCGAAGGAACGAGCCGTTTTTCAGGTCGTCCGGCGCTTTGGCGCGAAGGACGTACCGCATTTTCTTGCCGGACGCGGTGTAAGGCAGCTCGTCGACAAATTTGTAGTATCTCGGGGTAGTGAACGCCGACAAGGTCGGGCATTCGAGACAGAATTTGAGGAGCTCGCGCACAGTCAGGTCGGGCGATTTACGCGCAATGTACGCGCACAGCGCTTGACCGCGCGTCATTTCCGAGACGGGCACGACGATGCAGTCGGCGACCAACGGGTGCGAGCAAATCGCTTCTTCGATCGGCTGAGGATAGATATTCTCGCCGGCGGAAATCATCATGTCGTCTTTACGGCCGACGATCAAAATATATTCGTCGGCGTCCCAGGTCGCTAAGTCGCCGGTGTAGACATAGCCGTTATGGAATTTCTTAGCCGAGACTTCCGGCTTGTTGTGGTAGGCGTCAGGCCCCTTGTGCGAGCAGCGAATGACGACTTCGCCAAGCGTCTTGCCGTCTTTAGCGACGAGATTCTTCGGATCTCCAAAGCCGTCTTCGATCAGCTCGACCAGAAACACGTCGTCGTCGGCGCTCGCGCGGCCGGCGGTTCCCGCCTTCTCCGGCAAGTCGGTCGAATCGAGGAACGTGTTCAAGAAGGTCTCCGTCGTCCCGTAACTGTTGATAAAATCGACTTTCGGGAACATGCCCTGCAGATAGACGTACGTCGCCTTTTCAAGGTCGCTGCCCATCATAACCAAAAGACGGACCGACCTGATTTCCGCTTGGTACGTCTCTTGCTTACGCGCGATCATGACCGCCGCGGACGGAACGCCAAGCAGGATCGTTACGCGCCGCCTTTGGATATTCTTCAGGCAGGTCGTGGCGTTAAACTGGCGCAAAATGACGATTTCACAGCCAAGGTGAAGCGAGGGAGTCATGCCCCCGTGAAAACCGCCGCGGTGGAACCACGGGGTCGTGTTGATCGTAACGTCTTTAGAATGGATCGGATAGCGCATCGCGACTTCGTGCGTCGACATTGCTTCGTTCAAGCGGCTGATCGGCACGCCCTTGGCGCGTCCGGTCGTTCCGGAGGTGTAGAGCCGCACGATCTCGTCGAAAATCGTAACGTCTTCGGCGCGTTCGAGCTGTTCGGCGCTCGCGTCGGCGTAGTACGATTCAAACGCGACGCTTTCGAGCGGGTTAGTCGCCGGTTCTCCAACGACGATCGTCTTCTTAGGCGCATACGCCTTCTTTTCGTCGGCGTAATCGTACGCTTTTGCAATCAAGTCGACAATTTCGGCGTCATAAATCAGAATTTTCGGTCGGCTGTCGTCAAAGGCGTACGCGAGCTCCGCTTGAGACCAGTTGTAATTCAACGGGTTAAAGATCGAGCCGACTTTTTCGGACGCTAAATAGCAAACGATAAATTCGAAGCTGTTAAATAAAATGACGGTCAGGACGTCCCCTTTTTGCAGTCCGTCGGCGCGAAGCGCGTTGGCGAGCTTATTCGCGTGGTCGTTCAATTGGGCGTACGTCCACGTTTTATTGAGAACGGGATCGCTGACTGCCACTTTGGCGCCAAAACGACGCGCATTGCGTTCAAACGCCGTCAGCGAATCGAATTCGCGCTCGAACTGAGACTTGAGCGACGAGATATGGCTTGAACTACGTTCTGTTTGTGTTAAATCGGACATTGTTCACCTCCAAGACGCTAGCGCCGACCAGCGTCGGCGCGAAAAAACGATCGCCGTACAGAATTGCGATCGCATTCATTTTTTATCAATAAGCGCGAACGAAAGTTGCGCGCGAACGCATAATTTCCCGTCGACGAAACCTTTGCAAGTCGTAAAATAAAAAGGTTCCTTGACGCGATCCACTTTGCATTCTGTTTCAAAGAGATCGCCCGGCACGACGGGCCGTTTAAGTCTCACCTCGTCTAGACCGGTGAGATAAGGGGTCTTATTTTCCGGCACGCCGTCGGCAATCAAAAAGGCGGTCGTCTGCGCGAGAACCTCGCAGAGAATGACCCCGGGAACGACAGGAGCGCCTGGAAAGTGACCTTGCACAAACCACTCGTCGCCCGTTATTTGCAGCTTGCCGCGCGCGACGCCGTCTTCAAGAGACGCAGAATCTAAAAGCAACATCGGCTTACGGTGCGGAAGATAATCTTCTATGTTGTCGACTTGCATGTCAACTGCTCCGTTGTTGGAAGGTCAAATCGCCTCAGACGCAAGGGCGCAGCGCTACGCACGCGTTATGTCCGCCGAAACCGAAGGAGTTGGAGACCGCAAGATCGAATTCCGCTTCTCGCTTAACGCAAGGCGCGTAATCGAGATCGCATTCCGGATCCGGCTCCAAAAGATTGACAGTAGGGGGCGCGACTTTATCGCGTAGCGCAAGGATGCAGGCGATCGCTTCGACGGCGCCCGCCGCGCCGAGCATATGGCCCGTCGCCGACTTCGTCGAGCTGACGACGAGTTTGCGCGCCTCGTCCTCTCCAAACGCAACTTTGAGCGCGTTCGTTTCCATGACGTCGTTCAGGGACGTCCCGGTTCCATGCGCGTTGACATAGACGCGTTCGCCGACTTGGTAATTCGCCTCTTGGAGCGCCTGAACGACCGCCTGCGCCGCGATCGAGCCGTCCGGCATCGGCGCCGTCATGTGGTATGCGTCGCAGGTCGTTCCATAGCCGACGAGCTCGCACAAAATGTTAGCGCCGCGTGATTTCGCGCGCTCGTATTCTTCAAGGACGAGAATGCCCGCGCCTTCGGCAATGACAAAGCCGCCGCGGCGCTTGTCAAACGGAAGGGACGCTTCGTTTGGATTTTCCGCAGTACTGAGCGCTTTCATCGCGTTGAAGCCCGCGACCCCGACTTCGGTAATGGGCGCTTCCGTCCCGCCCGCAATAACGACGTCCGCATAACCGTGTCGGATAGCGCGCAGCGCTTCGCCGATCGCGTTGGTTCCGGACGCGCACGCGGTAACCGCCGGCGTCGCTTGACCTCGGAATCCGTATTTAATGGCGACGGATCCGGCGGGCATATTCGCAATCATCATCGGGATAAAGAAGGGAGAAACGCGCCGCGGACCTTTTTCAAACAGTTTAAAGCAGTTGATTTCCGTCGATTCAAATCCGCCGACGCCAGAACCGATGTAGACGGCGGCGCGCAAAGGCTCGACCGTGCCGACTACTCCGCTTTGGTCGACCGCTTCTTGCGCCGCGGCGAGCGCAAATTGCCCGCTGCGGTCGGTGTGCGACGCGTCTTTCACTTCTTGATAAACCAACGGGTCAAAATCGAGAACTTCGCCCGAGAGGGTGGAACGAGCGTTAGAAGGATCGAATCGAGTGATTTTATCAATACCGCATTTTCCTGCTTTAAGACTCGTCCAAAAGGCGTCGACGCCAATACCTACGGGGGTAACGGCTCCCATACCAGTAACCACGACTCGTCGATTCATATGTATCCTTTCAAGTAATGTCGGCTTTTTACGCAAAGGGCGCGGCGCTCATTAACAGATCACTGGTTCACTGCCGCTTCTATTTCAGAGACGATGTCCTTGACCGTCTTAATCGTTTTGGACGCCTCGATCTCGACGCCAAGCTTGTCTTCGAGATCCATCAAGAGTTCTGCGGCGTCGAGCGAGTCGATCCCCAGCTCCATCAAGTCGGTCTCGGGAGTAATTTCAGAGGCCGAAAGGCCAAGGCGCTTAGCTAATGCGAGCGAGACTAATTGGAACGTATCCATTTTCGATTCTCCATTGTACTCAAGGTCAGAAAACACGCAACGAGACAATTTTCTTAAAAATGTCTAATTGTCAAAGCGCTCCGTTTTCCTTTCAAGGTTAGCAGGCGCTAACCGACATGGGATAAAAAAAAGTTAGCGCTCCTAACTTCGAGTAAGTATACACGAACAGAAAAATATCGTCAACCATTAGCGAAAAATTTTTCTCAAAAGGCGCCGCTCAGCGCTGATTCGTCCGGCTCAAAACGTCTTCTGGAGCGTCGTCGCCGAGCCAAGGAAGGTCAAATTCGCGATCGATCGCCGCGCGGACAAATTTCATCATGTCGTCCGTATAGGGAAGCTCGCGATTCGCAAACATTAGGGACGTGCCGTAAATCAACGAGCGAACGACGTACATCTTGCGTTTCGCTTGTTCCAAGGGCATGCCGGTCTCGTCGCAGTATTGGCGAATGAGCTTCTTAGAATATGCGCTCAAGCCCGCTTTGATTTCCAAAAATTCCGTGCTAAACGTGGCGTCGTGAATCATTAAAATTGAACGGAACTGCGGATTTTCGACCATAAACCTCACAAATTCCAAGCTCAATTCGACGAGCTGCACGCGCAGAGGGCTCTTCTCAAACCGTTTCAGCACAAGGTCTTGACGACGGTACCAGTCGGCGTTGATGTGAAGAAGGATCGCTTCGATTACTTCTCTTTTGTTTTTGAAGTGCTTATAGGGCGCCGAGCAGGAAAGACCGCAAACGCTCGCGACGCGACGAAGCGAAAAACGCGCAAATCCAACCTCTTCGATGACGTCAAGAGCCGCTAAGATCAGCCTCTCGCGAGCCGATAATTCGCCGTCTAATTCTGCAAAATTGTCCTGTTTCTTTTTCATCGTTTCTCTGGATGCCATTGGAACCTCGTTTCTGAACGTTTAATCAAAATTTACGGAAACAAGTTGACTTGTTGACAAATCGCCCTTGCGATCTGTTCGGGGTTCGTCCCTTTGCGGAGCCGCACAAGCTCTTTGCCCGATCCTTTGACAATGGCGGCTAATTCTTCAGAATGCTTGTGGCTGCACCACGGAATATACGCTAAAAACAGCGCGACGTCCGGGTCCCGAAGATTAGGATCGAACCGGTCGAGCGAATGGCCGTGGCTCGTTTCCATCCAAAAGAGCCGAACGTTCAATTCCGTTTCTATTCTTTTCCGCAGATGGTCCTGCGGCGTTCCGCCAATAAAAACGACCGTCTTGCCGTCTAAAAACGAACGGACCCGTTCAAGCTCCGGCGAACGAACGCGTTCATGCTCCGGTTCTTCGCGACCGAGTCTTTCTGATTCGCGAGCGTTAAAAAGATCGATCTGCTGGACGACTTTGCCAAAAGCGTCGGTCGTTTCCAGCGCCTCCGGCGTCTGCTCAATCATGTCGGCGAGCGCCTCGCGCAAGGTCGGAGAGGACGGCTGTTCGTCGAAGAGTTCGCAAAGGTCGGTCGTCGCCACGACAAGTTCGTTCCAAACTTCGATGGGCGCGCCCTCGCCCTCCATTTTAATACGAGCGGCGGCGCGCGTCAACTTAACTTCGCAACTCTTGCGGCTATCCTTTCTGGCGTAATATTTTGAGAAGTCGCCTGAAACGCGCATATATTCTTCGCAAAGGCCGTCGATCGCGCTCAGCGGCAAGACGGCGGTCGGTTCCGTGCGCGCTAAGCGCGAATAGCCGTAATTCTTGCCGTAGAATTCCGTCAGGAGCTCGAACGCTTCCCGCTGCGCTTGGTCCCCGCCGGAAGGGACGTTGTACGCCGTCAACGCCGATTTTACGAGACATTGCGCGTCAAAAGCAAGTTGAATCGCGCGACCGAAAAGGGAAGGCCCGATCATGCCGCGGCGCTCCGAAACGCGCTGCAGCAGGCGAAGCGATTTCGCAAGCAGTTCGTAACACCGCGCCGTAAACTTGTACTCGCTGGGATTCAATCGGAGGTCGGGACGGCGCTGCCAAAGGCACGTCCCGGTCGAACGCGCAAGGTCGGTTAATATCGCGTCCTCCGGCTTGACCAACTCGTCGTATTTTCCGCCGCCCCGTAAAATGAGGAGCCGATTCACCGACCATTGGCTCTGGCGACCCAAAAGCTCCGCGCGGTCGGCGACCTCGCCAAACGTCGCTGCGCGCGTTGCGGTGGGAAAATAATCGGCGTCGTATTCAAGTTCGGCGACCGGCGCCTCGCTTCCAATGTCGAGCCGCTTCACCGCGTCTTTGACGGAAACGGCCTTCATCTCCGGATTGGCGCGGTGATAGAGGTAGTCGGCGCCGTCGTCGCCTCGGACCAGGAAGACGTTTGCGCCGAGCAGTTCTGCAAATTCTTTTGGACGGTCCAAATAGAATTCGTCAAGATTTGGGAAACGCTTCGACAAATATTCCAGCGCGTTGAGGACGGGGCTCTTCAGATTGTGCTTATGCAGATACTCTTCAAGCTCGGAGGACCATTGACTCGCGGACGCCGCAAACGCCGATTCGGCGCCGGAAGACGCCGGTTCGTCGACGCGCCGCGGCGGCGCCGCCAACTTGGGCGCCCCCTTTTTCGGTTCTTTCTTCTTAACGGGCTTCAAAGAGATCGACTCGCCGGAAAATTTCAATTTGTCAACGACGTCGTCGAGATCGACCGGCGCAAGGTCGGTATGGCTCTTGTGGTAAAAATAGTCGACGTCCCTGTCCCGCGCAAGGGTCAGGCGATCGTCAAGCAATCTGGCAAACGCCTTAGGCGCGTTCTTAAAGTAGTTGAGAATACCAGGAAACGGGTCGTTCAAGAGGGCAAGCGCGTCGAGCGCCGGGTATTTCATGTCGTGTTGACAGACAAGCCGGACCAACATTTCGTTCCATTGGGACGCGCGCGTCGCAACGTCGACGTTGGCGCTTGTCGGCGCAACACGTTTAGGCTCCGACATACTGCGCTGAAAACGCGCTCCGGACCCGATATCGAGCGCCGCGGCCCCTTCGGCGGCGGGAACTCGTTCGAAAAAGGGGTGCGTTTCGTGGTAGAAACAAGCGCTCGAGCCTTCGCCGATAAGCCGAATGGGCGCGCGAAGAAGCGACTCAAATTCGGCGCGCGAATCGGCGTAGAATTGGGACAAGCCCGGAAAGCGAGGCTCCAGACGCCGTAGCGCCTTGGCAGCCGAGCATTGCAGCGCGGAATCGAGCACAATCCGCTCGAGCGCTGCGAGCCATTCAGGCGCAGTTTCCCTAAGCCGAACGCCGGGAGCCGACGGGGCTACCGACTGCGCGTCAGGCTGCGGCTTGGCGCGTTTCTTCGCCGCTCGTTCTGCGGGGCGCCGCGACTGTTCCAGAGGAATTGCGCCGAATTCGTCCGCCCATTCGTCGAAAGAGAAAGAATCAAGTTCGGCGTCCGCGGGCTCGGAGCCAAAAGGTTTCTTTTTACTCATCGTTTCCGGACAAATTCCTACTGCGCCTCTTGTTCTTCCAAAAGCTTCAGCTGCTGACAGATCGCCTGCGCGATTTGCTCTGGGTTTGTTCCTCGCGGCAGTCGTATGAAATCCTTGTTCGACTTCTTCGAGCAGGCGACGAACTGTTCCGAATGCATATGGCTGCACCATGGGATGTAGATGAGGAACGCCGCGACGTCGGGGTCGCGAAGGAACGGGTCGAACCGGACAAGGGAGTCGCCGTGGTCCGTCTCAAACCAAACGAGCTCGACGTCGAACGCTTTTTCGATCCTTTCGCGCACATGGTCTTTGGGCGTGCCGCCGATAAAGACCATTTTGGAGCCGGAGTAACGGTTCCGGACCGCCTGCGTTTCCGGCGAGACGACCCGCTCGACCGTGGCGAACTCGAACTCGCGCTCCAGCTCTTCTTCAATTTGCGCCTTGTATAAGTCGATATCCTGAACGACCCTGCCGAACGTAACTGTCGTTTCCACCTTTTCTGGGATGTTGTCGATGAGGTCCGAAAGATAGTTCCGCAAGAGGATCGAGGACGTGCGCTCGCCGTGGACCTCGCAGAGCTCCGTCGTCGACGCCACGACCGTGTTCCAGTCGTTGATGTTCGGCTTCGTGGGGTTCTTGCGGATCTGACCAAGATGGTAGTTCAACTTGCCCTCGCATTCCTTGCGCCCTTTTGTGAGCAAGACGCGCTCGTGAAATTCGTCGTCAAGCGCTTCGTACTCTTCGAGGACTTTGTCGCGTTCGGAAAAATCGAGGAGATCGTCCTTCTTCATGTTGTAGATGAATTCGCGCGGATAGTTCGCCTTGCGGTACTCCGTGAGCAGTTCGAACGTGTTTCTCTGCGTCCGGTCGTATCCGAACGGAATGTGGAAACGAATCAGCCCCGATTTGATCAGACACTGCGACTTGGCAAGGAGCTGCATGGCGCGGACGGCGAGCGCCTGCTTGACCGGCGCGTCCGACTGCGCGACGTTGTCCATGAGGGTAAGCGACTTGCTCAGAAGGTCGTAGAGCTCGCTCAATATGCTGAAATCTTCCGATTCCAACTTGTCGTCCATGCGGCGCTGCCAGAGGTAGATTTTTAGACGATTCGCTTCTTCTTCAAGCTCCTGGTCGAACGGTTCGATCGATTCCTCATAAGAGGCGCCGGAGCTGACCAGCTGCTGACGCTCTACCGTCCAGTCGCATTGGCGGCGCATGAGGTCCGCAAATTTAGCGATTTGCGCGAAAGAGTCGGGAGTGTCGGACGTCGTTACGTCTTGCGCGTCGTTTTCGTCGTCGGACGCCGAACCGATCGCTAAGTTCGAAAGGGCGCCCGACGCCGCAACGGGCTTCATGTCCGGATGATTGACGTGGTAGAGAAAGACGCCCCCTTCCGCTTCTGGTTCGGAAACGAGACGGACGTTCTTGCCGAGCAATTTGCGGAACTCGTCGGGCTGAGAGAGGTAGAACTCGTTCAGGCTCGGGAATCCGCGGTCGAGGTATTCCGTCGCCTTGAACGCGGAATATTTGAGGTTGTTCTCCAAAAGGAACGCCTCGAGCGCTTTGTTCCACTGCGGCGCCGTTCTGGCAAATTCCTCGTAGATATCCGGCGAAAGAATGAGATCGTCGGCGACGTCCGGTCCCTCGGGCTCGTCAGTCGGCGATTTCCCCTTTCGCTCGAATTGGTCCATGAGCGGGCTCGAACCTTCGTCCGCGCCGGTTAAGAGCGCCTCGAATTGCTCGACCCATTCGTCCCACGTGCGCAAGTTCAAACTGTCCCAATGAACGCTTTCCTTCGTGAGAAGGTCGCGAATCTCGATAACGCAGTCAAGAGAACGACGCAGCGTGTCAGAAACGCCGACGTCGGCGTCGGAATACGCTAAATGCAAGAGCGTGCGGCGGGAACGGCCCGCGATCGAGCGGAGAAGATTCACCGGCTCGTCGAGACCGGTCATGAAGACGATCTCGTCCGGAGGCGACGCGGAAAATGCAGACGCGCAGATCGCCGCCGCTGCCTGAACATCCTCGTCGTCAGCCGGTATTGCTTCAAATCCTGCTCCTAGAAAAAATGGCGCCGCTATTTGCCGTTCTCCGCTGAGGGTTACGCATCGACGCGTAACGACCACTCCTCGATCAGATAGACTTTTTTCAATAGCAATGCGAATTTCGTCGAGCGCGTCGAGATCAAAAGGACGATCCAATATCTTGCCCGATAGGATCAACAATGCGGTTTCCTTCATATCGTCGCCTCCTCTATATCCTTATAATTTGTTTAATGAACTATGAAATAAAGTTAAAAAATGGAGCGGCGTTATCGAGAAAATGTCGAGTTCGCGCCGACTCCTAATATGCCGGGCTCATCCGCCGACGCCGTCTGTCGACAACGCGCCGTCGCTATGAGCGCTGCGTTTATTCCTCATTATTGACGAGTATAATACTCATCGACGTCTTTTACAATCGCGGCGAGCCGACTGAATCATTATGACCGCGCCCAGAACGTAAAGGACGAATAATTTGACGTTGAGTTCCCGTATATTAGTTCCAAGCTGTTCAAGCGAATCGCCAGGTCCGCGACGCCTCGGCTGGAATCGTTCCGCGAGACGGCTGAAAAGATAGCCGACCGGCTTTCCCCCTAAAAAAACAGTTTGCTTTCTGCGTCGTCCGCGCTTTGCGCAGCAGACGAGACGCAGACTTAAAACTAAAGTTCCTGTTCTAACGCTTCACGTCTTGTTCGGAACAGCGCCCGCCTCCTGCATGATGCGGCGAAAGGCGTCGGTCGTTTCGACTTCCTTAGGCGTCTTGCCGACAAGGTTCTGGAAAAGCTTGCGGAACCGATCCGAAGAGGGCTTTTCGCCAAGGACGTCGCACAGCTCCGTCGAGACGCTCACGACTCTCTCCCAATGATCGAGCTCATTCTCCGGCTCGCCTTCGGCAATCCCTTCGACGTGATATTCCAATTCCCCCCACGCTCTTTTGCGCATTTTCTGGTTGGGATCGCGTTCCTCTTCGCCGTCGTGAGCGACGCCGGGCTCGGGCGCCGGTTCCGCTTCGACGGACTTCGATTCTATGCGCTTAATTTTGGCGGGCTTGGCCGACGCGGTCAGGAGGGAGGAAGACGCTCCAAAGAGCGACGCGCTCCATTCGCTCCACGTCTTCGATTCGTAGGCGCGCCAATCCCAACCGTGTTTTTTAAACAGCTCGCGCGCGTCTAAAAAGTTGTCGACCGGCAAAAGGAAGGGCTGAGAAGGCCCGTCCTCGTCGGCGCTTCCGGGAAAATAAAGGGACGTCAGCGCTGCGCGCCCCCTGAAAACGCGCGCTAAATTGGAAGGCTCGGCGCCCGTCCCTAATGCAAAAACGATCTCGTCCGGCGGCTGCTCCGAAAACGCGCTCTCCTGCATCATGAACGCCGCCTGCGCGTCCTCGTCGTCGTCCGCGGGGACGACCTCAAATCCCGACGCTAAAAAAAAGGCGGCGGCTAAATACCGCGCCGCGCCGATCGGCGCTACGCAGCGCGTTGCAATCAATCCCCGTTGCGCCAGCTCGGCTTCGACGCTTTCGCGAAGAACGTCCAGCGCGTACAACGGAAAAGGGCGCTCCAGAACCTTGCCGGAGATGATGACAACCGCTTGTTTCTTCATAGGTTACTCCCATACAACTGAGGCTTCAAAGGCCGCATAATGTATGTGCTTTATGAAAAAAGTGGCGCTTACTATTCCCAAAATGCGAGTCGAACCAAAAGTTCCAAAAGTTTGATTTTGCAAATTCTAGCAAAAACTAGCCTGACGTTATGTCTATGCAAAAATCTTTCCAAAAGCCCTCTTTTTTCTCAACTCGGCGTCTTTACGGCGCCGGAACCGTGGAGAGCGCTCGTTCAACAAAGGACTCAGCCGCCATGCGCGAATCGTCGCGACGGTTGTTCTTCAGGATGAGCCGATGCGCAAGAACGCAAACTGCGAGCGTCTTCACGTCGTCCGGAACGACGTAATCGCGTCCGGAAATGAGCGCGTGCGCGCGCGCCGCTCGGGCTAGCGTGAGAGACGCGCGAGGGCTCGCGCCGACAAGCAGTTCCGAAGAATCGCGCGTCGCGTCGACGATATCGAGCAGGTAATTCGCAATGATCGGATCGAGCTTGACGTCCTTGACCGCTTCTCTAATTTCGAGCGCTTCTTCTTTTGTCAACACGGCGCCGATCGTTTCGAGCGCGTTTCCGTCTCCGCAAACGTCGAGAATGGCAAGTTCCGCTTCGCGATCCGGATACCCAATGGAGAGGCGCATCATGAACCGGTCGAGCTGGCTCTCCGGCAGCGGATAGACGCCTTCGTACTCAATGGGGTTCTCCGTAGCGACGACAAAAAACGGATCGGGAAGCCGATACGTCGTGCCTCCGGAGGAGACTTGCCGTTCGCTCATCGCCTCAAGGGTCGCGCTTTGAGTGCGCGGCGGCGTCCGGTTCACTTCGTCGGCTAGGACCACGTTGGCAAAAATGGGACCTTGAAGGAATTGAAATTCCTGGGTCTTTTGGTTATATATCTCGCCTCCGACAACGTCTGACGGAAGAAGGTCGGAAGTAAACTGAATGCGCGAAAACGACGCGTTGAGGCTCCGCGCAAGCGCCTGACCGAGCAACGTCTTCCCCACGCCCGGCACGTCGTCGAGGAGCAGATGCCCTTCTCCCAAAAACGCCGTCAGCGTCAGCTTAATAACTTCTGGTTTGCCTATAAAAACTCGGCTTATATTTTCTTCTAACCGCCGTATGTTTGCGCTAATCGCCGTCGCGTCCATATATTCTTTTCCTTAAAAGGCGCTCGATTAAAAAAGGATTAAAAAAAGCTTTAATATCTCTCAATTTCCCCATTTTAACACAACCGGCGCCTGTGACAATAATTATAGATAATTATAGAGGAAAAATGGCTCTTGTCTAACCAACGCAGAAGAAAGAAACCCGAAAATAGAAAAAATCGTTTCAAACGTTTTTGCCGATGCAAGAACGTCGGCGCCGAAGCGCGGCGCCCCTCTGGAATGCAAGCTGCGGAAAAACGTCGTTTAACGACTCCAAGGCGTTGCGCCGTTCGTCCGGAGAGACGTCGGCGCCGACGCAAACGATTAGAAAAATATCTCCCGCGCCGTCCTGCGAAAGCGCCGCAAGACTTCGTTTGTGCGTTCAGTTCGTGGCGTCGCCCGCTTTCGAACGTTCAAACGCTCCATGCTCGCCGTCGTTCAGGACAGATTCCTTGAAGAATCGCGCATAGAGCTGAAAGCGATGGCCGTAATATTCCGGAAGACCGCCAGTCATGCATTCTGCAAGGGAAAACGATTTCAGAACGGTCGACGACTTGAAGAACGTCAACACCGACGCCGCCCTTTCGGCAAAATCGAGCCAGTATTCCTCGCGCCCGGAAACGGCGCAGTCGACGTAATTCTCACACGGGGTCGCCATGCCGACAAGGCCTAGCGGGGTCTTTTGCTCCGCAACGCGATAGAGGTAACTCAACACGCGGTCCGATTGACTGAAGAAATTACAAAGCGGCGCGGTAACGCCTTTAGCGGCAAGGAGCAAGTCGGGATCGTCAACGTCGACCGCCGCGCCGAGCAGAAAAGCCTGCGCCACGCGATTCGACGGCTTGCGCGACCAAAACGATTTCTTTTGCGGCTCCTTGGTCAGTCGAGCTAATGTTCGCACGACAAGACGCGCGCCAAGAGAGTGTCCAATGAGCGCTACGGCGCCGAGGTCCCCGGCGTCCCTGATGAATTCTTCAAATTCCTCAGGACCTTGTCCGTCCACGTAGTCCCTGGCGGACTGCCAAGAAACGTTTGCGTTCCAAGGACAGCGCTGGAACTCCGCGTTCGGAAAGACCGGCGCCAATATCTTGATTTCGGCGGAACAGTCGTCGTTTGCCGTCATCCAGCCGGGCGCGAGCGCTACGTGTTTCACGTCTTCAAAATAAGGAAGATACGAAGCGAGAACCGAACGCGCGGCCTTCAAGCGCTCCCACATACGGAACGTCTTAATTTCCTCGGCGATATGCTTGACGGTCAGCGAGAGAACAAAGGCGTCGTCAAAAAGGCCGACCACCGGAATTGCGTCCGGGATGACGTCGATGGGAGTAATGCAGTAGAGCAGCGAACCGACAAGGCACGCTATCGTCGATTTAGAGAGCCCCTGATATTCTCCAGAGACCGCCGCGCTCACCATACGAAAGACCGTCGTCAAGCTTTGAACCGCGTCAGAATTCATTTTGCGCGAAAACCGAACGGTCCAATTCTTGACTGCGTCGAGAAGCGTTAAGACGTCCGAAGGATTATCGATAAGCTGTTCGGCTTCCGTGCATTTCGTACGAAAAAGGTCCGAGGCGCGAGAACGCGTCTCTTCGTCGAGATTGGCGTCGAGGTTCTCATACGCGTCGACGTCGATCACGGCTCCTTCATGGTCGTTGGCGTTATGCCCAGAGATCAGTTGCGCAATTTTAGTGAACGAGAATTTTTTCGCAGAGGAATTCTCGGACAATCCGTTTTCACTAGAATCCGCTTCGCCCATTGTTTCGGCTCCATAATTGAGGAAGACGGCGCGACGACGGCTCTTGACGTTCAAACGACGTCAAGAACACAAGCGCGAGCGCGGCGTCCTTAGACAAAACGACCCGACGTTTTAAGGCGCAACGCCACAAACGTCGGGAACGACTCGTTTCATATCGACGAAGAATCGCCTTTTGAAACGTCAGGTCAGGCTTGCTCTAAGCTCATTCCAGCGCGATCGCGCCGGCGGGGCAAGAATCGACGCACGCGCCGCAATCAACGCATTTGTCCGCGTCGACAACAGCGACGTCGTCGAGGGTAATAGCTTCGCTGGGGCAAGAGTCTACGCAAGCGCCGCAACCGACGCAAGAATCTTTATCAATAACTGCCGCCATGGTTTTTCTCCTAATTTTGTCCAATGGGAACAATTGTGCGAACAATCCGTCAATCACGACGGAAAAACGATCTTCGATAAGTCTGCCGACCAAGCTCGCGGCTCTTGTGCAAGCGTATCCGAAAAGCCTGATCGAAAATCGGCGAAAAAATACTAAGCGATACTCCGCCAATTTAAAGTAAAATCATAATCATCTAAAAAAAGAAATCAAGCGTCATTTTCGCCGTCCTGTGAAATTTTCCTACAATATCTCTGTTTTACCGTCAAATTCTGCGCCTCTTACGAAAAACGCTCAGACTATAAGTGAGCTTATAACGATTCCGTCAGGAAAACTCGGCTCTGGAAAAAACAAAATACGCTCGCTTCCTCTTTTTCATATCGCCAAAATACGTACAATGGGAGAGGCGGTAAAAGAGCCGCCTAACCTCTGACATAAGGCGTCGAAGGTGGAGAAAGAGGAATGTCGTCCGAGCAGCAAATTACCATTCAAACTTTGTCAGAAGAACAAATTGACGCGGCGTTAGACGCTAAGCTGCGCAAGCATCTGTGCGAAATCTTTCCGAACTGGGCCTCTGTCTTCAACACGCGGCGCGCTTGGCACGACGCCGTTCCCGTTTTCACCATATTAGCGACCGACGCGTCGGGCGAAATCGTCGGGCATATCGCCGTCGTGGAACGCACCATCACCACCGAGTGGAACGCTCGTTTCGCAGTCGCAAGCATTCAAGGCGTCTCGGTGGATCCCTCTTATCGCGGGACGGGGCTTTCTGCCCGGCTCCTTGACGCCGCGCTTGAGGAATCGCGTAAATTAGGCTACTTGTACGCGATTCTTTTCTGCCGCAAGCCCCTTGTGCCGTTCTACGAACGCAACGGCTGGAAGCTCCCGCACGACCCGATGATCATGTGGCGCGACCGCGAATTGCCCATTCATATGCAGTCGGACTATCCGATGTATCAAGAGTTGACGTCCGAGCCGCTGCCAGAGGGGCAGATCGACGTTCACAATCCGTTCTGATCCTCGCTCGCCATTAATTCTAAGAGAAAGGTTACTATGACTCGACACGCAACCTTTGCGGCTAAGACCGCGCGGCTCGTCGTCGGCGCTCTGTGCGTCGCGACGCTCGTCTCCGGAACCCTTGCCGCGGATCCGCCAAGCTGCCCGGAAGATAATGAAAAAGAAGCGCTCGTCGCTTATCAGGAAGCGCTTACAACGTGGGGCGCCGAAGCCGCGTCCAACGAAGAAGCGTTTTGGGACGCCACGCGCGAAGGATTCTACAAATCGACAAAAGCGCTCGTCGAACTCGATTCGCTGACGCCCCAAGAGCAGATCGACTATAACGCCCAGTTCGCCGGTATTCTCGCCAATTACGCTATGAGGGAATACCGCGACGGCGCGTTCGCTCAAAAGTACGACGAGCTGCTCTACGCGACCAGCCATGCCGTTCGAGAATTCAAACTCAATGAAGACGACGAGGCGGCGCGTAAAATTGCGATTCAATACGCAAGCGCGCTCTTCAGCACACGAATGAGCGCGGCGCTTGAACTGCCTGTCGAAGAGCGCGAAGAAGCGTTTATTCCGATCGTCGGCGACGCCGTTACCTTTGCGCTCAGCGTTCCCGATTTCGGCGAAAACGCGTACAAAATCGTCATGACGATCAAGACTTTTGCGCCGGAACTCGGCGAGGACGCGCTCGACGCGCTCTGCGAAGCCTTTGAAGCGTCCGAAAATCCCAAGCTTGTCAAGCCGATTCAGAAGACGCTGGGGCAAAGAAGATACGTCAGGCTGCCCGGCTCCGAGCTCTGCTTTGAAGCGATGCAGCTCGACGGCGACGAATTCACGAAAATTTTCAACTGGAACGAATATAAAGACAAAGTCGTCTTGGTCGAAGTGTGGGCGACGTGGTGCGGACCGTGCCGCAAAGAGATTCCGCGTCTCAAAGAAGCCTATGCGCGCTATCACGACGCGGGGTTCGAGATTGTCGGCTACAGCATCGACCAAGACCTCGACTTCTTAAAGAAGTACCTGATCGACAATGAAATTCCTTGGCCCATGACGTCGCAAAAGCGCTCGGAAGAAGCCGGGTACAAGGGGCTCTACGATTACTACTCCATTAACGGGATACCCGAAATGATCCTCGTCGGAAAAGACGGCAAAGTTATCATGACCGACTGCCGAGGCTGCAAGTTGGCCGACGCGCTGCAAAAGCTCTTCCCCGACGTCGAGCCGCTCGGCTGGGATCCCGCCGAAGATTTCAGCGCAAGAGTCGCTAGCCCTGAAAAATGACGACGCGCGAACGGCGCTAAAAAAACGCCTGCGTTCTCAAAAACACAGGCGTTATCGATTAATCTATCAGCAGGAAGGAACGCGCAAGGCTTAACGGAGACGACGCCGACCTCGATATTTGCTCGCGTCGACAGTCTCTTCCTTTTGCGGAGCCTTATCGCTCTTCGCGGCTTCAGCTTGCGCAGGGGCCGGAGCCGACTGTAACGCGCTCGGCTCAACGTTTTCTTCAACCTTCGTCGGAACAGGTTCCTCGACTAGAACGACGTGCGAGGTGTTTTGAATTCTGGCTCGACGGCTCGTCGACGTCGAACGCCCAGGAACAGGTTGATCGTCGGGAGCGCGCAAAGCGGCGTACGCGGCGTTCTTGAACTGAACGCTCTTGCCATACGAATTCGACGAAACTTTCGGCGACCAATTCGTGTCGTCGGTCGGGTCGTTCGGGTTGCTCTCTTCAGTGGGCTTGTTGACCGAATGCGTTTCCGAATCGTCGACTGGCGCGGCTTCTTCCGGCGCCGCGGCCTCTGGCGCCGTTGCTTCTGGCGCCGCTGCTTCTGGAGCTGCAGCGGCGGCGGCTTCCTTGGCGATTTCACCGGCGGCGACGTCGCCCTGCAAGCCTGGGGAAGCGGCTGGTTCTGCCGCCTCAGCCGGAGGCGTTGGTTCTGCCGGTTCTGCCGGTTCTACAAATTCGGCAGGCGCTGGTTCAGCTGGTTCTGCTGGTTCAGCTGGCGGAGCTTCCGCTGGTTCAGCCGGTTCTGTCGGAGCCTCCTCGGCTTCTGGCGTGGCAGCTTCCGGCGCGGGTTCCTCTTCTTTGGCTGGCGCCGCAGGGGCGCTCGACTGCAAGCTTTGCTGCGTCGTCAACGGGAATTGGGCGGTTGACGCCCCGTTGCTGAAACTCGGACGTTCCGAACCTTGGTCCGCAGAAGGAGCCATTGAACGGAACGGCGCGTTGACCGCTTGGTTGTCGGCGAGGCTGTTAGTCGAGGCGCTGGCGTCCGCAGAGGTCGTGTCAAGCGGACTGGCAGCTGGCACAGAAGGCTTGTCTGACTCGGCGTCGTCAAAATCGCGACCGCAGGCGGAACACGCCTTCTCGACGTCCTTATCTTGGGCGCGGGACCAAAACTTAGGGCCGTTTGTCGACGAACAGCCCGCGGCAAACGTCGACGTCAACGCGACGACGAGCGCCGCGCAAATCAATCGCGTTCTCAACGTAATTCCTGCGCGCTGCGTAAACGCGCCGGATTGTGTGGTCCTGATGAATTGCATCCTTGTACCTTCCTTTTGCAAAAACAGTTGCGCCGCGCTCCAATTTCCTTATAATAGAGTTGACGACGCACGCGCCAATATATAAATTGTATGTAGTTTTACGTCTTTAACAAGTAAAATACAGAAAAAAGTGGATTTATTTCCAAAATTTTTTTAGTTTTTCGCTATAAAAACCGGCGCTTAAAGAAACCGAGCGCCGGTTATAACGATTGCGCCAATTGTATAGCTTTTGACGTTCCTGAAATTCCAAAAACTACAAACGTCAAAAAGAAAGCAATTGGCGCCGAAACGAATAATCGTCACCTTCGTTCTTTATGACAAAGGATGCACAACACACATCAAAAACTCATAATTTTACGAACTCTCGCCAACTCCCTTTAAGCGCGTTTGCAGAGATGGACGATTCACAAATAGTCGGGCAAGGTATGCTCTATGGGAAAGAATGCGTCTGGAGGCGCGTCTTTCTTGCGCGCCGGTTCTCAATTAGGGAGCGGCAGAGCATACGCTGCAAACTACAATCAATAAAATCGTTACAGAGCAACGCCATACCGTATAGATTGTAACTATTTTGAAAGATTATGCGAATTTCGCAGCGTGTACTCGCGCGTATTAGCGTAATACCTATTGCAGGAGGTGGACTCACGCTAGAGCAAACGAGCCGCGCCTTGTGTCGAGCGCCGTTCCCTGCTCGGGGACGAGCGATTCCCAAGGACTGGAGTCCGACAAAGACATGTAGTACATAAGGAGCAGTTACTATGCTTGTTTTATCAAGATATAAGGATCAGAGCATCTATATCGGCGACGATATTATCGTAACCGTCGTCGACGTGCGTGGCGATCGTATCCGTCTGGGCATTGAAGCGCCTCCAGACGTCGCGGTGCATCGTCAAGAAATTTACGAAATGATTCAACGAGAAAACGCTGACGCAGCAACGCGGCAGAATAATGGAAAGGCGCCGAATGGGAATAAAAGTTCAGCCGATTTTGAAATCCAGCTGAAATGAATTCCCAGCCGCATCGTTGGACGGTTCGAGCGCTTGACTGCGTAGCGATCGCAAGGAACGCCGTCTCCAGCGCTGGCGGTCGTCGCGCAATTTGCTATAATAAACGCGAGGCGGATCCGATGGGATTCGCCGCGCGTTTTTTTGTACGCGGCGCAAACTCCGCTCCAACGTTAAGCGAGTCACAAGATGGAAAAACTTTCGAAAACGTCCTTGAACTACTGTTTGTCCGAGTATCTCGAAGACCTTAAACGCGCCGGCGTCAAAGACTTCCGAAAAATGCCCGCAAATTCTGCACAACCCGTCCAAAACGCGCCCGTCAAGCAGTCGAAGCCCGCGCGGCTGCAAGAGACGCCCGTTCCGGAAGCAGGCGTTCAACCTCAAGATCGCCGAGAGCCCGCGCAGCTTAACGTTGTCTCTCCTGCCCCAGCCGGAGAAGACAGAGCAAGCAAGCTTGCGCAGCTCGCTCAACAAATCGCTCAATGCACGCTCTGTCCAGCCCTCGTCCAGAACAGAACGCAGACGGTCTTCGGAACCGGCGATCCTTATGCGGAACTATGCTTCGTCGGAGAAGGTCCCGGCGCCGAAGAGGATCTGCAAGGCAAGCCGTTTGTCGGGCGCAGCGGGCAGCTCCTGACCGATATGATCGAAAAAGGGATGGGGATCAAGCGCGACTCGGTCTTCATCTGCAACATCGTGCGATGCCGACCGCCGCAGAATAGAAATCCCGAAAAGCAAGAAGCAAACAACTGCCGACCTTTCCTCGACGCGACCCTCGACGTCGTCCAACCAAAGTTCATCTGCTGTTTGGGCTCCATCGCCGCGACAAATTTGCTCCAAACGGACAAGCCTATCGGAAAGTTACGGGGAATCGTGCATGACTACAATGGCGTCAAAGTCGTTTGCACCTACCATCCGGCGTATCTCTTGCGCAACCCGTCCGCTAAAAAACAGACCTGGGACGATCTCAAGCTGCTCATGCGGGAAATGGGGCTGCAAATCCCCGGAAAATAACCTCAATTAATTGAGTAAAAAAGATAAGAGGAGACGACGAAGCCCCTTTTCAAAAGCTAAAAGCGCTGTATAATACGCGTCGCGGCTGAGGCGGCAAGCCGCTCGACTCGAGCGAGCGAACCGTCTCGGACAACAGGGCGTTTTATTTGCCTCTTATCGCCGCGTGCTGTTCGCGTCTTGCGAGGCTGTTGCGGCGTTGCCCTTTCAAGCGGTTGGGCGCTTTTGAAAGAACCGATATATCGAGTCCCTGGGCTTAGGGCGGCGTTTGTCGTACCGAGCCGTCTGAGTCGGCGACGCGTACGGGAAGCGGCTTAAACATAATGTTACCTAAAGGAGTTTAAAATGGCGAAACCAGGCAGAACCATTAAAAAGGCGAACCACGGCAAACGTCCCGCGAACGCCAAAGCGCGTCGCGCCAAGCGCCGAATCGTCAAGACCTGATAGCGTTGGTCGCTTAATGTCTGAGATTTTAAAAGCGCGATTAGGCGGCTTTACGCCTTGGTCGCGCTTTTTTTTATGAATGCAATTGCGCGGCAAAAGGAGTCGCTGCAAAACGGAGAAAACATCATGAGTAAAAAACCGTTAATTGTCGACCCTTCTCTCTATGACGTCGACAAACCGATCGCTACGATCGAAGACATTCGTAAATACAATCGTCAACGTTACGAGATGGAACAGCTGACCGGCATTCTTTACGACAGCTTCGAAGAGAAGAAGTGCGTCGGATACAAAGACATGACCGAAAACGAGTTCTGGGTCCGAGGCCATATGCCGGACTTCCCGCTGACGCCCGGCGTCGTGCTGTGCGAAGTCGCCGCTCAGCTGGCAAGTTACTTCACCACGAAACACCGTATGTTCGGCGACGACGCCGTCATGGGCTTCGCAGGGCTCGAAGAGGTGAAGTTCCGCGGCATGGTCCGGCCGGGCTCCCGCGTTATCGTTCAGTCGGAAATGCTCAAGTGGCGCAAAATCCTCGTTACCGCAAAGTTCATGTGCGTCGTCGACGACGACTTTGTCTGCGAGGGCGTCCTGAAAGGCTTCCCGCTGCCGATCGACGAATCGAATAAAGACGCGTAAGTTAACGCTGCGGAGTTAAAAGATGCCAAGACGCTCGCTCCAAGAGATCCAAGCGAATCGCGACCTGACCCGTTACTTCATCCCGATGGAAGTCGAGTTCATGAAAGAAGTCGACCCGGAAACGACCGCTTTGGCGCAGCCGGGCGACGGCGCCGATAAGGTCAAGCGCGTCGAATATGCGTCCCTTGCCGGGCTGAGCGGCGAGGAGTTCTCGCAAAAAATCTTCGGGCGCGTCGCTCCGATGGAGCTTGAAATTGGCTCGGGCAAAGGGCTCTTCCTTGCCGAAGCGGCAAAATCCAATCCGGACCGAAACTTCCTCGGCGTCGAGATCGCGTATCGGTACGCGCTCGTCTCCGCGTCCAGACTCGCCAAGCAGGAGACGCCCAACGGCGTCGTCATGAGCGCCGACGCCGCGCGCGTCTTGCGCGAGATAACGCCCCTGAACTCCTTAGTCGGCGTGCATATCTATTTCCCCGACCCGTGGTGGAAAAAAGCGCACCGGAAACGCCGAATCGTTCGACCCGACGTCGTCAAAATGATCGAAGATCGGCTTGCGCCCAGCGGAAAACTCCATTTCTGGACCGACGTCGAAGAATACTTCCGCTCGGGCGTCGATAATATCAAATTATCGACCTCCCTCTCCGGTCCCTATTCGGTCCTCGAACGCCCCTCGACGGGTACGCTCGATTTCCACACGCACTTCGAACGGCGCACGCGCCTCAACGAGCTACCCGTCTATCGTTCCTATTTCGTGAAAGAAGCGTAATATCGCGCGCTCGACAATAGCGGCGTCTGAGTCTGACGCTTACAGAATCTGCTAGTCCTATAATCTATGGCGTCAAGAACGCCGGGCGTTTTCTATTGCCGCAACGTTCATTTCTCAAAGACGAAGAGAACGCCATGACCAGGCAAAATCCAAAATCCCCGCTCGAATTGCTTGTCGGTAACAACCGATTCAGAACCGTCGATGGGCGAGACGACTTTCAGCGTCTTATAGCCTTCGGGAAACTCGAAGTAGAGCCTCTCCGTCGCCGACGTATTCAAATTGACGGCAAGCGCGGCGACGTTTTCACCGTCTTTTTGTGCAAACTCCCCAATCATTAATTTCGGCTCCAACGCTTCGGCGTACCCAGAATATTTCAAGCGGACGTTCCTCAGAACGTTATCGGGCAGCTCCGGGAATTGCGGCAAATTCGGCGCTTCTTCCGGCGTATATAACGGGGTCATTCCGCACGCGGTGTTCGCGTACGCAAGCAAATAGGTTCCGAGCGCTTTCATCTGTTCGTTGATAACGCGCAGATAGGACCAATAGACGGTCTTGTTCCCATACTCGTCGATCGGGGTCCCGCCCTCCTCGCGCGGATAAAAGAGGAACCAAGTGATTCCTTCCGCCCCTGCGGCGAGCGCCGTATACATCTGATACGCGTAACGCATTGGGCCGGCAGGCGACGATTCGTCCCTGAGACACATACTGCTCCCAATAAACCAGAACGGCAGGTCGTATTTCTGCGCGACGGCACGAACTTCGAACAGATCGATAAAATGCCTGACGCCTCGATGGATGTTGCGCATATTGTCCGAATAATCAAGCATATAGTTGTCGTAGCTGAGCAACTGCGGCTTGACCTCTTGAACAAATCGTTCCAGATACTCGCGATACGAATATGTGCCAAGCTGGGAGTCGACGTTGGCGCCGATCGTCGACGCGTACCCGGGGAACAAATTGATATACGCCAATTTGCCCGGCGCGTATTTCTTCACGGCGTCAACGGCAACTGCTAAAAGCCGAAAATGATAGGAGCCCGGCTCGTCGCACAGGTAGTAGCCAATAACGTCGGGATCGTCTTTCGTCAACTCGACCTGCTCTTTAATAAGCGCGTCGAGCCTCGCGATCTGCTCTTGGATCTCTTCTTCGGAGAAATTACGAGCGTCGAACGAGCCCTGACGATTTCCGTCGCTCTTGTCCGACGGATCCAGACGCAGTTCGTAGATGCATTTCAAGCCGTTCTCTTTTGCAGCCTGAACGCCTCGTTCGTCGTCGACGAAAGACGAAAGCGTGCAGTTGCATTCCGCCATCGACTTGAATCCCTCTTCGAGCGACTGAAATATGTCGCCCCATTCGTCAAAATGATCCCAGGGAAAGACCGGGAAAAATCCTTCGGGCGCGCGATACGGCTCGAGCCCAAGCGACTCTGCCGTCGCGTTAGGGTCGTACGTCTGCGGCTGGTCGGAGTCTTGCGCCAACGCGGCGCTCGACGCGCATAAGAACGCCAGGAGTAAAAAAGCTTTCTTCATCATAGGGACCTCGCTTTGTAAAACGACTGTTGTTTGTCTTGCTGCTGTTAATAACGTTCATTTCTCAAAGACAAAGAGCTTTCCATGGCCGGGCAAAATCCAGAATCCATCTTTGAGTTGCTCGTCGGTAACAACTGTTTCGGAACCGTCGATAGGCGAGACGACTTTGAGCGTCTTGTACCCGTCGGGCAATTCGAAGTAAATCCTCTCCGAGATCGAAATATTCAAGTTGACGGCAAGAGCCGCAACATTCTCGCCCTCTTTTTGCTTAAACTCGCCAATCATCAGCTTCGGTTCCGATTCAAATGTTGAAGCGTTCCCCGAGAATTTTATGCTGACGTTTTTCAAGACGTTGTCGGGCAGCGCGGGGAATTGCGGCAAATTCGGCGCTTCTTCTGGCGAATACAACGGCGTCATCCCGCAAGCGACGTTCTTATACGCGAGCAAATAGGTTCCAAGCGCTTTCATCTGTTCGTTGATCTCGCGCATATAGAGCCAATAGACGGTCTTGCCCTCCTGGTCGTCGACCGGCCCATCCCTCCACTCGGGCTCGGGCGGATAATAGAGGAACCAGGTGATTCCTTCCGCCCCTGCGGCGAGCGCCGTGTACATCTGGTACGCGTAGCGCATTGGGCTCGGCGGCGACGACTCTTCCATAATATTCAAGCTGCTCCCGATATACCAGAACGGCAGTTCGTATTTCTGCGCGACGTCCCGAATTTCAAACAGATCGACAAAATGGCTGACGCCGCGGCCGATATTGCGCAAATCGTCCGAGTACTCGATCATATAGTTGTCGTAGCTGATAAACTGCGGCTTGACCTCTTGAACGAATCGTTCCAGATACTCGCGAAACGTGTGCGTGCCGAGCTGCGAATCGACGTCCGCGCCGATCGTCGACGCATAGCCGGGGTACAAATTGATATACGCCAATTTGCCCGGCGCGTATTTCTTCACGGCGGCGACGGCGGTCCCCAAAAGCCGAAAATGATAGGCGCCCGGCTCGTCGCACAGGTAGTAGCCAATGACGTCGGGATCGTCTTTCGTCGACTCGACGCGCTCTTTAATGACCAAATCGAGGTTCGCGGTCTGCTCTTGAATCTCTTCCTCGGTTAGATTGCGCGTTTCGAACGAGCCGCGGCGATTTCCGTCGCTCTTATCGGACGGATCCAGACGGATTTCATAGATGCATTTCAAGCCGTTCTCTTTCGCAGCCTGGACGCCCCGTTCGTCGTCGACAAAAGACGAAAGCGTGCAGCTGCATTCCGCCATCGACTTGAACCCTTCTTCCAGCGACTGAAACGAGCCGACCCAGTTTGCCGTATGATCCCAGGGAAAGATCGGGAAAAAACCTTCCGGGGCGCGATACGGCTCGAGCCCAAGCGACTCTGCCGTCGCGTTGGGGTCGTAGGTTGTCGGCTGATCGGGATCTTGCGCCCACGCGGCGCTCGACGCGCACAAGAGCGCCAAGAGTAAAAAAGCTTTCTTCAACATAGGGAGTCTCGCTTTCTAAAACGACTGTTATTCATCTTGCTGCCATTAGCTTTTTGACGATCGACGCAGCGTTCATTTCTCAAAGACAAAGAGCCTTCCGTGCCCGGGCAAAATCCAGAATCCGTCCTTGACTCGCTCGTCGGAAACGACCGATTCGGAACCGTCGACAGGAGAAACGACTTTGAGGGTCTTATACCCGTCGGGGAACTCGAAGTAAAGCCTTTCCGAGATCGAGATATTCAAATTGACAGCGAGCGCGGCGACGTTTTCACCGTCTTTTTGCTTGAACTCGCCAATCATCAGCTTCGGTCCCGATTCATAGTTCGTTGCGTTCCCCGAGAATTTTATACTGACGTTTTTCAGGACGTTGTCGGGCAGCGCCGGGAACTGCGGCAAATTCGGCGCTTCTTCTTGCGTATACAACGGCGTCATGCCGCAAGCGGCGTTCTCATATCCGAGCAAGTAGGTTCCGAGCGATTTCATCTGCTCGTTGATCGCGCGCATATAGGACCAAGAGATCGTCTTCTTCCCTTGTTGGTCGACCGGACTCTCTTTCCATCCGAGCGGATAATAGAGGAACCAGGTGATTCCTTCGGCTCCTGCGGCGAGCGCGGTGTACATCTGATACGCATACCGGGTCGGGCTGGGCGGCGACGAATCTGGCATAATGCACAGGCTGCTGCCAATGTACCAGAACGGCAGTTCGTATTTCTGCGCGACGTCCCGAACTTCGAACAGGTCGGCAAAATGGCTGACGCCCCGCTCGAGATTGCGCAAATCGTCCGAGTACTCGACCATATAATTATCATAGCTGATCAACTGCGGCTTGACCTCTTGAACGAATCGTTCGAGATACTCGCGATACGTATGCGTTCCAAGCTGCGAATCGACGTTCGCGCCGATCGTCGACGCATAGCCGGGGAACAAATTGATATACGCCAATTTGCCCGGCGCATACTTCTTCACCGAGGCAACGGCGGCAGCCAAGCACCGAAAATGGTAGGCGCCCGGCTCGTCGCGCAGGTTGTAGCCGATGACGTCGGGATCGTCTTTCGTCGACTCGACGCGCTCTTTAATGTGTAAATCGAGGTTCGCGATCTTCTCTTGGATCTCTTCTTCGGTGAAATTGCGTTCGTCGAACGTGTCTATGTTCAATTCATAGATGCATTTCAAGCCGTTCTCCTTCGCAATCTGGACGCCGCGTTCGTCGGCGACAAAGCCCGAAAGCGTGCAGCTGCATTCCGCCATCGACTTGATCCCCTCTTCGAGCGGCTGATATTGTTCGCCCCAGCTTGCTAAGTGGTCCCAGGGGAAGATCGGGAACAAGCCTTCCGGCGCGCGATACGGCTCGAGTCCGAGCGACTCTGCCGTCGCGTCAGGGTCGTAGGTCGTCGGTTGCTCGGAATCTTGCGCCAACGCGACGCTCGACGCGCACAAGAACGCTAAGAGTAAATAAACTTTTTTCATCATACAGGGCCTCGCTTTCTAGGACGACTGTTATTCAAAATGCAGGTCGTGGATGCGCGAAAAGGCGACGTCAAATCGGCGCGCCGCGTAAGCGCGACTCGACGCGCCGCCTAACGCATATGGAATCAATTGTATCGTCAGCAAAGATGAAATGCAACTTTTTTACAGAGTTTTTGCTCGGCGTCTCGAGAAAGATAATTTTCAGACAGGAATCGTCATATTCTAAACCTTGACCATTAAAAACGTTAGCGATATGAGACTGCGTTAAAATTTCTCCCAATTGGGCGCTAAAAACAACTCTGCTCAAAGTCAAGAGTTCTGCAGCAAAGGTCTTCTCTTCTTTGTGATTTGCCGCAGCAGAACGCGCAAATTCTCAAGAAAATGAAAATTTCCCTCTCGACAATCCTCGAACCTCTGTTACAATGGGGTCGTTGAGAGACGCAAGAGCGCCTTTCAGCGTTAAGGATCGCGGGGTGGAGCAGTTGGTAGCTCGCGAGGCTCATAACCTTGAGGTCGTAGGTTCAAGTCCTGCCCCCGCCACTCAAAGCCGTTTTCATTGAAAGCGGCTTTTTTTATTTCTTGCGGACGCCCCGAATCAAGGCGCGCCCGTTACGCTTGAATATTGTCAGAATTCGTGTAGAATCATCGGAAAAATCGCGTCGCGCAAGAGAGTCGACGCCATCAAGCATAAACACTACATTAGGAGACGCTCAATGACCGACGCTATTTCGGGTCGCGATTATTTCAACTCGTTCGACGTCTTGAACGTAAATGGTAAAAAATACGGCTATTACAAACTCAGCGCGTTGGAAGAACGCGGACTGACCAACCTCTCGGCCCTTCCCTATTCAATTCGCGTGCTCCTAGAAGCGACCTTGCGCAACTGCGACAACTTCGCCGTCTCCGAAGAGGACGTCAAGAGCCTTGCCGCGTGGACGCCTAAGCTCGAACAGACGATCGAAATTCCATTCAAGCCCGCGCGCGTCATCTTGCAGGACTTCACCGGCGTTCCCGCCGTCGTCGACCTGGCCGCGATGCGCTCGGCGATGAAGAGGCTCGGAGGAGACCCGAACAAGATCAATCCGCTCATTCCCGTCGACGCCGTTATCGACCACTCGATCCAAACGGATTATTTCGGCTCCAACGACGCGCTCCAAAAGAACGTCGAGCTGGAATTCGAACGCAACGCCGAACGCTACTCCCTGCTCCGCTGGGCGCAGCGTTCGATCGACAACTTCCGCGTCGTTCCGCCAGCCGTCGGAATCATCCACCAAGTCAACTTGGAATTCCTCGGCGAAGTCGTCTGCGAATCCTCCTGCGATACGATAAAAGCCGCAGGGCTCGACGGCGTCCTCTATCCGGACAGCGTTGTCGGGACCGACAGCCACACCGTCATGATCAACGGGCTTGGCGTGCTCGGCTGGGGCGTCGGCGGCATTGAGGCGGAAGCGGTCATGCTCGGTCAGCCGTACTATATGCTCGCGCCGCAAGTCGTCGGGTTCGAACTCACGGGCAAATTGCCGAGCGGCGTTACCGGAACGGATCTCGCCCTGATGATCGTCCAGCTGCTGCGCCAAGAAGGCGTCGTCGGCAAATTCGTCGAATATTTCGGGGACGGCGCTGCGAATCTTGACGTCGCCGACCGCGCCGTCTTGGCGAATATGGGGCCCGAGTACGGCGCCACGACCGGGTTCTTCCCAATCGACGACAAGACAATCCAATTCCTGCGCGACACGGGTCGCGCCCCCGAAAAAGCTGCGCTTGTCAAGGCGTACGCCAAAGCGCAGGGTCTCTTCCGCGCCGCAGACGCGCCGACTCCGGCGTATACCAAAGTCCTCGCTCTTGATCTGTCGACAGTCGAACCGAGTCTCGCGGGCCCGAAACGTCCTCAAGACCGCGTTCCGCTCTCCGAGATGAAAAACGCGTTTCAGAAATCGCTCCGCGCTCCGATCGCCGAACGCGGGTTCGCGCTGACCGACGAAGAAGCGAACAAAAAAGCGACCGTCGTTTGGGACGGGTCCGACTGCCCCGAGTCCCCGCGCTTGCCTAAGACCGGACAAGAAGAAATTGGACAAGGCGCCGTCGTCATCGCGTCGATCACCAGCTGCACGAACACGAGCGCCCCGCGGCTCATGATCGCCGCGGGCCTCCTTGCGAAAAAAGCGGTCGAACGCGGACTAGCGCCGAAATCGTACGTCAAGACCAGCTTCGGGCCCGGCTCGCGCGTCGTCGTCGACTACTTGAAAAAAGCCGACCTGCTCCAACCGCTCGAAGCGCTTGGTTTCAACGTCGTCGGATACGGCTGCTTGACCTGCATCGGGAACAGCGGTCCTCTTCCGGCTCCGGTCGCCAAGGCGGTAACTGACGCCGACCTTGTCGCGTCCGCCGTCTTGAGCGGCAACCGCAACTTCGAAGGCCGCGTCAACCCGCTCGTCAAGGCGAACTACCTTGCCAGCCCGCCCCTTGTCGTCGCGTTCGCGCTCGCAGGAACGACCAATATCGACATGACGACCGAACCGATCAGAACCGACAAAGACGGCAAGCCGGTCATGCTGTCGGAAATCTTCCCGACGAACGAAGAGATCGACGCCATCGCCAAAGACGCGCTCGACGCAGAGGTCTACGCCGCAAATTACCGCGGAATCTTCGACTCGAACCCTTTGTGGAACGCTATCCCGACCGACGCGAGCGAACTCTACGACTGGGACGAAAAGAGCGCGTACATCCAAGAGCCGCCCTTCTTGGCGGAAATGACAAAAGAAGCGCAGCCGCAAGAGGCGATCGCAAACGCGCGCGCGCTCCTCTGTCTTGGCGATTCCGTAACGACCGACCACATCTCCCCGGCGGGCGCGATCAAAAAAGACTCCCCGGCGGGCGAGTTCCTGCTGAACGCCGGCGTCGAATTCCGCGACTTCAACAGCTACGGCTCGCGCCGAGGCAACGACCGAGTCATGACCCGGGGAACCTTTGCGAACATTCGAATCCGCAACTTGTTAGCGCCGGGAACCGAAGGGGGCGTTACCAAATATTTCGGCAAGACGGCTAACGACGGACCGATCATGAGCGTTTACGACGCCGCGATGAAGTATCGTGAAGAAGGCGTCCCGCTCGTCGTCCTGGCGGGCTCCGAATACGGAACCGGCTCCAGCCGCGACTGGGCCGCCAAAGGCACGACCCTGCTCGGCGTCCGCGCCGTCGTCGCGTCGAGTTTCGAGCGCATCCACCGAGGCAACCTCGTCGGTATGGGCGTCCTGCCGCTCGAATTCGTCAACGGCGAAAGCTGGAAATCGCTCGGTCTCACCGGCTCCGAACAATTCACGATCCCGCAGCTGAGCGACGATTTCGTTCCGCGCTCCGAAATTGAAGTTACCGCCGTCTCCACCGACCCCGAAACGCTCGGCAAAGTAACCAAGTTCAGCGCGCGCGCGCGTATCGACACAAAAGTCGAGCTCGCCTACTACAACAACGGCGGCGTCCTGCAAACGGTCTTGCGTCAACTCTTGAGTAACGCTGGCGTTCCAACCTGCTAAAAAAGACGGCGCGCCGCCGAGGAATCCCCAGGCGGCGCGCCTCTTTCTCTAATGACGTCAACGACATTGCTCTTGTGCAAGCTCAATGGGCAAGCGTTCATTCCTGCTTGCCGAACGCGTATCCTTTCACGCTGTCGAGCGCCTTTTTGAACGCGGCGTCGGCTCGGTCTTTCCGCTCTTGCAAGTTATCAGGACCAGCGGGGGCTGATTTTTTCGGAATGACGGGCGGATACTCGAAAAGCCTTGCGGAGCCGCCGCTCATCTGCTGGACGACGACCGCGACAAGCAGATCTTTGAACCACAAAACTTTTGCCAACTCTTCGGGCGTCGACACTTCGAGCCAGCTGTCGATCGTCATCTCGAATTCACTCAGCATTTCCGACCGGGTCAACGGGTCTTTTTTGCCGCTGATGCGAATGTTGTTGTAGAAATCCTGAAAGTTCTGCAAGTCGCGCGCCAGTTCGTCTAGTTTCGCGCGTTTCGAGACGTCGGGAGTCGCGTCGTACGTCTTGCAACGCGATACGAACCACTGCATAATGAGTAGCTGAACGTTTCTTTCAGCTTTCGTCGGCTTTTGGCGCCCTTTGCCAGATTCCAGCGCCTTCTGACGCGTTTCCCAACGCTCCACAAGCGCAGGACCAGGAACGACGTCGCTCGACGTTACGTATTGACCGGCGCGCTCGTCGGACCCGGAAACGATATAGTCGACTCGAAGGGCGGGAAGGCGACGCGTTTTCTTGCGCCAAGCCGCGACTTTTTCGTCTCGGCCGGACAAAAACATACCCGAAAACTTCTGGACAGACTTCGGCAAAGCGTAGACCGCCCCTTCGGCGTCCGTCGATTCGGGAACCGAGACGTTTCCTATGTACATTTCGAAGAGCTGTTCGCGCGTCTCCGCAGGCTCTTTGCTCAAATCGCGCAGCACAAGCCAGCTGACCGCTTTGTCCTTCGTCGCTTTCGCAGGGTCGATCGGCGAAAAATAACGCTGAGTCACAAACAACGCGACGCCGCCCAAAAGCGCCAGGATCACCGCAAAGACGACAAAACGCTTGACAAAACGACGCTTCCGCCCTTCCTCAATGGCTTCGCTGAGCTCATCGTCATGGTCGGTAAAGTAAAACGACGGATCCATATATCTTTCCTAAAAACGCACGACAATACTTCTGTAAGAAACGACAAAACAACGAGGCAAATCGCGCGCCATTTCAACGCAAAAATCAAAACGCCAAACATTTCGCTTTTATCTGATTGTAGCGCATAAAGCGATTATCTCTATTACCGACTTTCTCAATCGAAAAAAATAGCCCTATTCAATTAAAGTCTCACAAAAAACTATTCCTTTTTAATCATTTCCCGAGTATAATATAAGCGGTTTATTGGCTTTTAACCGCGGCGCAGAGACGAGGCTGGGAAGCTAAAAACCCCTCGAACGCTGCTCTCTGTTGGAAGCGTTGTCAACGACGATTAATTATAAACGAATATTTTTGCTCTGCAATACGCACGTTTCAACGAATCGGCGCGCCGATCTCGTTGGTCTGGGAGCCAGTTATGAAATTCGCCGCGTCTGCAAACGTCCTTTCGTATATGACGCTTAATGCGTTTCAACGATCGGTTCTGCGATTAACGCATCTTGTCGTCCTATTGGCAGGAATGACGCTCGCGTTGACCGCAAACTCGTTCGCGCAAGACGACTCCGTTCCGGAGATGGGCTTCGGTCCGGAAGTCGGATCGAACGCCGAGGGGCAAGCGCCTGCAACTCCGCCCGCCGGGGGCGCGGCCCCTTCCGCGCAGGGAAACGCGCCTAACGACGCCCAAGCTCCGCAATTCAACGCGCCTGCAGCCGCGCAGCAACAGCCCGCCGCACAAAAGCAAAGCCCCGACGTCGCCGGCGCTCAGCTCGAGCCGTTCTTTCGGGTCGCAGCTCTGACCGACGTCGTTGGAGAACCCCTTCCGCTTGAACGGCTACTTCATGGCGCTTATTCCCCTGCCGACCGTCTGCGCCGTCTCGACGCATATTGGGATCTCTCGGGCAAACACGCGCTCGTCGTCTTATCCGCGCTAAATCATAGCTATATCAACAAATGCATTGCTCAGCTCCTCGATAAGCATTCGGACAATCTTCCTCCAGCCGTCTATGCGCTCGCCGTCTCCACACAAAGCGGGGCAAAACAGAAGTACGACGCCGCGCGTCTCGACTTCTTACAGGCGCAATATGATTTCGACGCCGCGTTCTCCACGCCCGCCGGTCGACGCGCCGCAATGAACCGCGCCCAGGGCGCGCCCAACAAGACGACGCGGTTCTTTGGCTCGGAAGTCGTCGCGCTCTATATTCCGTCCGCGACGCCCGCCACAGGCGTCTATAAAACTAATTACGAAGAAATGGCGCGGCAGCGCAAAATGTCCGCCGAAGCGACCAAGCTCAATGTTCTGCTGCCGCTACTCTACGACACGCTCCAAACGCGCGCAACCCAAGCGGCGGCGGAAAAAGCGCTCTTTGAGGCAGAGTTCCAATCGCAGTCGGCGACCGCCGTCTCCCTCTTTGCCGCCGCAGACCGGTACTTCAACGCGCAAAAAGGAGCCATTGCCGCCGCGATCAAGTATAACTGCGCTATTGCCGCTTACTCTTGTGAAACGGTCCAGGGCAGTTTGCAAGGGGATCGGCTGCTCGGCACGCTCAATCAGCTCCCGAGCGCCCAAGCCCAGACCGGCGCGCCCCAGCAGACGCCCCCGCCCGCGCAAAACGCGCCGCAGCCTGCCAACCGAGTAACTTATTGCCCGCTGGTCCTGCCCGGTCTCGACTATCTTGAGCCCGCGCGCGAAGCGTTCGCCGACGCCTATTATCGTACCGACTATGCAAACGCTCTTTTACGCCGTTTGATCTTGGACGGCGCTGAAACGCCGCTTGTTGAAAACGTCCTAGCGCAAGCAGATCCGCTTTCCGCGCTGACCTCCGATTCTTCGAGCATTCTTGACGAACCGATCCCTGAGGACGTTAATCTTGAAAGCCTTGTCGCGCAAGTCGAGCTCTTGCCCGATTCGCCAAGCGTTCTCGACGATTCAATTCCAGAAGACGCCAATCTTGAAAATCTTGCCGCACAAATCGAGCTCCTTCCTACGCTCTTGTCAGATTCTCCGAGCGTCCTTGACGAACCGATTCCGGAAGATTCCGAGGCCGGTATGGCGCTCGCTTCCTTCACCGCCGACTCGACGACCAAGATTTTGCCGGTAAGTTACACGATCGACAAACCTATAGAAACCGCCGACCAAGAGGCTGCCAAAAAAGCCGCTGAGGAAGAGGCGGCAAGAGTTGCCTCAGAGGAACAAGCCAAAAAAGAAGCCGAGGCAGAAGCAGCAAGAATAGCCGCGGAGGAACAAGCCAAGAAAGCCGCTGAGGCAGAAGCCGCAAGAGTAGCCGCGGAAGAGCAAGCCAAGAAAGAAGCTGAGGCGGAAGCAGCAAGAGTAGCCGCAGAGGAACAAGCCAAGAAAGAAGCCGAGGCGGAAGCCGCAAGAGTAGCTGCGGAAGAGCAAGCGAAGAAAGCGGCTGAGGAAGAAGCGGCAAAGGAGGCGGCTGAAAACGAGATGAACAGCCCTGAGATCAGTCAAGCGGCGCCAAGCGCTCCTTCAGTAGCGACCGCGGCCGTGCAGCCGAACGTCGCCGAGAGCGCCGAGCCGCATCAAGACGGTTCCCTGCCGATTATCATCACCGGATACGAGCAATTCGAAGCTCCCTTGTACATTCCGACGCCTGTCGTCCCAGCGCCCCCTGTCGGCGACGGAGCCTATTGGTGCCCTTTTGACGATGAGCTCGACAAGTTCTATGCGGATATGTACGAAGAATCGCGCGGCGAAAATGTCGACGGCGACGCCGAACCTTCCGAAACGATGATTGTCAGAGCTCAACAACAAGAATTCGATTCCTACGCGCCGTCCGGAACGCAGAACAGCCTGCCTTCTTACGAAACGGCGCAAAGAAACGCCGCCAATGCGGAAGCGGCAAACGCCGAACAGACGGAAATCTACCAGCGCGTGCAACGGGTCGTTGAAATCTATTTCGCGCCGGTCCAGCCGAAAACAGACGACCGGACCGGCGTTTCCGAGCGCGGGCTCTCGCTCGCTAATGCGTTTTCAAGGGTCCCGGGCGTCCCCTACGTAAGACACAACGTTGCGAAAACCTACTGGGAACTTCAAGGCGCGGTCGCGACGCTCCGAATTGAAACTTTAGCGCTCCAGCAATATACTGCCGCGCTGAAAAGCGCTCCGAACGACCAATTCGTTTCCACGCAGGCGCTCGGCGCACAAGCGAGAATGGTCGCCGCTCAGACGAAAGTTCGAGAAACGCAAATCAAATTGCTCCGCATGATGAACATTTCGCCCGGCTACGGCTATCCTGTGCCGACGACAGTCCCCTTCTGCGGAAAAAATTTCGACCTCGGTTCTCCGCGAACCTTCAACGCAAATATGCGCCGCTCCAGCGGGCTCATTCCAGAGCGCTTAAAGACAGCGCAAGACCTTAGCGCTAAATTGGGCTCGCCCGACGTCATGCTCAAGTTGGAATTAGACTCCGACCCGCAAACAGCGATCGTGACGCTCGAAAAAAACCGCGAACTAATCCTTGCGTACATTCAGCTTATCGTCGACCTAAACGCGTCGATCGCAGAGTACGTCGCGTATTTCCCAGCGAACGTTTCCAACGAACAATTCGTTAAAGCGCTTTCTGGAAAAGATATGTGATCGGTTTCCCTTAACCGCAAGAACGAGAAAACGCCCAATTTGCATATCGTCGCAAATTGGGCGTTTTTTGTCGGCGTCCGTGGACTTCATCCCTGCCTTACCGTAATAACCAAGCCCTATTAAGAGGCGTCAAACGCCGACTTGCGGCGCCGACGCCAGCGAGGTTCGGATCACAGCTTGAAGAAGATTCGTTTCCTATAAAGCCAGAACAAGAAGACCCAGGAGACGATGAGCCCCGCGCAGATTGTCGCGATATTTTGGAAACTGTCGCACGCTATCATTGGAATTTCAACGGCGCTCGGATCCGCAACGCTCGGGTCGACGACAAAGTTCGGATCCGGATACTCGTTCGGAACGAATCTCGAAATGGCGTCGGCAAAGAAGAAGTTGCGCATCGACGTGAAGTTGACGATGCGAGTAATCATGTAAATTCCAAGCGAGTTCATACCGACAACGACGAATGGGAACCCTAGCCAGTACATCCTCCAGACGTCGATGAGCAAATACGAGATCGCCATTGCAATTGCCGAACAACCGCCGACAAAACAAACGAACGAGCTGTTCCACAAATTCTTATTGATTGGGAAATACAAGTGCCATGCGAACCCAATCAGGACCAACAGGGCGCCGTACCCGAACAGCAAGCGCAATTTGCGCGACTTCGAGCAGATTAAATCGTCCGCGCGCAGCACGCCGCCGAACAACATACCCAGCAGCGCGGTTACGATCGCGGGGAACGTCGACGCCAAGCCTTCCGGATCGCGCATATTGCGCCAAATACCGGGATCGTAAGTCGTTTCAACTTCGCCCTTCTTCATCTTCGTGCGATGATTGTCGCGGTCGTGATAAAGCTTGCCCGGCACAAACTGTCGGTCGATATAATTGACCACGCAGCCTTCCGGAAGCAGATTATGGTCGACCGTTCCAACCTCCGGATAACTTGCCGACCCAAATTCAGGAAGCGGCTGTTCGTCGAACATTCCGGCAATAAGCCCCTTTAAGCTATGTCTGACCACAACTACGGGCTCAGCGACGTCAGTTTGTTCTCCGACCAATTCTCCTTCCGCCTGCCCTTCCGCAGTTTCAGCCGCCGCAGCGTCAGCGCCATTTGCGGCAACGGCCAACGACGCGTCAAAGTACTTGTCGTAAGCGCGAACAGTGAAGAGTTGAGCGGCGCGCGATTTAAAAGCGCTTGCAGTAAACGCGGAATCGGGCGCAACGTCCCGCGCCGGAATAAGCGCGACAACCAGCCAGTAGAGAATTAGAACGCCAGCGCAGATCCCAACTTGGAGCTTCACGCGCCGCCAACACGCCATATAAATAAACGCCGCAAACATCCACGCAAGTCCAATGTGCTGCAAGACCCCCATGAAGCGCATTTCCGGAAAATCAAATCGCACGGCGTTCGAATAAAGGAACCCTGCGAGAAAGAGCGAAAAACCGCGGATGATCGCTTTCAAACAGATACGCCAAGCCGGTCTGCCGTTTGCCAACTGCTTGCGGTAAGAAAAAGGAAATGAAACGCCCGCCAGAAAAAGAAACAGAGGGAAAATCGTATCGTGATGGCGTAAACCGTTCCAAACGACATGACTCATCTGCTTCTTGATTTCGACGAGAACAGTAGGAGAAACAAACTGCCGAACTGCGGTCGCCGCCTCATAGCCTTCGTCCCCAAAGACGCGAAAATCGCTCCGATGAAGACTGCAGCACGCCGCTATCAAGCTGGCAAGACCAATAATGAAAAGCATATTGAGGCCGCGAAGCGCGTCTAAAGACGCCAGGCGGCGATTCGCCTTGCGCCGTATCGTCTCCTCAATGACGGCGTGATCGAGCGCCGACGCCTGCTGCGGCTCCCTTTCAACGCCTTGCGAATTCGCGTTATAGGCGCTGGACGAATTTATATTGTAGACGTTAGGCGAATTCATACTGTTGTCGCCAGGCGATGAATTCTTTCTCGATTTTTTATTCTTTCTGGCCATTTAAGCGCTCCGTTCTCTCTTATCACGCTGACGTTCGACCGTGCGGCCAAGACGCCGCAACGCCTTATAACACAATTATAAGCGACTGAAATATCTACGTCAAGAAAATTATTAAAAAAGCGTCGTAATAACACCCCTTTAATAATAGCGGACCCGCTTTTCAAATTATTTACCCGCTTGTTTTTCGATTCTACGTTTGTTATAATCGGTCAAACTGACATTCCAACCTTGGCGCAACGCGCAAAGGTTAACAACGTTACCTAGCAGAAGGGTCTTTGTTATGTTTAAAGGACGTCGTTTTCTTCTCAGCATGCTCGTTGGAGCGGCGTTGTTCGGCATATCGTCGTTCGCAACGCAGCCGTCGTACGGACAACGCGCCAACGACTTGACGTTTTCTCATAAAATGCCGCCGGAAACCAACCAACTGCCGACGAATCCCGATCGCGACTCCTTGCTCGCCGATTTCCAAAATCCGGTCGACAAAGTTCGCACGGGAGCCTATTGGTACTGGCTCTCTGGCAACTCGTCGCGCGAGGGCGCCAGAAAAGACTTAATCGCCATGAAATCGGTCGGTATTGATCGCGCGTATATCGGCGACATTGGGCAAGAGGCCGTGCCGACCGGTCCGGTCCGATTCTTCTCCGACGATTGGTGGGAAATCATTCACACCGCGTTTAAGACCGCGTCTGAAATCGGCGTCGAAATGGGCATTTTTAATTCGCCCGGCTGGAGCCAATCGGGCGGTCCGTGGATCTCCTACAAAGAAGCGATGCGTTACGTCGTCGTCAGCGAAAAGGCGCTGAAAGGTCCCATGGAGTTCAAGGGCGAACTCGATTTGCCGCCTGTCAACGCCGAAAAACCGCACGAATACCAAGACGTGAAAGTCTTGGCGTATCCCGCGCCGGAAGGGTCCAACGATATCCTTAAGTTCGATTTCGCCGACGGATTCGCGCTGCCCGCGGGCGAAGCGAAAACGATCGTCTTCGAGAACAAAGGCGTCAAGAGCATGGCGTCGGTTACCGTAACGCCGAGCGCGACCCCCCTTGTCGCACAAGCGGAACTCTATGCCGTCGACGGCGATACAAAGACGAAATTAGTTGCGTTCGAAATCAGCCGTTACAACCCGGAAAAGAGCGTTGGATTTATCCCGTACGCCCCCGTTACGGCAAACTTTGCGCCCACGGCCGCCAAAACGTTTGAGCTCGTCGTCAAGAGCGACCGCGCCGCCGCGCTTGCGTCCGTCGAGATTAGCGGGGCCTCCAAAGTCGCCGCCGTCTTCGATAAGACGCTCGCCAAAATGCACCAGACGCCGCAGCCGTATTGGTCCGAATACCAATGGCCCGCCGCGCCGGAAGCGTACCGCGCCGACGATTCGCTCGGATACGATCCCTCGCAAGTCGTCGACCTGACCGATAAATTCCAAGACGGCGTTCTGACTTGGACCGTGCCCGAAGGCGACTGGATCGTCGCTCGTTTCGGCGCCGTCCCGACCGGCACAACCAACGCGCCCGCCGTCCCCGAAGCGACCGGCTATGAAGTCGACAAGATGAGCCGCGAACACGCGATCACGCACTTCAACGCGTATATGAAAGACCTCATCGAACGCTTCCCGGAAGAGGATATGAAGTCCTTCACGACGGTCGTTCAAGACAGTTACGAAGTCGGCGGTCAGAACTTCACCGACAATTTCGCCGAAAAATTTGAAGCGTCGTTCGGGTACGACCCCACGCCTTATCTGCCGGTCTTCTACGGCTCGGTCGCGGGCAACCTTGACATTTCCGAACGTTTCCTGTGGGACCTGCGCCGCTTCATCGCCGACGAAGTCGCTTACTCTTACGTCGGCGGTCTGCGCGACGCGAGCAACGAACATGGCAGGCACACCTGGCTCGAATGTTACGGGCACTGGGGATTCCCAGGAGAATGGCTCCAGTATGGCGGTCAGTCGAATGAAATCGCGGGCGAATACTGGTCTGAAGGCGAGCTGGGCAACGTCGAAAACCGCATCGCCGCCTCGTGCGGGCATATCTACGGCAAGACGAAAATCTGGTCCGAATCGAACACCTGCGCCGGCAATCCTTACGGACGCAGTCCCGTCAATATGAAGAAGCGGACCGACCGGTTCTTCTCCGAGGGTATCAACAACACCCTGCTCCACCTCTACGTCCAACAGCCCGACGAACGCAAGCCCGGCTTTAACGCTTGGTTCGGAAACGAATTCAATCGTCACAACACGTGGTTCACGCAGCTCGACCTGTACGTCATGTACCTCAAGCGCGCTAACTATATGCTGCAGCAAGGCTTGAACGTCGCCGACGTCGCTTACTTCATCGGCGAAGACTGCCCGAAAATGATGGGAGTCTGCGATCCGCCCCTTCCAAGCGGATATCAATTCGACTTCATCAACGGCGAAGTCCTTCGTGAAACGACAAGCGTCGACGACAACGGGCTCCTGACCCTGCCGCATGGCACGCAGTACAAGCTCCTCGTCCTTCCGAAACTCGAAACGATGCGTCCGGAACTTCTCAAGCGCGTCAAAGAACTCGTCGAAGACGGCGCCTTTGTCCTTGGACCGAAACCGAATCGCTCGCCAAGCTTACAAAACTACCCGCAAGCCGATAAGGAAGTTCAAGCGCTCGCCGACGCGCTCTGGGGCGACGTCGACGGCGTCAACGTCAAGTTCCGCAAAGTCGGAAAAGGCACGATCGCGTCCGGCTTGACGATGGAAGAAGCGCTCGCGATGGTCAATTGCGCGCCTGACTGCGAATATCCGGAAGAAACCGGGCTCGTCTATTGCCGCCGCGCGATGAAAGACTCCGACGTCTACTTCATTGCGAACCAACACGACAAGGAACTCGTCGACGTTGACGTTACTTTCCGCGTCGACGGAAAACAGCCGGAAATCTGGTTCCCGGCTACCGGAGAAACTCGAGACGTTCAAGCGTGGAGCGCCAAAGACGGAAGAACGACGATTCCGCTCTCCTTTGCCGCCCAAGAAAGCTATTTCGTCGTCTTTGAAGAAGATACCGACGCGACAAAGGGTTCCGCATCATCGAACGCGGTCAAACTCGAGACGCTCGTCGCCTTTGACGGCGCGTGGGACGTCTCCTTCGATTCCGGAGAAATTGCGCGCGGTCCGAAAGACGTCGTTAAGTTCGATTCCTTGATCGACTGGACGACCTCCGAAGACGACGCGATCAAGTTCTATTCCGGAACCGCAGTTTACAAGACCACTTTCCGACTCAACGGCGTGCCGAAATGCAAGGTCTTCCTGTCCTTCGGCGACGTCTGTGAAATGGCGAAAGCGAAAATCAACGGCAAAGAAGTCGGCGGCGTGTGGACCGCTCCCTATCGGCTCGACGTTACCAGCTTCCTTGAAGATGGGAAAAACACGCTGGAAATCGAAGTGGTTAACTGCTGGGTCAACCGTCTCATTGGCGACGCCGGATTGCCGGAAGCCGAGCGCAAGACGTGGTGCCCCGTCAACACCTACACGCCGCAATCTCCGCTCAAGAAGTCCGGACTTATCGGTCCGGTTGTCCTTGCAACGGAGAGATAACTTAATGAATTTCTCAATTCGTTAATCGAACCATACTTGCGCCGACGACTTTTAGGTCGTCGGCGCTCGTGTGGTTCTCTCTATCAGAAAGGGCTGGCTATGAAACATTATCAGAACCGTCGTGAGTTTCTAGCGTCCAACGTCTCTTTAGCGGCTGCCGCCGCGTTCGGCGCCTTTTCCGCGCCCATTTTCGGAGCTGTCAACCCAGACTCTAAGCCCGCGATTCTAGGGGGCGAGGCCCCAAAATACGATTCCGGACCGGCTTGGCCTTTCTTCGCAGGCGACGAAATCGAACGTCTGACCGAAGTTTTCACGTCGCGTCGGTGGAATCGGGGCGGCGCCGATAGTCCGACGCTCGTATTCGAAAACGACTTTGCCGCCATGCTCGGCTCGAAATTCGGTCTTGCCGTCAGCAGCGGCACGACCGCGCTGCAAACGGCGCTCTCGGCGCTCGATATCGGTCCCGGCGACGAAGTTATCGTTACTCCTTACACTTACGCCGCTACGATCAACAGCATCCTCGAATGTTACGCATTGCCCGTCTTTGCCGACGTCGATCCGGAAACCTACCAGCTCGACCCCGCGCAAGCAGACAAGCTCGTCAACGAAGCAACGCAAGCTATTTTGCCCGTACACATCGGAGGTGCGCCTGCCGACATGGACGCGTTCCTGGCGCTTGGCGAAAAACACGACCTGCCCGTGATTGAAGACGCGTGTCAAGCGGTCATGGGCGAGTGGAAAGGCAAGAAGCTCGGAACCCTTGGAACGCTCGGCTGTTTCAGTATGCAAATCACGAAGAACCTCGCGGGCGGCGAAGGGGGCGTCGTGCTCACCGACGACGAATACCTCGCTTACAAAGTCTTGGACGCGCATACGCACGGCTTCCTGCCCCACTCGGGCGCGTCCCTCGACGCCTATCGACCGGTGCGCGCGTCAAATTACCGCATGACGGGGTTCCAAGCCGCGATTCTCTCCGCGCAGCTGCCCTACATCGCAGGGCACGCGGATATCCGCAACGAAAACGCGCTCCATCTGTCTGCGTTATTGCAAGAAATACCGGGCGTTTATCCTCAGCGCGTCTACGACGGCGGACGCAGCGCGTGGCATTTGTATATGTTCCGAGTCGACGAAGAAGAGTTCGGGCTCTCGCGCGACGAATTGATCCAAGCGATTCATCGCGAGGGAATCAGCTGCGGGACCGGCTACCGAAGCTGCGACTGGATGGGCTACGTCCGGAAATCGCTTGACACGCGCGCCGGACGACGAGTCTATTCGAAACGTCGTCTGGACGAATGGACGGAAATAACAGCGCTGCCGAATTTCCACAAAATTGCAGAAGAGACGATCTGGATCTTCCAATCGCATCTCCTTGCCCCTAAAGAGAATATGGGCGTTATCGCAGACGTGGTTCGGAGAATACACAAATACGCGCCGGAAGTCAAAAAGGCGCTGGCATAATCGTCAACCGATACAAGCTGCAGAGGTGATATTATGAAAAAAATCGCGTCGTTATTATGCGTCTGCGCGTTTTTAGCCGCGACGTCGGCGCTCGCTATGGATCCGTCGATTACGCTCCATCCAAACGCAGAAACCTTTCCGAGCCCCTACCCGGGCCCATTTGTGCGCGCCGCCGACAACTCGATCGTAACGCTCGCCGGAGCCGACGCCCATTGGAGCGTCGACGAAGGCAAGACATGGGAAACGACCAATGCGATCGACCCGGAAAAATATCAAGCGCTCGACTTCTCCATCGTTCGCGCCAAAGACGATTCGCTCGTCATCGCTTTCGACAATGGCAAAGAACTGAAATCGGGCCGTTGGAACGAGGGCAGCCCGAGCGAGTGGGAAATTCCCGTCTACACGATCCGAAGCGTCGACAACGGGCGAACTTGGTCGGAGCCTCTTCCCGTCCAACGAGATTGGGTCGGCGCCCTCCGCGCTATGGTTACCCTGAAATCGGGTCGTATCGTCTTGGCGACAATGGCGATCCGGCCGTGGAATCACGTGATTCCGGTCTATTATTCCGACGACAACGGTCGATCGTGGGCGAAAACCCAAACGATTACCATGGAAGGCTCGAAAATCAACGACCATGACGGCGCTATGGAACCGAAACTCCTTGAAAAAGAAGACGGTTCTGTCTATATGCTCATCCGCACGACCAAAGGAACCTTCTACCGTTCAATTTCGACCGACGCGGGCGAAACGTGGTCGAAGCCGGAGTCGACCGGTATCGAAAACAACAACTCGTTTGGCGAACTAGCGAAACTCTCCGACGGGCGATGGGTTCTTGTCTGGAACCGCGACGAAAAATTCCCCGCGTTCAACTACGAGCCCGATCCGAACGACTGGATCGTCGAGGATATGAGCTACAGCTGGATTAAGCGCCGCAACAAGCTCTCGATCGCTTTCTCTGCCGACGAAGGCAAAACGTGGTCGGAACCGGTCGTCCTCGCGTCGACCCCCAATGAAAAAATTTGGATCGCCTATGCGATTTTCTTTGAACAAGAGCCCGGCCTCTTTTGGATCGCAACTCAACAAGGGAACGTTAGACTAATGATTAGAGAGGAGAATCTGTGATCGCTAGATGGAAGCTTAAGACAAGAACGATCCAATGCGATAGAATCGTTCTTATGGGAATTTTAAACGCAACTCCGGACAGCTTTTCCGACGGCGGGCGATACGCCAAGGATGGGCAAGGCTTCGAAGTCGATCTGGACGCTTTTGTCGACGCCGCGCGCAAGTTAATTCGAGACGGCGCCGGCATTCTTGACGTCGGCGGCGAATCGACGCGGCCAGGAATCGATCCCGTCGACGAAGCGGAAGAACTGCGCCGCGTCGTTCCTGCCGTCCGCGCGCTGAAAGAGGCGTTCGACGCGCCTATTTCTGTCGACACCTATCGGCCCGCCGTCGCAGACGCGGTCCTAGAAGCGGGCGCGGAAATTATCAACGACGTCGGCGCCGGACGCTATATCGGCTCGCAGAAGCGCTTTGCGCAAGAAGACGAAGCCGCCTTTCCCGAAGAAATGGCGGAGGTCGTGCAGCGCCATAATGCGGCGGTCGTCCTAATGCATATGCGCGACGTTCCGAAGACGATGCAGGCGACGACTCCGGAGTATCCAAACGGCGTGTTGAACGAAGTTTATGCGTTCCTAGCGCGCCGATGCGACGCGTTCCTCGAACAGGGCGTGCCGCTCGAACAAATTGCGTTTGACCCCGGTCTTGGCTTTGGAAAGACGGTCGAACAGAACTGGGAACTGCTCCGCGACGTCGAGAAACTGCACACGCTCGGCGGCGTTCTGCTTGTCGGCGACTCGCGCAAGAGGTTCTTGATGGAAACGGCGCGTCAGTTCAACGAAGCGCGCGGCGTCAGCGCGGACGACGACGTCGATCCCGACGCCATAAGAACGCGCGATTTCGCTACCACCGCGACAACCGTCGCGCTTGCACGAAAAGGCGTGCAGATAGCGCGCGTGCATAACGTCGCCCTTTCTGCGTTTGCGCTCGACTTGGCGCGGCGCTCCGGCAGCCTTGACTGCGAAAGCGAATCCGCATGACGACGCGTTCGCAAGAGACGTTTGTGCTCGGACTCGACGAGGCGGGCTACGGCCCTAACCTTGGTCCGCTCGTCGTCGGCGCCTCGTGTTGGCGAATCGCGTCCGACGAAGATTGCGGCGCAGAGTTTCTGCCGTCGTCGGAAACTTGCGCGTCTGCTGACGTTAAGCCCGTCAAAAAATCGAAGAAAAAGCGTCCGGAACCGACGGGACCGACTCTCTTTGACGTCGAACCGATTCCGAAACCGGTAACAAATTGCGATCTGGATTTCACGCAGCGTCTTATCGAACGCATGAACGAAGCGCTAGCGCCAATTTCCGCGCAAAAAGGGATCTTTCCGCTCGTCGATTCGAAGAAGCTCTACGCCGCCTCAAAGTCGCTCGCCGCGCTCGAACGTTCCTTTTGGCTTGCCGCAGCGCTTGTCGAGCCGAACTCGTTAGAAAGCGCGTCGTTTCGGTCGGTCCTAGCGAACGTTGCAAGAGAATCGAACGCGCTCGTTCCGCCGCCGTGGGAAGAAGAATTTGACCTTCCCTTGCCCGTCGACCCGAAAACCGGCTCGCCGGAAAAGCTGCGCGAAACGCTGCGCGAAATTAACGCCCATTTACAAGCCGAAAGAATCGCGCTCGTCGACTTAGCGGCGCGGCGCGCGCAGCCGAGCGAATTCAACGCGCTCCTTGATCGGTTAGGGCTCAAAAGCGACTTAATCGCTAACGTTACTCTTTCGCTTGTCGTCGAGATGATCGCGCGAGTCGTCCAGACGACGCAAGAGCCGACTTTTATCGTCCTGTGCGACAAGCTTGGCGGACGCGACCGGTACGCTCCGGTCCTGAGCGAAAGCTTTCCAAACGCCCAAACACGCGTCTTGAAAGAATCGCGCGACGCGAGCGTATACCGATTAATCGCTTGCAAAGGAAAAAACAGAAACGGCGCTGAAATTGCCTTTACCTCTCCTATCAGGCTGGAGATACGTTTCACCAGAAAAGGAGAATCGAACGCTCCAACCGCGCTCGCGTCCATTTGCGCCAAATACCTGCGGGAACTGTCGATGGACGCCTTCAACGAATTTTGGCGTCGCGCCATCGACAAATCGCTCAAGCCGACGGCGGGCTATCCCGTCGACGCGCTCCGGTTCCGCGCCGACGTCAAAGAGACAAGAGAACAATTAGGCATATCCGACGCCCTGTTTTGGCGTAAGAAATAAAGAGCAGATTACCATATTTTATGAAGCCAACCCTTAAACAGCCTCGTCCTGACGTCTCGAGAAGAACACGAGGGCTCAAACGCATTACCGCCGAATGGCTTTGCGCTCTCTTATTCTTTACCTATTTCCTCTTCTATTGGGAAAACAATATTATCGACGTTACGAGCTTCGAGGAAACAGACGCGCGTATTCCTGACGCCCTAAACGAGCTAAAAATCGTTCATCTTTCCGACTTACACGGCAAGAGCTTCGGCAAGAACAACATTCGGCTGTTGCGTAAAATACACAAGCAAGGCCCTGACGTCATTGCTGTTACGGGCGACCTAATCGACGAATACAATCCTGATTTAGAATATGCGCGCAAGACGATTCAGAGGCTTACAGAAATTGCGCCCGTCTTTTACGTAACAGGCAACCATGAAGCTCAGTTCGTCGATTCCCTTCGCGGCGAATTCATCGAATTAGTCAGAACGTCGGGCGCTTATGTGCTCGACAACGCGCAAGTTGAGCTTACGCGCGATGAAAACGGCGCGCTTGTGATTACTCCGTTTGAAAGAGCCCCCGAAAGAACTCCGACTTCAAATTCGATCCTGCTCGCCGGAATTTGCGACCCGCGAGCAACTTACACCAGCGAGATTCCATTAGTCAAACAGTATCGTAAAGACGCCGATATTGTCGAAGACCTGCTCGCCGAAGTTCCTAATAAGCCTGAGCAATACTCAATACTGCTCACGCATCGACCTGAACACTTCGAAAAATATGCCGACCACAAGCTCGACCTAGTCCTAGCTGGTCATGCCCATGGCGGACAGTTCCGCATTCCGTACCTGCTGCCAAACGGCCTTTTCGCCCCTGACCAAGGATTTTGGCCGCGCTATACTGGCGGACGACACGTTATCGACGGAACGACAGAAATCGTATCGCGAGGGCTCGGTCCAAGCGTCATACCTACCCGATTTTTCAATCGTCCTAATCTTGTCGTCTGCACAATACGAACGCAAGAAGAATAATTTTAACACAGACGAGGTTACGCTATGCCATATTTTGGCGTCCATCAATCAATTGCGGCAGGTTTCGACGCCGCTGTCTACGATTCCTCAGCGCTCGGTTACGATTGCGTCCAAATTTTCTCCGGCAACAGCAATCGTTGGGCGAACAGACCGATCGCTCCTGACGCCGCGCAAAAGTTCAAAGACGCGCTCAAGGAGACGGGGCAATTTACACCGCTCATTCACGATTCCTACCTAATCAACCTGGCGTCGCCAGAAAAAGAGCTGCACGACAAGTCGATCGCGCGATTCACCGACGAGCTCGAACGCGCGCAAATACTCGGCGTCCCGCAAGTGGTCATGCATCCCGGCGCGGCAAAAGACGATACCAAAGAATCCGCTATCGACCGAGTCGCAAAATCGTTCGATCAGATTTTCGCCTCGATTCCTGACAACGACGTCAAGGTCCTGATTGAAACGACTGCCGGACAGGGCACCTACCTCGGCGGAACGTTCGAAGAAATCGCCGCCATTATCGACGCGTGCGACCATAAGGACAGGCTCTGCGTCTGTCTCGACACGTGCCATGTCTTCGCGGCAGGCTACGAAATTCGTACTAAAGAGGGTTACGAGTCGATGTTCGAACAGTTCGACAATATAATCGGCCTCGACCGGCTCTGCGCTTTCCATCTCAACGACTCGATGAAAAAACTAGGCTCCCGCGCCGACCGACACGACCATATCGGCAAAGGCGAAATTGGGCTTGACGCGTTCGCCATGCTCGTCAACGACCCGAGATTCAAAGGTATGCCGATGTATCTTGAAACGCCAAAAGGAGAGACTGAAGACGGCGAGTCGTGGGACGTTGTCAATTTGAGAACCCTTAAATCGCTCCTGTAACTTGACGCCGCCTCGCGCGTTTTTTACAATTTAGAAAACAATCGTTCCGTCGAATCGACGGGAATTAATGCTCGTTATGGAGTTATAAAAAATGAAACGCACATTTACCCTCGCCGCGTTCGCGCTGACTGTCGCCGCAGCTTTTCTGTGCGCCGGCGCCAACGCGTCTGCGTTCGATGAATACAACGTCTGGCCCGGCGTCGCGCCCGGTGAAAAAGAAGACGCCGTGAAGCCTACTTACGAGTACTGGAAGCCGGAAAATAAAACGACCGATTCGCTCATGATCGTCTGCCCCGGCGGCGGGTACATGGGGCTCGCTTACGGGCACGAAGGAGACAAAATCGCCAAGTATTTCACGGGCAAAGGCGTTACTGTCGTCGTCTTGAAGTACCGCGTTCCGCGCCGAGAAGGGATTCCGAAACACATGGCTGCGTGGCAAGACGCGCAGCGCTGCGTGCGCGTCGTCCGCTCGAGGGCGCAAGAATGGGGAATCAACCCGGATAAAATTGGGATCATGGGCTTCTCTGCCGGAGGGCACCTCACCCTCATGACCTCGACGACAAGTCAAACGAATTCCTACAAACCGATCGACGATATCGACAAGCTGCCCTGCAACGTCAATTTCGCCGCGCCCGTCTATCCCGCATATGTCCTTGAAGACGGCGCCGACGGGCCGAACGCCGGAAAAGGCAACGATTCCGCCATGGTCGGCGACTTCGCGTTCGACGAAAAAACGCCGCCGATGTGCCTCATTCACGGCGACGAAGACGTCTATTCCCCAATGGGTTCCGTAGCAGTCTATTCGAAACTCCGCGCGATGAACATCCCCGCCGAAATGCATATCTACGCTAAAATCGCGCACGGATTCGGCGGCAACCCGACCGACGACCACGTCGGAGACTGGCTCAACCGCGTTTATGCGTGGATGGTCGCCTCTGGTTTCTAAACCGTTCCCTTTCCCCAAAAAACATAACGGGCGCGAAGCAGACCAAACCGTCTCCTTCTCGCCCGTTTTCTGTTGAAAAAACAACTAGTTGCGCTTTTACTTGCCGCTGAATTCGTTCGGGACGAACCAACGCGCCTTGTAGAACTTCGCGCCGGAAAAAACGCCGACGCTCGTGTCTTTGTCGTCCCCGTAGAAGATCGTGTCGGACCACCACTCGACGACCGCGCGCTGCATGAGCGGAACCCTTTCCGGCGAAAGCGAGACGCTCTTAATGCGGCGCATCGGAACGACTTCATAGAACTTCCGCTCATTCGGGTCGAAGACGTTGACGCCGATTCCAGTCGTCATGAGCGCGTCGTAGCCCGGCGCGGGGTAAAGGTCGTGTCCGCCTCGCGCGTTTCCTGTCAACACCTCCCGATAAATCTCTTTAAGCCCGGGCTCCTCTTTTGTGCCGACATACTCGTACCCGGCAATCTCGTTAGTCCCAAGCGCCCAAAGAATCTCGCGCTTTGCGTCCCAAACGACCCCGTGCGCGCCGACAAGACGATATTTTGCATAAATAGGAGTCGCTTCGGTCGCTCCTTCCGTCTCGTTGAGCGTTGGCGGCGCAAAGAGCGCCAAGTAATTGCCTGTGCTCGACGCAGTAACGACGTTGCCGTCAGGAAGCGTCGCTATTGAATGCGTATTCCCTGCGGCGTTCCCGTAGAAAATGACTTTCTTGTCGGCAAAACGAACCCGTGCGACGCCTCCGCCAGACGCCGCAATTGCAATCTCGCTGCAGTCGTGGTTCGGCTTACATTCGGTCATGGCGGCAAAATAGCCGACGAAGTCGGGAAGCGCTTCTTTCGGATCCCAACGCCAAAGAATTGAGGCAGGATCGTTCCAATCGGCGCCGCTCTTGAAAAGAATAACGCAGTCGTCGCGCTGTTCGGCGGTAATGACGTCGCAGGAGAACTCTGTTGGGATATCAAACGACTTTCCAATTTTCGCCTGCAAAAGCGCCGCTAGCTCTTCCGCGCTCTTGAGCTCCGCGCCATAGGCGCCTATCGTTCCTAATAGCAGGACAAACGCTCCGCAAAATACAGTCCATAACGACGCTCTTCTCATCGTCAATCCTCTTTTCTAACTGGTTTGGTTCGGTCGACTGCGCTGTATTATATCGCTTGCCGCCTGGAAAATCAACCTTGCGCCAAAAAGGGCGCTTTGTTAATATTCGCTGAGGTCTTGACAATAAGCGAGAATCAAGACATTGCGCCAGTTCACAAGGTTGGACCGATGAGAAAACGACGACGCTTAGTATACCGACGCCGCCCAAGGGTGGAAGAAACGATCGACGACGGACAAGATTCGTTCTTGGACGTCGTTTCGAATCTTGTCGGTATTCTCATCATCTTGGTCATGATCGCCGGAAACCGCGTTCACGACGCGGCGTCCGAAATGAAGATCGCGCAAGCGGCGGACGAAACGCCGGAAGTCGCGCTCGAAGACCAAGAGGAGCAGACGCGTAAAGCGGAATATGTCGCCGCCGTCGAAGCGCTCGGCAAAGCGAGAATGAACCTTGAAAAGACGCGAGTCGAAGCGGAAGATTACAAAGAACAGCAGCTTCTGCTCGAACGACAAGCGGACGCCGCCGAACAGGAATACCGCGCGCTTCTAGCCGCGTCTGCTGAGATCGACGCCGCGCTTAAAATAGAGGCGAAGTCGCGCGCCGACTCCGAACAGCTCGCGTTCGATATGAAAAGCGAGATTTTCGAAAAAGAAAAGAAACTCGCCGACCTGCAGAAAGAAAAAGAAGCCCTGCAAGCGGCGCGCCCCAAAGCGACCGTCCTCGAAAACGTTCCGACCCCTATTTCCAAACGCGTCGACGGGCGCGAAGGGTTCTTCCAGCTGAAAAACGGAAGGATTGCGCACGTGCCGCTCAACGAATTTCAAGAGCGGCTAAGGCTCTCCTTCAAAAACTTTCGCGGCGACCTCACGAAGAAGACGATCGACGAAAGGATCGGACCTGTCGAAAATTTTAATTTTCACTATATCGTCGACCTAGATTCCTCAAGGGACGCCGACGGCGTTACCTACTATATGCAGCTCCGGTACGGCGAATGCATCCCGCTGAACGACGAAGTGGGCGAGCCGGTTGACGTCGCGCTTGCAAGCAAAGACTCCGAATTCTCTCAGAAACTGCTGAAATATAATCGCGGCGACACGACGATAACGATTTTCGTCTATCCCGATTCGTTTCAGTACTTGCGCGATGTGAAGAAGCTGCTCTTCTCGCTCAAATACCAAATGGCGATGCGTCCGCTGCCCAACGACGCGCCGATCGCTGTTTCGCCGTACGGAACCTCTTCGGCAACTTATTAAAACTAACGCTCTTGAATTTCCTCCTCCGGCTGCGGGTAAACTCCGATTTCGCCCTGCGGCAGAACGGGAGTCGTACACCCGTGCATCTCGTCGACAACGCCTTCCGGGAAGAGATCGGAATGATACATATGTTGCAATTCGAGGATCGCGTCGACATACGTCTGCGTGTTTTCGTTGCCGCGAACGTTGCGTTCGTACTCCAGCAGACAGCGGCAGTAGAACTGACGCCATCGCCATGCGTTTCGAAGGGACGGAAGAATTTCCGAGTCGATCTTGACCGCCAACTTCATCGCGTCAAGCGCGGCGGCGGCATATTCGGGGTTCTGCTCGCGTAAAATAAGAATCGCCTCTAAGTTGCGGCACAACTTGACAAAATCTTCCGGATCGCAGCCTGCCAGCTCGTACTGCGCATACTCGCGCAGAGAATCTTCTGCTTTTTCGTCTCGGAAATAGAACCCCGATTCAATAATCTTGTTAATATCTTCAAACAGTCCCTCGGAATAGAGCATACAGCCGTCGACATGGCCGCGAACTTGTTCCCAAAGTTCCGTAAAGCGCCGAGGCTGAGGGGTAGCGCCGTAGCCGCCCCAAGGGAATCGGCCCTGCATGCTGATCTCCGGAAAAGTGACGAGCGCATATCCTTCCGGCAGCGGACGTTCAAGCGGATATTTCGGGAAATCGCCGTGCGCGTCCGCTAAGACGTACTTCACTTCCGGATGATCTTTGCCCCATTCCCAGACCGCTTCAAATTCGTCTTCGTGGTAAGTCCACGTCGACACGATGAATTTCTGATCCGGCGCAAATTCGTCGTTGACGAGCTTCGAGTAGCGGGCGACGTGTTTCAAAAAGCCGTTGACCGCCCAAGGTCCGCATCCCTCGCATTCGCAGCCCCCTTCGTCAAAAGGCCACCAACACGTGTAATCCGCCTGCGCGCCCACAAAAGAACCGAAGGACGCGCGAATTACTCGGTCCATATATTCGAGACCGCCCGGCTTAGAAAGGCAGGCGTTCCAGCCGTTGTTGCCGCGCTTGGGATCGATATTGGGGGTCGCTATAAGCTCTTCTGGAATATCCCGCGGAGCCTGATTGACGCAGTCTAACGCGACAAAAGAAAGTCCCAACCTCTTAGAGGCGGCTCTAATCGTCTTCACGCCCTTAACTGCATGACGCCATTCTTCTGTTTCCGGGTCAAGGTTCAAATTAACCAGCGGAATCTGGATCGTTGCAATTGTGTTGAAACCCCACAACGCAAGATCTTCAACGTAACGCTCAAGTTCTTCGTCGGTCGCCATATGGTACCAATTATGGAAATGACGCGCAAAGTAACAGCAGCGAAAAGAAGCAGACGGTTTTTCGCGGAACGAAAACTCCGGGATCGTAAAAGAATCGGGCGCGTAATTGATCGAGCGAAGCAGCTTGCCCGTTGCAAAAATCAAGCCGGGAAAGGAGCCCGCCCGAAGGGTCGCCGTCGAACCGTTCGTTTCGACGGAATACTCCTCGGCGTCAAAGCTGGCGTCGACCGCGTAGGACGCGTGAAGTTCGCCGCCGGCGCTGCGTTCGGAAAGACGCTGTTCGACAATCTGTTCGACAATTTCGCCTTGTTCGGGGGAAACGCCTGAAAACTCAAAGCTTAGGTTCAAGGGCTCCGACGCCAAAAGCAAAGAAGCGGCGCTCCAAAGGACTGCCGCGAAAAAAAACGCCGTTCGTTTCATCGTTGACTTCTCCAATAATAATTGTCCAAGTTTCCAAGCAGCTTTCGCGTTCCCTCAAAACCGGACGTCCTATTTCTCAACTTCCGTAATCGTCAAGGTTCTGCAAAGGATCGTCTTGCGCTTGACGCCTTCTTCGTCGGGATAATAGAAATCGCTGTAGAAAAAGAGCGCGGAATTATCGTCGAGCGGGAGCAATTCCGGATTATTGCACGCGCCGTCCCAATCGTGAAATCTCGGCGACTCTTCGACTTTATTCGCCAAATGGCTCCGATCTCCCGGGGTCATGAGTTCCAGCGGCTCGCTCCATTCAATCCCAGAATCGTCCGTGCAGACCTGAACGAACATCCCCGGTCGCGCGTAACAAACGAGCGTAAAACCGCCCTTCAAATTGCAGAGCCGCGGCAGCGTGCCCACGGGCGCGAACCGGGTCGGCTTGGCCCATGTTTTGCCCATATCGGTCGAGCGCGTAAAGTACATCGGCGACCATTCTTCGCCAGTCGAGCCGTACCAATTCGACCGGAAGAACCAGACGATCGAACCGTCGGGCATGAATTCAAAATCGCTGTCGCTGAATCCCCCGCTCGCATAGGGATAATACTGTCCGTCTGCGGGGTATTCCATATGCGCGACCCGTTGAAACGACTTCCCTTCGTCCGCAGAACGGAAGAGCTCGGCGGAGTAATAAGGGGAGTACTGACCGTTAGACGGGTCGATATGCCCTTCTCCGGAAAACGCGCTGATCCAGAGCGCGCCGTCAGCCCCGCGCTTTAAGTTGCCGCGCGGAAAAATCGATTTCAAGACGCGTTGAGAACCGTACATATGGACGACTCGAGTGAGGCAGGGCCAGTCGACCGGAACCTCGACGTCGACCGCCTCTTTTTCGCCCGCGCGAAGTAATTTCGCGCGCCAGACTTTCTTGTCAAAAGGAGCCGGAAGACGATCCGCGTTATACGCATAGATCGTCGTCCCGCCCATCCAACACGTTACGCCGTCGGGAATAGGAAAGGTCCCCGGCTCCGCTTTCTTCGTGTAGTCGTAATTCGGAAGCCGACGTTCGAAGGAACGAATCAAGTAGTCGGAAACGTCGACGGCGTTTTCTGTCGGAAAGAACAATTTGTCCCCGTTAGCAAGCGGAACCCCGCACTCCGGCCTTATGCTCTCGTCGACCTCCTGCCACGTCAGTCCTTGGTCGCGGCTCTCGAACCAGCGGTTCTTCGCGCCATAAGTGGCGATATTGTCTTCTGTTATATGCACGCCGACGACAAATCGATCTCCAAGGTCGTAAGGTCTCGGGAACTGATACGGCCCCCAAAGCTGTTCTTCCGGCCGGATCCCGCGCACAATCACGCGCTCTTCCCCCACCTCGATACGATACGTCTTGCCGCCTTTCTCAAAAGTAAGGCTCGGAAATTCTTCCGCAACAGACGCCGAAGAAGCTGCGGCAAAAAACACAACCGCCAGTGTGAAAAACAAAGAGTAACGTCGCACTTGATCCTCCATTTCTAACCCGTCAATTCTCTGCGGATTAACCCAACCGTCCAAAATACCGCGCGCCGCAACAAAACGCCAAGCGCAGACTCGATGGCGTTTATATCATACCAAACGCGCCTGCAAAAAACAAGCGTTGGCAAACATATAAGTAATCTCGAAATTTGTTGATAATCCTTGCGCTTTGAGCAAAAGTCAAATCCCCTCGCCTCCCACTTTCTTTTTCTGGTAAGATTTTTCAAAGATTAAGCCAGATTTTTTTTAGAACAACCCCTATGTTTCCAACCTCAATGCGTTATAATACATACTGGACTGTTGCAATCATACCGAAATTCTGAAATAAGTATGGTTCACGCATACGAAAATGTTACGTTTATTGCAAACAAAAACATAAAAAGCGAGTTCTAAAATAGGTTGCAAACTAGACAAGCCATATGATGAGTCAACGGAACCGCAACAAAGCGATTTTCCACCCGCCAAAGTATGCAAACGACAAAGGGCAAAAATAGCGTCAGGGCAAAAAAGAGCCTGTCGATAAAACGCTGAAATAGAGCAAGGGAATTATGTCTTCTGCATTGTTAAACAAAAAATTTGAACACTGGGAACATCAGCTTCTTGATCTCGGCAAACGCAACAGAATGATCAACTACCGAGAGACGAAAAGGTCTACTTTGAAATTAGTAGAGCCGTCTTTCGAAGAGCTGTACCGAAGACTAGCAATAGAAGAAGAAACTCTTACGTTCCAACGAGTTGTCGATAGAGAAACGGACGTGCGCGTATTCTCTATTCTTTCTCTGCTCGAAAATCTGTCGGTTCCGCTACCCGTCGCCATCGGCGATATCAAGGCCGAAGGAAGCATTCTAGAACGACAAAAAACCTTAAAAAACCTCCGTCAGAAAGCTCGCCTTTCCCTTGAAGAACAAGGCGTTAATGCCCTATACATTTCTTTTGGTTTTATTGAGTGGCAAGACGGAAAAGGTTCGACGGCTCAGTTGCGCAAGGCGCCGCTAGTTCTTGTGCCGACAACACTGACCCTTGAGACATTAAACTCGCCATATGCTATTTCAAAATATGAAGACGACATTGTCGTCAATCCCACGCTTCAACATTATCTTAAAACTGAATTCGGTATTGACCTGCCTAATTATGACTCAGACAAAGACTCCCTGAGCAATTATTTTGAAACCCTCGAGGAAATTGCAAAACAACAAGGTTGGCGTATTCTAAAAGAAGTTAGCCTCGGTCTGCTCTCTTTTCTTAAAATCGCTATGTACAACGATTTAAAGCAAAACGAGAATCGCATCAAGAATAATCCGGTAATTAGAGCATTGTCTGGCGACGTCAACAAGGTAAACAAAGTGCCCGACAAACTGCGAACATTCGATCTAGACGCAATAAAGCCGACCGATTGTTATCAAGTAATGAACGCTGACTCCAGCCAGCAGGACGCGATTCTTTACTCGAAAAACAACATTAGTTTTGTAATGCAGGGACCGCCGGGTACTGGTAAAAGCCAAACGATCACCAACATTATCGCCGAAGCCTTAGCAGATAAGAAAAAGATTCTGTTTGTATCGGAAAAAATGGCGGCGCTGCAAGTTGTTTACCGCAGGTTGCAGGAGGCTCATTTGGCTGATTTCTGCTTGCCTCTTCACAGCCATAAGGCAAAGAAGAGAGAAGTCATTGAGCTCATTACTGCAAATCTCGACCTCAAACAAATTAGTGTGAAAGATCACGCGCTTAGCAATCTCGAAGAGCTGCAGACCATTCGCGAGCAGCTAAATCAGTACGTAGAGGAGTTGCATAAGGTAATTCCTAAAATCAATCTCAGTTGTTATGACTTATACAGCAAATTGAAAGAAGTCAACGGCGCGCCTTTCATTGTCTTTGATTTGGAAAAGCCGTTAAATGTAACGCAATCTCAATTACGAACTTACCTCGACAGGATAAAGAACTATGAATATGCCGCTCAGAGAATAAACTGCAACTTTCACAACCACCCCTGGCAAGGGCTACACTCTTATTCCACTGAATATCAATATGCTGAAACGATACAGCAGAAGCTAAGTTCCTCGCAAAATATGATCGACGCCATCCTAACTCACTTAGAGGAAATTAAGGAATGTCCTGAACTGCCGAGTACGTTGAAATACCGGGACATTCCCAACTTGACACAGTTCATAGACCTTGTTTACGAACTGCCAAAGATACCTAATCATTGGCTCGATGAAAAGAACCTTGCTCTGCTTCCTGAGGAAGTTCAGGCGCTCAGGACAAGGTACCAAAAACTGACCGCTTTTGAAAATAAAATTGCCGAGGTCTTTAACTCTGGAATTTATACGTTTGATTATAATGGTTGGAAAGAAAAGATTCTGTCCGTAGCAAATGAATTCCTTGCTATGCCGTATATCAAGAAGGATTCGCCCGATTTCTTTATCGCATACCAAAGTCCTTTATACAAGATTTTTTCAAGTCTTCGAGAAGCGTTAGTTCAAGCAATATCAGCTGTTAATTCCATCAACAAGTTGCTCGGCGTTGATGTGTCTGTCAATATTGTCGAACTGCAAAAAATAGACCAGCTTCTAAAACTGATTAAAAAAAATGACATTATCCCTAAGAATTGGTTTGCCATTAATTTAAACAAACATGAAGAGCTTCTTAAAGAAGCCCGTAGTAAAGCGACTCAGTTGCATAAAATAAAAAATCGAATCCTTGAAAAATGGGAGCCTGACGCGTTACAGTTGGATTACGCGCCCATGCTTCTGAGATACAAAACCGATCACACAAGCTTTTTTAAAATCTTCAAGTCACAGTACAGAAAGGACGTAAAAACAATCAAAGGTCTCTCAAGAAAGATCGTCAGCAACTATGGCGATGAAATTGCGGCTGACCTCTTATTCACTTTAAAGGATTATCACGATCAAGTTGCTTGGTTTGAGGAAAATAGAGCTGCACTGTCAGACTCGCTCGACTCCTATTATAATGGAATCGATTCGCAATGGGACGAGGCGCTTTCCGCAAACCAAACGGCGCAGAAACTGAAGTTCCAATGCGAGGAAATTTTATCAGAGACGCTCCTCGACTTGTTGGCAAAGAACCATAATGAGGTTGTCTCGTCTTTGGAAACGCTTCTAGAAACAGCTCGAACAGCTGTTAATCAGATTAACGACAATGAAGCGCCATTGTCTGTTGACGCCGAGTTTGATGCTCAGGAAGCCTTAGCAAATGTCGAGGTCTACTTGACTCGGCTGAACCTCGTGAAGGAACAAGCTTACGAACTTAAACCATACCTGATGGACAATAAGACGGATATTCGTTCTGTCTATAAAACTATTTCATACCTGAACGCACACAGACAACTTTCTAAGGAGCTTGACGACGACGCAGAAACAAACGCGCAGCGCTTTGGAGAGTTCTTTGAAAACCGTCAAACAGACTGGAACAACATTCTCTCATTACTCCGCCAGACTAGCCATATTCTAGAAAATAGAACGCATGGATTCTTAGATGCGCTTATTAATGTAGACGTCTCACGAAAGCAAGAAATCAAGAAAATTGCCGACGAAATCTCAAAACTTTATCACCAGGCGGGTACTACCCTTCAATGGATTAGTTCTCAGCTCACTCAGTCTCAGTTCAACCAGGACGCTAGGCTCGCAGCCATTTCCCAAGAGGTGAAAAACTACATAGAAGCGTTGCCAATGCTGGACGATTGGATCGCTTATCAGGAAGCAAAAAAAGAATGCTGCGCAGATAATCTTCAAGATTTTATCAAAAAAATAGAAGCGACAGGACGTTGCAATGAGATCGAAAAAATCTTCTTGAAGCGTTACTATACGCTGTGTCTTGGCGCAGCGCGCGACGAATTTGCTTCTGTGCGTCGGTTTGGAAGAAACACTCATGACGAACGCATTAAGAGGTTCATCGAGTTAGATAACTTTCAGTTGGCAACCGCGCAAATGCGCATCCGCGAGATGCTAATCGATAAACTTCCTTCCGCCCATCAATTGCTGAGAGCAACGGACGAAGTGGCTATCCTCAAAAAGGAATTGAACAAAAAGCGGAACGTCATGCCGCTAAGAAGGCTCTTTCGACTCATCCCTAATCTGTTGCTGACGTTAAAACCCTGTTTGATGATGTCGCCTCTGTCGGTCTCGCATTTCTTGGAGGCAGAAGCATACCATTTTGACTTGGTCATCTTTGACGAGGCGTCGCAAATTTTCCCAGAAGACGCAATTGGCGCTATCTTCCGAGGTTCCCAAGTCGTGATAGCGGGCGACAGCAAGCAACTTCCTCCCACTAACTTCTTTAGGGCGTCCGCTAACAACTTCGACAGCGAGTACGACGGTTCTGACGAAGACGACGAAGACCTATACTACGACGTCGTTTCCGACTCGATTCTGGAAGAAGCAGCGGCGGCTTTACCTAACAGATCTTTATTATGGCACTATCGAAGCAAGCATGAGAATTTGATTGCCTTCTCTAACAGAGAAATGTACGGCAACAAGCTTATCACGTTCCCTAACAGCCTTGCCAACGTTCCTAATATGGGCGTCGAGTACGTCTATGTGGAAGACGGCTATTACGAAGGCGGAGGCAAAAACTGCAACATAAAAGAAGCGCAAAAGTGCCTTGAGCTTCTTTTAGAGCACATTCAAGAACGACCGGACCGTTCGTTGGGCATTATTGCGTTCAGTGAAAAACAACAGGCCGTTATTGAAAATGTTATCCTTGATTTCAGAAAGCAAAATCCGCAATATGAATGGTTTTTCGACGAAGCAAAAGAAGAACCTTTCTTTGTTAAGAACCTTGAAAACGTACAAGGAGACGAAAGAGACGTCGTCTTTTTCAGTATTGGTTACGCAAAAGATCAACAAGGAAAAATGTATATGCGTTTCGGTCCTCTCAGCCATGAAGGCGGAGAACGACGATTGAATGTTGCCATTACGAGAGCAAAGTGCAACGTGAAGCTTATCGGTTCTATCCTTCCTTCTGACGTCGATCTCAACAGAACAAACTCCCAAGGCGTCCAAATGCTAAGATCGTACATCGAATTTGCACAACAAGGCGCGAGCGCGCTCAGACCAACTGACAAGGAAAAAACGTTCGATACTACAGACGATTTCTGCAAAATAATCGTTGCTTTCTTAGAAAAGAACGGATACAAAGTTCATACGGAAGTTGGATGTTCCGATTACAAAATCGATATTGCAGTGGTCAATCCCAAAGTAGACGGCGAATATATTGCTGGTATTGAATGCGACGGCCCAGCCTATTTTCAAGCAAAGACCGCGCGAGACAGGGACAATCTGAGATCGACAATACTTCAAAACATGGGCTGGAATCTATATCGAGTCTGGTCTACCGAGTGGGCGTGCAAACCTGAAACAGAAAGGCAAGCGCTCCTTAACTATCTTCGTTCTGTTGTCGGCAAAGACGGCAGAATCAAACGTAATGTAAAATATAGCAATGAAGAAACTGCCGCCATACCTGTTGAGCAAATTGCAACGGAGTCTGTGCAATCTCAACTAGAATCCGCCACCAATCCATACGATTTTACCTATTACGTTGAAACAGATTGGCGGCAAGCGCCCTCTTCCAATTCAATAAACGAAGTTGAACGAGTCAGTCAACTCATCCTATACGTTGTTTCGGCCGAACAGCCCATACACACGGATCTGCTATACGAGCGAGTACGTCCGTCAATCACCGGCGTCAAAGCGAAACAAAGAGTAAAAAATTATATTAAACAGGCCATCACGCTAAAATTAAAAGGGAAAGTCAAAATTGACGACGAACAATTCGTCAGACTATCGCCGGAAAAGCCTGCTGTCGCTCGTATTCCTAGACCATACGACATACCTCGACCAATTGAATACATTCATAGGGAAGAAATCGCAGCTGCAATGCTAAGAATAGTTGAGCATTCTTTTGGAATCACAACGGACAATTTATCAGCCGAATGTACTCGAGCTTTCGGATTTGAACGAAGGGGACCGAAAATTAAGACAAAAATGGACGATGCTATGGACTTCTTAATTAAAACCAAAAAAATCAAGATCATTAATGATAAAGTGCAAATTGTCAACAATAAATAAGCGCATGGGAAATATAACGATGGATAAACAAACGGCAAATAATCGCAACGCTGCAGTATTCAATTCCGCCTATACGTTCCTGGGGCGTCAATATCAAGATATTCCCTCCCTAATTACGGCTCTTGCTAAAAATTGGGATGAAGGCAAAAAACAACTTTATCAAAGTTTGACGTATAGGTTCTTTAAGGACTTCGACGCAGATATTGCCAATTTATGTAAGGAAGCGGAAATAGAGGCGGCGTCTAACAGCAATGACGACGTTGTCTACTGGAATCTTCTTTATGAGATTTATCCGGAGCTTAACGGGTTCCACTGGAAGGGACAGTCTTATCATTCCCTTACAGACCTTGGCTACGATATGTTAAAACGACTGCAGAAAAACGATGAATCGAACTATCCGTACTGGGACGGCATTTTGAACAACAAGTTGCTTACAAGCTATCTTTCCAAAACGGAGATCAAGAACACAGAACTTACTTCTGTGTGTTCAGCGCTTGAAACTGCCCATGGGGCAGATAGCCGGAGCGACCGAGAAACGCTTGTAAACTATCGCGCGATGGCGTATCTTCTTTCTGGTCAGCGTCTTTTCATGGTAGGCAACAAACAGATTAAGGACGTTTCGGAACTCGCTAATTATATGAAAACTCTGCTCGACTCTTCCTATGAAAAATTTGAAGGATTCTGTCACAACCTAATTGATTATAACGACTCCCTGGACGCGCGGTTTGAAGCATGGCTAATCTCGCTCGGAAAGAAAAAAGAACTTGACGCCTGGAAAGCCAGCTTGACCGGTTGATCCCAAAAAACCAGCAACACGAAAATTGCAACAATAAGCGTTTTACGCTGTCTTACTCGACGCGACGACTACCAATGAGCAACTAAACGTCCCCTGCTTTTTCTGTCGTTAAGCATAATTGGTCTATACCAAACGCGCCTGCAAAAAACAAGCGTTGACAAACTTCGGACTAACAATTTCAACTTGCTGTTCTATCGTTTCTCCTCAATAATCGCGCCTTTCTAGGACTAGAAAAGCTCTTGAACCGCCGCGTCATTTTTACTATGATGACAGGTAATCAAAAGCGCTGTCGACTAGGCGAATAAAGGTAAAAACAAGGAGAAGACAATGCGTCCGAACAATCCCGTTACGATAGGTCCGTATCAATGCGGAGCTGGAAAAGACCTGCTGCTCATCGCGGGGCCTTGCGTTCTCCAACCGGAAACGTCTCTAGATATTGCGCTTCAACTGAAAGAAATTGTCTCCGAACTCGCTCGAGAAGACTATCGCGTTCAACTTGTTTTCAAAGGTTCGTTCGACAAAGCGAATCGAACAAGCGCGTCGTCCTGGCGCGGACCGGGCCTAGACGCCGGGCTGGAACTGCTCGCGGAAATTCGAGAAAAGTCGGGACTGCCCGTCACCACGGATATTCACGAGACGATTCAGGCAGAACGTGTCGCAGAAATTGTCGATCTGCTCCAAATTCCCGCGTTTCTAGCGCGCCAGACCGACTTGCTCGCCGCCGCTGCGAAGACCGGAAAGCCCGTCCATGTGAAAAAAGGGCAGTTCATGGCCCCGCAAGATATGGCAAGAGTCGTAGAAAAACTCATCGCGTTCGGAACTCCTAACGTCCTGCTCGGAGAACGAGGAACTTTTTTCGGGTATGGAAATTTAGTCAACGATTTCCGATCCCTGGTCGTCATGAGGAATATCGGAACGCCCGTCGTCTTTGACGCGACGCACAGCGTCCAGCAGCCAAGCGCGGGGGACGGCGTTTCCGGAGGTAAAAGAGAATTTGTGGCGCCTCTTGCGCGCGCGGCGGCGGCTGTAGGGATCGACGCGCTCTTCCTAGAAACGCACTTCGATCCGGAACAATCGCCAAGCGACGGTCCTAATATGATTCCGATCAATCAGGTCGCGGAGCTGTTGAAAACCACACTAAGAATTCGGCGCGCCGTCGAGGCTCCATAGAGATAAAGCCGAGACCAACCGGAAGGCGACACAAGCGGGCAGACCCCGAAAAACAATAGAAAAAGCCGTGAAGCGTATAAAATGCTTCACGGCTTTTACTCAGTCAAGAGAACAAGACGCTCAGTAAAACTGGCGGTTGCTCTGGCGTTGATTGTCAATCTCAGTTGCAAGCCGGGGCGGCCGGAGCGCACGGAGCCGGAGCGCAGTCAGCGGCCGGAGCGCAAGGAGCGCAAGCGGCGAAGCAAGGACGCGCGAAGCGGGCTTTCAGACCTTGGAAGGGCTTGAAGCAGCAGGAAGCCTTGAACGCGGGCGCGCAAACCGGATCGCAAGCAGCCGGAGCGCAATCAACCGTCGGGGCGCACGGGGCCGGAGCACAAGCAGCGGGAGCGCAAGGAGCCGGAGCCGGAGCGCATTCAGCCGGAGCGCAAGGAGCGCAAGCGGCAGGAGCGCAAGGAGCGCAAGGAGCGCAAGCGGCGGGAGCGCAAGGGGCTACGCACGGCTTGCAAGCGGCAAGACGAGCGCGGAGGTTGCACTTCGCATTTTGGATCGCGCAGAAGCCTTTGGCGGCGGCGTTTTTGAGGGCGCCGCAAGGATTGATGCAAGGAACGCAAACCGCAGGGGCGCAAGTGACCGGAGCGGCTTCACAGGTAACGGCGGCCGGCGCGCAAGCGGCAGGAGCGCAAGGAGCGCAATCCTGAGCAAAAGCGCTCGTAGCGGCAGCAAGTACGACGGCAACAGAAAGAAGGATACGAGTCTTCATCTGCAAAAATCTCCTAAATTTCGGGTTGTTAAATTAAGGCTGGGAAAGCCTAATAGTTCCTATTCTTTTCTAATCGGCTAACAGCCAATTAAGATTTAGCCATTTTTTATATTTTTTTTATTTTGCTTATCTGACGCATCTTATCCACCTCCGCAAGCCGCAGAGGCATTTGGGAAAACGCCGTATAAGCCTGACCTTGATATCAAGTATAATTCCGGAAACGTATGCTTTCAAGGCTATTTTACCCGAAAACGACAACTTCCTATGAAAAGTTTTACGTTACAATCAATCCCGCCGTTACAACCGAAAACTACTGTTTTTTAAGCATTTTCCTAATAACGAAAGAATCTAAAAACGAACTAGGCGATTCCACAGGACTGTTTCGAAATCTTTCCAACTTGCGTCATACGGCTGAAAACGCTCATGCGACCCCAGACGTCCGACGTTCGGGGCGGCTTAACCCGGCTCACCCGTCGTTCCTGAACCCTTTATCGTCCACAGTCCAGGTTTTTCTTGCAACTATTTCCTCGATTTTGTTCCTTATCTTCAGGCGTCCTGCACAAACTACCGGCGCTCTGCTCAAAGTCGTTTTATTTGGTATTTCGAAACTAAAATCGCCGCTAATCGTTTCTTTTTTCTTTTTTCCCCCTTCTCAATTCTTCGCATCCACAACGAACCGTTATCCGACTCCCTTGCTTGACGTCAATTAATATATACGCGGCGCGCCAATCTTTGCGTCCTCATGCCTCTGCAGATGAAAATAAGGAACGAGTTTAATTTCTATCGATACCTGTTACGGGCGTCCGTCGCCACTATATTAAACGCTCGATTCTAAACGCTCCTGCGCGATCTGCCGCTCGGCTTAATATGGGTCGCAGGTTCATCCATAGGTCTTCCATAGGTCTTCAACGAGCTTCCAACGCCTTAAACGACGTCGACTGCAAAAAAAGAAAAATACCAAAAAAGGGTAAACTCTAACATAAAAGCGTTCCGATAATACGATAAGAGAGCCTTAGGAGAGGCTGAAAAGCCGCTTTTACACGGCTCTTGCCAAGCGTTTCGCAGCCCGGCTTACTGTAAGTCGGCAGACGCGCTCAGGCTTTTTGTCGTTTATATTGGTTTTATTTCGAAAAAGGCGCAAGTTTCGTTGCGTCGACGTTCGATATATACCCCACGACGGTCCCGACAAACGACAAGTCGAGACTATATAAACAAGGATTGGCGGGAAGAATTTATTCTGCGTCGCTCCTGAAAACCCCGTGATATTCGTAAAAAGTTCGGTCGGTTTCGTGCGAAGGACGCCCCAAAACGCGTCGCGCTTAACGAGAACAAGCGGGTTCAGGAACTAAAACCAGGACGGTATTCGCCAATGCGGCTTCGGATCCTTTCGAACGCGCGCCGCGAATAAAAGCGCCCTCGGCGCCGCCCCCAAGTTGTTCATTCTTGAAAATCATTTGTCAAGGAAGTTAGAAATGAAAAAAATGAATTTCAGAATCGCCGCTTGCCTCACCCTGCTGGCCGCGGCTATTACGAGCGGTTGCTTCGGCTTCGGCGGATTCAACCTCGGGATTTTCAGCGTTCCGGTTCCGGTCAGTCCGTACTTCCAGGGCGCCTACGAAGATATGGCATTTGAGCAAGATCGTTACTCGCAAGTTCCGATTCTCCCTCCCATTGTCGACGGCGTGCCGGAAGGTATTGACCCGCCCTCTGACGACGAGGTCATTCGTCTCCTCGAAAAAGCCAGGCCGAACGACGGCGGCGTGCCCTTCTTGGAAACTCGTTATCGCAACGACGTCAAGATCGTCAAAGAACTCGTTGCCGACTACGTCGACCCGCCCAGATACTTCCCCATGGTCGGCGCTGTCCAAGTTCACCACGTCCACTGGAAGTGTACTATTTACTATGAACAAAACGTTCGCGTCGGCTGGCCGATACCCTATTCTATCGAAAAGAAAGACGCGCAAGAAGTCGTCTACATCGACAAAGATCACCTGCACGCCGTTGACGCTGATATGAGCATGGCTCAATAACGTCATAATCAACGCCGGTTCCTGCAGTCGCTCGAGCGGCGGCAGCAACCGAACCGCAGCGCGACGTCTCAAAAGCGTTTTCGCATGAACGACCGAATTGAACGGACAATCCTGAAAGGGATTGTCCGTTTTTTCTTTTCTTGACGTCTTCTCGCAAATTCACTATCATCCAGACGGCTCTTTACGGACCGTAACCCATGCGCGCGCGAGGCGTTTTCAGGTCCGCAGGAAGTCGGTAACGTTACTTTAACATTCAAGCGCCGGAGAAGCGCCGCAATGCGCAAATCGATCGTACTCGTCTTACTTCTGCTTGTCCTGACGCCGTTCGTTTCGACAGAACCGAGCGTCGCCAACGCGCAAGGCTGGCGGCTGTTCTCCGGAAAGATTAAAGAAGACGCGCTGAAAAAAAAGCAGGACCCCGACGCCGACGGCGAAGCGCAGCAAGAGGAGCTGCCCCCGCTGTTCGACGTTTCTCGAAAGGACCGCGAAGAAGAGCAAATCCCCCTGTTGCCGGAAGAGTCGAGTTCAGAACAGACGGTTCCTCAGGGAGAAACGCAAGGGCATGACGAGCCGCCTGTTCAGCGCGGCGTTCGCACGCCCGTCTCCGAAGGGGGAATGCTGGATTTTTCCAGCGCGCTGACCGACGACGCCGCTGAATTATCAGGCGACGCCGACAACATCCCCCAAACGTACAGCGAAACAAATTTCGCGCCTGCCCTGCCCTCCTATCGTAATTTCCCCGAACAGAAAAACGACGCGCGCTTAAACGACGTCTGTTTCGTCTCGCCAACGCAAGGCTGGGCGGTCGGCGACCGCGGCGTCGTATGGAAGACTGCGGACGCGGGCGCAAACTGGGTCCTTGCCGAGACGCCAACCGACGCCAATCTGTTCGGCGTCTCTTTTCTCGACGAAAATTACGGTCTGGCGGTCGGCGGGCGCGTCAATCCGACCTCTCATGCGGGCCAGGGCGTCGTCTTGCGCACGATCGACGGCGGACTCACGTGGGGCGAAGTCCCGACGGCGGCGTTTCCTATCCTGCGCGACGTCAAAATCATCGACGAAGAATACGCGTGGATCGCGGGCGACTCCTCCGATCTCTATCCTTCGGGCCTCTTTTTCAGCACAGATACCGGCGTCGAATGGATTCGCGTCGATGGGAACAAACGCGGCGGCTGGAGCTCCGCGCTCTACGACCCGATCGAACAGCTTGGCGTCGGCGTGACGACCGAAGGCGACGTCCAGGGCGTCGACGGCGCCCAAGCCGAGCAAAAGCCCCTTTCGCTGGGAACGCGCCGCGCAAGAGACGTCGTCTACGACGGAACGACCCAACGCGCGTGGGTCGTCGGCGACCAAGGCTTGACGCTCGTCTCCTCTGACTTCGGCGACAACTGGTCGCAGACGCCGGGCGGGTTTCCCAACGAGTCTCAAAACTACTTCGACTTGTCCGGCGTCGTCGCGCTCGACGGCTTTGTCGGGGTCGTGGGAACGCCGGGCTCGCTATTCTTCTATTCGGACGACGGCGGAAACGTTTGGAACGCCGCTCCGACAGGCGTCAATACTCCGCTCCGAAAAGCCGCGTTTATCGACCGCAACAACGGCTGGGCGGTCGGCGATTTAGGCGTCATTGTCGCTACAAACGACGGCGGCAGGACCTGGAAACTGCAGCGTTCAGGCGGTACGCGCGTTGCTATGCTCGGAATATTCGGGCGCGCCGAGGACGTCCCGATCGAAGCGCTCGTCCAACTTGCCGGCGACGGCGGTTTCCTCACGGAAATAGCGCTCGTCGCGCGCGAGGCGGACAAAGAAGGGCTCGCCGCGGAGATTCCATTTGTCGAACGGTTCAACGAAGCGCTCGTCGAAACGGGCGCGTCCGGCATGACGCAAGCGAGCCTCTTTGTGCTGAATCCCGCCGTTCAACGCGACTCGATCGAACAAATCCTCGCGCGATTCGACGCGGAAAACGACGGCGACGGCTTGATGCGGTTCCGAGAGCGGCTCGTCAGGCTCCTAAGAATCTGGCGCCCGAGCTTGCTTCTGACCGCCGACTCGCTCCTTGACGACGGCGCCGGGAACGCCGTGCAAATTCCCGACTCGCTCAATATCAACACGCCCGAAGGCGCTCGCGCGCTCGTCGGCGCCCTTGCGGTAAATTCTGCGAACCTCGACCAGCGTCCGCACGACCCCTTTCAGGAGCTGCTCCTGAGAGAATTGCCCGGCGCCGTGAGGAACGCCGCCGACCCGACCGTCTTTCCCGAACACCTCACCGTCTGCAACTTAGAGCCTTGGTCCGTAAAAAAGGCGCGCGCTTTGTGCCGCGGAAAGACGCAGGGGAACCTCTCGATCGATTCTAATTACTTCTGCGTCTCGCTCGGTCGAACGATTGCGGAAATCGCCGCAAACGCGCGCGCTATCCTTTCCGATTCCAAGCAAACGCGCGACACAACCAATTTCCAGACCCTGTTCAGCGCCGTTCCGACAAAATACGCCGACAAGATATTCTTCGACGGGCTCGACCTCCCGTACGGATGCGACGCGCGACGCGCGCGGCAGTCGGCGCTCGCCAATTCCGCAGACGCGCTCGCTTCGCGCGCTGGCGATCGGCGCCAGAAACTCGGCGTCGTCGACGCGTTGACCCGAAAAAGCTCCAATAAGAGCACGAGCGGCAGTATTCTCCTAGCTCAACTGCGCGAAAATATCCAAGGCGTCGATCCCGATTTCGCCGTCGAATACCTCGAAACGGTCGGACGACGATTCGCCGAACAAGGGGCGCTCGCCGCGGCGGAAGAAGCCTATTCGCTCGTCGCGCTCGAGTTGCCGGACCATCCGCAAAGCGTCGAAGCGTTCACGTGGCTCGTCCAATATTACAGTGGAACCGAGCCGAAGCGGCGCGCGCAGCTCCAGGGCGAAGTTACGCTCAACGAAAACTGGAACGACCGGCTTCTCAATGCGCAGCGGCTCGGCGACACAATTCGCGACTTCGCGCCGGATGCTTACATGGCGCCGGAGATCCGCTTCCCGCTCGCCGCCGCGCAGCTGAAGAGCGGGGACCTCGAGGGCGCGATGAATTTCTACATGATCCGTTCGCAGGCGTCCGAAGACGACGTCTGGGGCGCTCGCGCCGCCGCGGAGTATTGGCTGCGCGCTCCTGTAAGCGACCAGCGCTCGACGGAGAAGCAGTTTTGCCCGCTCAGTAAATTCACATGCGGACGAATTTTCGAAAAGCCCTATTTAGACGGCGCGTTTGAGCCGAGCGTCTGGGACTCCGCTCAAAAAGTCGACTTGTCGACTCCTTTTCAAGAAGCGCCCCCGTTGCGCGAGCCGACGCTTGCCGAACGCAGCGCAAAAATGTGGCGCCAGAAGAATAAGGCGTTTTCGAAACAGATTGGGACGAACGTCATGTTCGCGCACGATTCCGAGTATCTCTACCTCGGCGTTACTTGTCAAAAGACGCCTGGCGTTAACTATTCCGATCAAGAGACCGCGCCCAAGAGCGACCTGGCCGACGCGCTCAACGAAGCGTCGGGAACCGACGCCAACAGCGAAAAACCGAGTCGAGAACGCGACGCCGACCAGACGTTCTACGACCGCGTCGAGCTGCTCTTCGACCTCGACGGAGACTATGCGACTGCATATAAATTCGTCTTTGACTGCAGAGGATGGTTGTCCGACTCCAATTGGAACGAACCAAAATGGAACCCCGCGATCTTCGTCGCTAAGTCGGAAACAAGTTCGATGTGGACGATAGAAGCCGCAATTCCGCTCGCTGAATTGACCGACCGGCCGCCGGCGCAAGGCGAAGTCTGGCGCGTTGCGATGCGGAGAATCGTTCCGGGCGTCGGGATCGAATGTTGGAACGTTGAAAATTCCGATTCCGGCGAAAATGCGTTTGGTCTGATGGAGTTCGAATAGACTTAAAAAGAACGCGCTCTTATAATGTGCGAAATATGTCGGAACCGAGATTAAACGCAGCAAGTTCATAGCCGGGGTCGACGTCGCGTTCTAAGACGAGGAGCGCCGAAACATCAGGACGACGTCGGCAGTATTCTTCTGATTTCTCAGGTCCAAGCACAAAGAACGCGGTCGAAAGCGCGTCCGCCTCGGACGCCGTCGGCGCGAGAACCGTCGTCGAAAGAACGCCCGTCGTCGGAAAGCCCGTTCGCGGATCGATGATATGAGAATAGCGCTTCCCGCCGGCGCGGAAGAATTGGTACGTCGACCCCGACGTGCCCAAAGCGCGGTCGCGGAGCCAGAGCTCTCCAATACGCTGTTTCGGGAACAGAGGATGCGCCACCCCGATCGTCCAGCCGGTCGGCGCGGTCCGAAGTTCCGCTTCGGCAAGCAGGGCGGCGTCAGGACGCAGCGCGTCGGGCAAAAGCGCGTCGAGCGCGGCCCCGGAATCGACCTTAGCGCCGCGTCGGCGTATGCCGCTTTCCTCGTCGAATTCCGGATCTTCGTCCTCCTCGTTGCGCGTCGGTTCTGCAAATAGGCTCGGGGAGTAGTCGCCTATCCGACCGCCGCGAGCGACGGCCCCGCTCTTGCCGCCCTGAATCAGAAAATTGTAGACGCCCCGATCCTCTAATTTAGCCGCCGCAAGATCGAGCGCGATTCCTTTGCCGATCGCTCCAAAATTCAGCTCGACGCCGGGCTCGTCAAAAGCGATCGACCGCGCGGAAGGATCCAGGCGCAAATGTCGCTGTCCAGAAAGCTCCAACGCGCGCTGACGATCCTCTTCTTTCGGAAACTCTCCGTCCCGATTAGCGAACCCCCAAACGCGCCACAAGGGCGCCGAAGCTATGTCAAACGCGCCTTCCGTCTCCTCGCCCAAGCGCATCGACGTCTCGATCCAGCTCCAGAGCTCGTCGTCGACGCGAACGCCCATCTCCGCGCCGAGCAGGTTCAATCTGCTGACGGCTGACGTCGACCGAAAGACGGAAAGCGCCTCCTCAACCCGATCGACCTCGTCGAGCGCGTCAAGCGCCGCGTCGGCGCCATATTCGTCTTGGGACTCGTTCAGCGCCACTTCAAAATCACACGCCATCGCCGTATGTCGAAAGACGGTCAGGGGGCCGGGCGTTGGGCGCAGTCTGTTGGACATTGTCGTTACCTCGCCGCTATTGCGTTATTTTTCAATCGGTTCGAGCAAGACGACGGCGCGCGCTTCAATCGCTTCAAGCCTTCCGACCGGACCGACTTTCTCGCCGGTCTTAGCTTTGACGTTCACTTGATCTGGCTTGACTCCGAGGATCGCGGCGATTCGCGAGCGCATCGCCTTCTTTAACGCGCCCAATTTCGGTCGTTCTGCGCACACGACGCAGTCGAGATTCGAAACGCGCCAGCCCGCCTCTTCGACCGCTTCGTTGCACAGCGACAAAATCTCTGCGGAATCTCTGCCTCGGTTCTCTTCGTCGTCGTCCGGAAAGAGCTCGCCAATATCCCCGAGCGCGGCCGCGCCGAGCAGCGCGTCGGCGATTGCGTGAAGCAGGACGTCTGCGTCCGAATGACCGAGAAGCGCGTATGTAAAGGGTATCGTTACGCCCCCCAGCCGCAATGACGTTCCTTCGGTAAAACGATGAAGATCGCATCCGTAACCGACTCGATACATTTTCTTTCCTTTCGTTACTCAGCGTGTTTGTTCGCGGCCGTCTTCTCTGCATGGAGCGCTTTTCGATCCTGTCTTGCGACAAGCGCTAACTGCGCCGCGTTCCAGAGGTTATGCCAAAGAACGTAAATCGTCGGGCCAAGCGAAGCGAGAGGGCCTGTGTAGAGGGTGGCAAAACAGATCATCACCGCCGTGTTCTTCTGCCCGAGCGTCTGACTTGCTTCCGCGCGATACTCTTTCTCGCCTATAAAATACCCAATTGTAAAATTAGCGACGCAGACGATTAACGACGACGCTCCAACATAGAATAGGATCGTTGGGCTGACTCCGTTCGCGGGGTCGCGAATGAACGCCGACGCCCGGCACGCAATAATCACCACCATAAGGATCCAAACGACGAACGTTACATTCTTGAAACGCTCTGTCCACGTCTTGCTGCTTGGAAAAATAGCGCGATGCGTCCGCGCCAAAACGATCGGCAAGACGAGCGTCGTTGCAACGCTTTTTGCAACGGATAAAACGCCGACGAAAAACTTGCCGCCTGCATACTCTTCTTGGAGAACCCAAGGTATCAGAAAAGGCAGAGCGATCGTTATGCAAGCGGTCGTGAGAAGCAAGCCCGTCACGATGTATTCCGATTCTCGCTTCAAGAAGCGCGCTATCGCAGGCGCGGCGGTCGCCGTCGGCGCCATCCCGGCAAAAAAGGTCGCGAGCGCCAGCGATTTTTCAGAACTCAAAAAGCAGACGATCTGGTAGCCGCCAACCCCGATTAAAATATTAAAGATAACGATCGCCATATGGCTGCGCCGAACCGCCATCTTGTGTACGTCCAGACCTAAAAAGGTCATAAAAAGCATGAACCCGACAAACCAAGGGATAAGGGGCCTCAACACCGCCCCTTGCGGAAAAAACCATCCTACGACAAACGCGCCTACCAGCGCGGCTGGCCGAATCATCGCCGACATATCCGCATTGCCTTTCGTAAATATTATTCTTTAGTTCGGGTCATTTATAGCGATTCGAGCGGATCGACGTCGACTATCCATTGGACGTGTCGAGGCGCCTTCAATTTCGCGTTGCATACGAGCTCGGCGGCGTCGCGAAGAAGAGCGCCCGGCGCGCCAAGAATTTGAAGATGGAACCGGAAATTCCCTCGCAATTTCGCAAAGGGCGCTGGGGCGGGCCCTAAAATCCGCGCGACAAGGGGCGGTCGAACGCGCTTCGCCGGTCGGAACGAAACGACGTTGCGGTCCGACGAATCGCGCGCCGCGCCAGGTTCCTCAGGCTCCGGCGCCGACGCGGCGAGCGCGCCGGGATCGTATCCGTGTTTGTCGTTGATTTCGCGCACCGCCTCGCGCAGCGCGTCTCCGAGCGTCCGCGCAAATTCAGCGACGTCTTGCTCGTCCGGTCCTCGCGCGACAAATCGAATCGCGGACACAAACGGCGGGAACCCTAACGCGCGCCGCGCCGCAAGTTCAGAATTGGCAAATCCAATATAATCGCCTTTAACAGCAGCCACAATTGCCGGATGATCAGGATAATAAGACTGAACGACAACCTTTCCTTCTTTGTCGCCCCTGCCCGCGCGGCCGGACGCCTGAAGAATCAAGCCGAACGTCCGTTCTGCGGCGCGGTAGTCCGGCAGGTGAAGCGCCACGTCCGCGTTGATGATTCCAACGAGCACGACGTTCGGAAAATCAAGACCTTTTGCAATCATCTGCGTGCCCAGCAAAATGCGGTATTCGCCCCGACGAAAAGCCGACAAACACTTCTCATGCGCGTCTTTAGCCTGCGTCGTGTCGGAGTCCATCCGCAAAATCGGCGCGTTTGGAAATTGAGCGCATAACTCCTGTTCGAGCTTCTGCGTGCCGAATCCTCCGTACTTGATTCCAACAAAACCGCAATAAGGACACGACTTAGGAGCCGGAACCTGAAAGTCGCAATAGTGACAAATCGCTATTTGCTGCGTTATATGATGCGTAAGCGCGACGTCGCAGTTCGGGCATTGAATCGTCTCGCCGCACGAAGGGCACTGAATGTGCGTCGAAAATCCGCGGCGATTGAGCAAAAGAACGATCTGATTCGTCGGATCCGCATCGAGCGCCGTCTCGATATCGCGGCAAAGCCGACGGCACAACGCGCCCGTCGAAAAACCGGACGCCGCGCGCGCGCGCATATCGACGACATAGACCGGAGGTTGAGGAAGATTGCGAACGCGATGCGCTAACGTTAGGAGTTTATAGTTCTTAAGTTGAACGTTGCGCCAACTTTCCAGCGAAGGGGTCGCGGAGCCCAAGACGAGCGGCGCGTTTTCGCGCTGCGTGCGCCAACGCGCGACGACGCGCGCGTGATAACGAGGCGTAACGTCTTGTTTGAAGGACGTTTCGTGTTCCTCGTCAATGACCACGATCCCTAAGCGCGGCACGGGCGCGAAGATCGCGCTGCGCGCTCCGACGACGACTTTCGCCTTCCCCGTCGCTATTTTTTCCCATTCGGCTTTGCGTTCCAAGTCGGTCAGGCGGCTGTGCAGCACGGCGACCGAACCGAGCCGAGCGCGGAACCGTTGGACGGTCTGCGGCGTCAGGCTGATCTCAGGCACTAAGACGATCGCCTGTTTGCCATAGGAGACGACTTCTTCAATAGCGCGAATATAGACTTCCGTCTTGCCGCTTCCCGTCGCGCCGTGGAGCAGAAAGGCGGACGATTCTTCGTTCCGAAGCGCGCCGAGGATCGCGTCGAGCGCCTTTTGTTGTTCTTCGTTCAGAATATGCGGCTCAGTCGGGGCGGCGGTCTTTTCCGTCTCCAAAAGCTCCGTGTAGAAATCGCTCACGCGGCGAACGCGCTTCACGCGAAGGAAGCCGAGATTCTTGAGCGCTGTGATTGGCGCGCTCGAACATTTCGCAACTCGACCAAGTTCCGAAAGGGTCGGCGGTTCCGTCAGCTTGCGCATCTCGTCGATAACGTAGCGCTGCTTGTGCGTCAGGAGGTCGTAAGCGCGCTTATTTTTGACCTCGTCGACGCGATTCAATTTTTTATCGATATCCGGGGCAAGTTCGTAGACCGTCGTCATGCGCGTGCCGATAGAGTCTCTTACCCCGGCAGGCACAATTCCGTCGAGCGTCTGACCAAGAGGAGCAAGGTAACGTTTGGAAAGCCAGACGCCGAGTTCCAAGCCTTTCGCCGAAAGAATCGGCTTCTTGTCGACGACGTCGAGCAACTCCTTTAGCCGAAAGGTTTTAGTCTTCTTTTTCGTTTTCTTCTTTTGCTCCGGGGCCGGGGACGCCAATTCCGGAAACAACAGCCCCTCGCCAGACTCTTTCGGTTCTTCTTCCGCGCTCAAACTCGTCGGCTTTTCCAGCTCGGCAACAACTTCGCTCTCTTGCTGCGTAAGCTCGACGCAATAGGCGGTTACCGACCTGTTTTTTATGCCGAGGGGCGCCAAAACGCGCATACCTGGCCGCAATCGCTCGAGCAGTCTTTCGGGAACCTTGTAATCGAACAAGCCGTCGGGGCCGTCGACAAAAGCGACTTTCGCCACCGTTATCTCACGACTAGGATCGTAAGACTCCCACGCTGGAAAGGACGGATCAAAGAAACCGGGCCGCGACGTCGTCATGGTTCAAACGCCATTCCTTCCGCTGCAACAGAGCGCGTCGCGTCGGCAGCGGCGCAGGCGCGGTACATCTTTAGGAGCGCTTGAACGGCTCCGCCGCTCTTAGACACGGTCGCGACAGGTCGGGCGTTCGATTTGCCAAACGCGTCGACTCTCAACTTATACTCGTTCACAAACTCCGCCCTGCTGGGGAAATCGCCGGAAGCGCTCGTCCTCGACTCCATCCATATCCCCATCGCTTCGGCAACTGCGGCGTCCCGCTGCGCTTCGTGAGGATCCTCCGACTCACTGAAGAGCTGTTCGACATAGAGCGCGCTCTCAGCGCGTTCGAGCTCCTCGAGCGCTTCTTCGTCGCCATAGTCGTCTGCAAGTTCCCACAGATAAGCGCCTAAGACGCGATCGCGCTCGACGCCAAGCCCATTCCAGTAGCCGAACGCAAGTCGTTCGGTCGCCAGCGCGTCTTGACTCGCCGACGCCACGTGGAACCATTGCATGGCCAGACGCCAGTCTTCGGGACCGTATTCGCCCGACGCAAAGCGCAGTCCAAGACGATACGCGGCTATTGGATCCCCTTGTTCTGCGGCAAGGCGAAGAAAATACTCGCCCGCAAGATCGTTGCGAAAGACTCCAAGACCTTCAAAACAACAGCGCGCAAAATTAATCAGCGCAATAGAGGCGCCCGACTTAGCGGCTTCGCCAAATAGACGCGCGGCGCGGAAATAATCCTGCAGAACGCCGTCGCCGAAAAAATACCGAAATCCAAGCGCAATTTGGGCGGTCGTACTCTCTTGCGCCGCTTCTTGGAGCAGTTCGAACGCTCCGTCGGGGTCCCGGTCGCAGCCGTCTCCTTCGAACTTTCGCGCGGCAAGTAATTCTTTAGCCTCCGTGTCGCCTTCTTGCGAGATTTCGTTCAGAAGCCGCGCCGACTCCCAGAGATCCTTCTCGACGCCAAGGCCGTCGTGGAGCATACACGCGTAGTTAACTTTCGCCGTATCGACGCCTTCTTCCATCGCGCGCCTATAATATTCGGCGACTTCCGCCCACGCTTCACGAGGACTCGCCTCGTCTAGGTCGGAACTTAGGTAGGCGGCGTACCGCTCCATCGCCAACGGAAATCCAAGTTCCGCAGAACGACGCCAACATTCGACGGCGTTTTCCTTACTCTCAATCTTCTCGTCTGCCCAATAGCTTCTGCCTAAGAAGAAAAGCGAAGGTCCGTGATTGAGCTGCGCGCCGCGACGAAAGAGGCGCAGCGCCTCCTCGGTCTCGCCAAGCGCTTCTTTTCTTAGACCTGCTTTGCATAACCCGTCTGGACAATCGAGTTCCGCCGCGCGCAAATAGTGTTCCAGCGCTTCGTCAAACAGCCCCTCAAACTCGCAGACGAACCCCATCATGACGATCGCGGGCGCGTATCCCGCGTCGGCGGCGCGGCGAGTGAGCTGCATTGCGTAAGCCCCGTCTTCCTCGACCCCTTTGCCGTGTCCGTAATACTCGGCCAGTTTGCCGGCTGCGACGGCGTTGCCGCGTTCTGCGGCGTCTTCAAAGAGTTCCGCCGCTTTCGCGTCGAGCTGCGACGCCGCAACTTCGCACGATTCCTTAGGTTCACCCAATTTGCGCATTATCTCTGCCAATTCGGCGCAATAGAACGGATTCACCGAAGGCTTGCATTGCGCGTAGATTGCCGTCAGGCGTTCGTCTTCGGAGCCTTCGGCGTCGGTCTCAATGTGCGTCTCGTAATAGGTCTCGCCGTCGAGCTCTTTTTCCAAAAGTTTGAACGACGTTACGCGCTTGAAAATCTTATAGATCGAAAATTGACAACACGCGAAGACGCGAGACTGAAAATCCGAGTCGCCTTGAAGCGCGCGATCATAAAGTTCGATCGCTTTCTGAAGATCGTAATGCGCGCCAACGGCGTGTTCGTAAGAGTAGCCGAGCCAAAATACCGCGTTCGGCTCGTCGGCAAGGGCGCCCTGTTCGCGCAGCTGAAAAGCGCGCCGCGCGTCGCGCTGAACGACGCGTCCATTCTCGTAGAACGACGCCAACTGCCAACACGCGTCGACCTTCCCCTCGTCGACTTCGCGCTGCAAGCGGCTGACGCATTCTTCAAGCTCGCTGTCGCTTAGCTCGTCGAATCCCTCAAACAACTCTATCATTACTCTATATTATCTCATTTCCACAATTTACGGTCAAGCGTCCGATACCCGATCGCTTCCCACAAACATTGCTCGACGATTTTCTCTTCCCCTTCCAGGTCGGCAATGGTGCGCGCGACGCGCAATATTTTGTCGTGAGCGCGCGCGGAAAATCCAAAATCATTCATTGCTTTTTCAAGCATTTTTCCGCAGGCCTCGTCTAAGCGTCCCCATTCGTTGATATGTCTGCGGCGCATTTGAGAATTGACCGTTATTTTAGCGTTTTCATAACGTTCCAACTGAACTTGACGCGCCTTCATGACCTTCACGTGAATCTCGGCGCTCGACGTCTGCCCTTCGGTCGACGCCAGATCTTTATACGCGACAGGAGGCGTCTCGATATGGATATCGATCCGGTCTAGGAGCGGACCGCTAATTTTCGCCATATAGCGTTCGATCTGAAGGGTCGTGCATCGGCACTCTCGGCGCGGATCGTTCCGGAACCCGCACGGGCACGGATTCATCGCAGCGATCAGGATAAATCTTGCGGGAAACGTCTCCGTTCTGTTCGCGCGCCTGATGGTCGCCTTGCCGTCTTCGAGCGGCTGGCGCAGCGATTCGAGCGTCTTGCGGTTGAATTCCGGCAATTCGTCCAGAAAGAGGACGCCGTTGTTTGCCAAGCTGATTTCGCCCGGCGTCGGGTACGCCCCGCCGCCAATCAAGCCGGGCTCGCTAATCGAATGGTGCGGCTCGCGAAAAGGCCGCGTTGCGATTAGGGGCGTGTCGGAGGTTACTTTTCCGACCGCGCTGTAAATTTCCGTCGTCTCGAGCGCTTCGTCAAGGGTGGGAGGGGGCAAAATCGTCGCAAGACGTTTCGCCAACATCGTCTTACCTGTGCCCGGTGGCCCGAACATCAAGAGGTTGTGCGCGCCGGCGGCGGCGATCGTCATCGCGCGCTTGGCCGTCTCTTGACCGTGAACTTCTGAAAAATCGATATCGTATTGAGAAAGCCGACGGTACTCGTCCATCATGAGCCCCGGCGCGGGCTCGATCATCAGTTCGCCGGAAAGAAAATGGACCGCTTGCGTCAGCGTGGAGACGGGAATCGCTTCGATTTCGTCGACAAGCGCGGCCTCTCTGGCGTTTTCGGCGGGCACAACGATCCCCTTTAAGCCCATATCGCGCGCTTTTCGAGCAAACGCCAAGACGCCGCGGCAAGGGCGGACAGAGCCGTCGAGCGCAAGCTCTCCAACCACAGCGTAATCGTCGAAATTCAAATTCGCCTGCCCGGACGCGACGATCTGAGCAAGAGAGATCGGCAGATCGAAGGAGGCCGCCTGTTTCGGAAGGTCCGCAGGCGCAAGATTCACGACCAGGTCCCCGACGGGAGGCGCATAGCCTGAGCTGATGATCGCCGTCTTCACGCGAGGAAGACTCTCGCGCACGACCGTCTCGGCAAGACCAACGATCGTCGTGTTAGGCACGGCTCCTTCGCGATAGATGAACGAAACCTCGACGTCGATGGCAAAAGCGGACGCGCCTTGAAGCGAAAACGTCTTTAATTTCGCAAGCATAATAGTTCACGCTCCACTCGCAAGAGTACGAAAACGATTAAATTACCTGAGCGCCGTCTGGCTTTTCTTCTGATACTTCAGACGCCGTCTCAAGAGCCTCGGTTTCGAAAACGCCAAATTTACGGAAACGTTGGTAACGTTTTTCGACCAGTTCGTCGACAGGAATCTTCGTCAATTCGCGAAGCTGAGCGCGAAGATACTGCTTGACGCGCAGCGCCATGAGGCGATGGTCGCGATGCGCGCCGCCGACCGGCTCCTCGATGACGTCGTCGACAACCTCGAATTTGAGCAGGTCTTTGGACGTAAATCGGAGCGCTTCCGCCGCTTTGTCTTTATACTCGCCGCTCTTCCAAAGGATCCCAGCGCAGCCCTCGGGGCTAATGACGCTGTAATACGAAAACTCGAGCATCGCAACGCGATCCCCGACGCAAATTCCGATCGCGCCCCCGCTGCCCCCTTCGCCAATGACGACGCAGACGATCGGCGTCGGAAGGGTCGACGCGACAAACATGGCGTCCGCGATCGCCTGAGCGACGCCGCGCTCCTCAGAAGCTATGCCGGGGTACGCGCCCGGCGTGTCGACAAAGCAGACGATCGGTATGCCGAATTTTGCCGCCATCTTCATCTTTGCGATCGCTTTGCGATATCCCTCTGGATGCGCGCAGCCGAAATTGCATAGGACGCGCTCCTTGGAATCGCGGCCCTTCTGGTGCCCGACGACCATCGCTTTGAACTCGTCGAGTTTGGCCCAGCCTGTCCGAATAGCGCGGTCGTCTCCGAATGTCTTGTCCCCGTGAAGCTCGACAAATTCGTCGAAGACAAGGTCGATATAATCGACCGTTTGAGGACGTTCCGGATGTCGCGAGACTTCAACTGTTTCCCATGCCGAAAGGTCCGCATAAATCTTGCGCGTCAACTCGGCAAGCCCGAGACGCAGCCGTTGGATCTCGTCTCGAATCTCCGGCGAGTTCGCATTTTGGCGCAAAGATTCAAGACGCGCTTCCATTTCAAAAATTGGCTTTTCAAAAGAAAGACGTTGTTCAGGCGCTGGCATGAAGATACTCTCTGTTCTAAGCGGCGGTCGGTCATACCCGGCGAAAAAACGTTTCTCGCCGGACGTCGGCGCGAAAGCCCGGGCGCTGACACGTCGAAAATTACCCCCGATAGTATACACGATTTTCACGTGAGACGCAAGCGCTCGAAATCCGATTTACAGCCCCCGGAACAGTATAAACAACCGCAGATTTTCCGCTCTCTTGACGCCCCAATAAAACAAATTTAGAATAAGAGCGTTGACAAATGAGAAACGTAACGTTTCTCGTCCTCGCGATTCCCAAAAGTGAGAACAATGCAGACTTTTGAAATTGAAATCGACGGAATTCGAACAGAAATCGGCGTCGCGCAGTTCTTCGACAAGACGGCGTCCGGCGAGTTGGACGCTGAAGAGCGCGTTTGGCTCGACGGCGTTCAAGGGCGCGCGCGAGACGTCGACGAAAGACTTGTCAACAAGGAGTTAATCTTCTACCTGAAAAACACGGTTCAAGAAATAGAAATTGAACGCATCTTCTCCTCGGAAACGAGCAATTTTTTAGACGAATCGTCCGTCTCCGACTCAACCGAGCCAATAGTTTCCAAAGCGCTTGCCGACTCCTCTGAAAAAAGGGACGTCTCCAGCATGAAGTTGTTCTGGACGGCGCTTGTTCTTTCCTTTGCCATTATGCTGACGCTGTTCGCAGCGCTTGGCGCCGTTCTCTTAGCAAAACCGAGCTTCGTCTCCTCGGAATCCGCAGAAACAACAGAGCTTGCTCCCGACGACGGTTCAGGCAAAACAGCGCCAGAAGTCGGAACCGAAACGGCGGACGGCGGCAAAGGAGAACGGAACGCGCCCGCGCGCGAGCGCGTCCAAGATTCGGAAAGGAACGGAACGCGGCGAATGAAGGTCACCTTCAAAGAAAAAGCGGCGTAGACGCTGAGATTCTCGGCGCTCTTAGAGCCTCGACGTCTTTCGAGCTCAAACGCCTATTCGGCTTCAATCATCGCCTGGAATTCCTCTTCCGTAATGGTCGGAACGCCGAGCTCCGCCGCTTTGTCGACTTTCGCCGCGCCGGGGTTCGAGCCGACAAGCAAAAACGTCGTTTTCTTAGAAACGGACGAACTTGCTTTCCCTCCAAAACGCTCGATCGTCTCCTTGATTTCAGATCGATCGTAATTGTCGAGCGTTCCGGTAGCGCAAATCGTCTTGCCTTCGAGCGGCTTAGCGGCGCTGGTCTCTTCTTCCGAAAGGGGTTCAAGCGCCATATCAAGCCCGACCGAACGCAAGTCTGCGACGATACGAAGCCCCTCCTCGGAATGGAAAAAGTCGAAAAGATTCTGGGCTAGAACCGTTCCGACGTCTTCGACGGTAAGGAAATCGTCGGGGGAAGTCGTCTGCTCCAGCGCGTCAAACGACCGGAATTTTTTGATAATCTTCTTAGCGGCGCTGACGCCGATACCCGCGATCGAAATGCCCGCGAGAAGCCGCGCGGGACCGCGGCTCTTGCTCCCTTGAATCGCCTCGACAATATTCGCCGCCGATTTCTGCTTGATTCCTTCAAGCTGCATAAGGTCTTCAGGCGTCAGTCGATAGAGATCGGCAAAAGACCTGACGAGCCGCGATTCGTCCCCCAACAAATTGCCGGGCAATGCGCTCGTGAGCCGTTCGACGAGCGCCGGCCCGACCCCGTCGATATCCATGGCGTCTTTGGAGGCGAAAAACGCGAGTCTTTCGCGGAACTGCGCCGCGCATTCGGGATTGCCGCAGCGGATGAAGACGGAGTCGGCGTCTTTTTTAAGCTCGTATCCGCAACTCGGACATTCCTCCGGAAACTCAAAGGGTTTTGGCGGATTCTCATGCGAACGTAAATAGGTCTCGACGCGCACAATATGCGGTATGATTTTGCCCGCCTTTTCGACGATGACCGCGTCTCCAACGCGGACGTCTTTGCGCTCGATCTCCTCGGCGTTGTGAAGGGTTGCGCGCGAGACGGTCGTTCCGGCAATCTCGACCGGCTCAAGTTCCGCAACCGGCGTTACGACTCCCGACTTGCCGATCTGAACGACGATATCGCGAACCGTCGTCTGCGCCTCGTATTTTTCGAATTTGCACGCGACGGCCCACTTGGGATATTTCGACGTCGAGCCAATTTCCTCTCGAGCGTTGAAGTCGTCGACTTTCAGCACAAATCCGTCGACTTCAAAATCAAGTTCGTGCAGACGTTCCTGCGTTTCATGAACATATTCCAACGCTTTCTCAAAATCCTCGAAGCGTTTCAGGAACGGCGCGGTCGAAAAACCAAATTGGCGCAGCTTCTGCATAAATTCAAAATGGGTCGGCGCCACGACGCCGGGGTCCGCGCCGGTCGAGTGCGCGAAGAACTGCAGGCGGCGTTCGGCGCAGACGGCGGGGTCGCGCTGCTTAATCGTGCCGGACGTCAAATTGCGCGAGTTCGCATAAGGCTTGAATTCGCGCCCGGCCGCGAGCGCGCGTTCGTACTCGAGATCGTTGAGCCGCGCGAGATTCTCGTTTGTCATGTAGATCTCGCCGCGAACTTCCAGCGAGTCTGGCGCCCCGTCCTGCAAGCGCAGCGGCACGTCGCGAATCGTGCGAACGTTGGCGGTGACGTCTTCGCCAAATTGTCCGTCGCCGCGAGTGAGCGCGCGCGTCAAGACGCCGCGTTCATAAAAGAGCGACGCGGCGACCCCGTCGATTTTCAATTCGCAGACCCACGCGAGCGGCTCGTTGAAGTTCTTCTGCGCCGACGCAACAAATTCGCGCAGCGACCCGTCGTCGTAGACGTTTTCGATCGAGAGCATCGTCGTCGTATGCTGAACGACCTCCGCTTTTCCTTCGAGCTTTTCCCCAATGCGCTGCGTTGGACTCGTCGGCAAAATAAGATCCGGAAACTCCTCCTCAAGCTCCTTGAGACGCTTGACAAGATAATCGTACTCGTGATCCAAAAGCGTTGGGGCGGCTTCGACGTAATAGAGTTGGTCGTTGCGTCGAATTTCGTCGCTGAGTCGTGCAATTTCAAGTTGGGCTTCGTCGCGTGTCATTAGGAAATACTCCGAAAAGATGGACTTGGTTAATATCTAGATTAGGATAAAGATTAGGGTTCAAGAAGTCAAGCAGATTTCAAAAAATCCACTGAAAGATCGGCTCCGCGGCTCGTAAAATCGATACGGTCTTTATATTCGGGCTAGACAACACGCGCTGATTATTTTAAAATCATGCGCATTATTGCAAGTATTATGCGTCTAAATCAAAAATGGGGGCATTGTGAAAAAGAAAGATCGGGCGGAATGTTCCAGAAAATGTTAAAACGCTTGAAGCGTCAACGCAAGACCAAAACGTCGCGCCATGGCGAAGCGGCGAGGCGCTTGCGCGTCGAATTTCTGGAAGAACGCGCGCTACTCAGCGCCGACTCGGCATTGAACGTTCTGGACGACGTCGTGCAAGCTCCTTACGCCGACGCCGAAAGCGAACTTTTTTTTGACGATTACAATATCGATTACACCCTCCGCACTACGGGCCGCGTCCGCATTCTTGGCAATTCGGGCTTAGAATATTACGGAGATTACTATTATTGCCCTCTTACCGATCAGGTCTACATTGATCTCTGGGAACGAGCTATTGCGCATTGGGAAGAAGTTCTTGCCGAAGGCGCTCCTGACGTAAACTATCCGCACGCCGTCGACGGCCAAACGATTACCATCGACGATATGTGTCTCTACTTCGGCTTCACCGACTCTTACGCCTCGACGCTAAGCCTTGGAACGTCTCTTAACAACGGATACTATCGCGCCGACGGAGCAGGTCTCCCGGCGACCGGCTCGCTGATTTTCAATGCAAAATACTTCGTCGCCAATCCCAGCGAGACTGTCCAAAGAGTCTTCTACAACACGGCGCTCCACGAAATAGCGCACTCCTTAGGCTACAACTTGTCCTATATGCATAAGCTGAACGTCATCGAAACACGTATGCAGACGCCCCTTTATCTGGCAGACACGCTGGCGGCGGAAACCCACTACTGGTATTATGTCGGTCAAAAGGGGGTTGAGCAGTTCCAGAAGACTTATCCGGCAGAAATTACGTCGATGGTAGCCGACGGCGCTTTTCTGATGGAAACCTTTGCGTCGTCAGGCTCCTTCGGCTGCCATATCAGCTCGCTCTATGCGACGTACTATTTCTATTTGAATCAGCGCGACTGCATGAATTACGCCATTTCGGCAAGTTACGAGGCGACGATTACCCCCGTTACCCTTGGAATTATGGAAGACTTAGGCTATCGAGTCGACTACGCCTTCGCAGACGCGCTCAATTCCCCCGTCCCTACTAAAGTCACTGCGAAAACGGACGGCGCGGACGTCCTGCTAACTTGGCAAAGAGGAAACGGAGATCTGTCAGCCGAGAGAAGCGGCGCGTATTATACCGTCGAACGGTGCGTCGACGACCGCAACATAGCGCATGAAAACAGAACGTGGACGGTTGTCGCCGACAATCTTGTCGAGGCAAATTACGTCGACCGTTCGGTCAAGCCAAATACAAACTACCTCTATCGCGTTTATAGAAACAACGTTACGGCATATTCGGAAATATGCGTAACCGCCGCGAAAGAAGGGGACGTCATTTCTTGGACGCCAAGCGCGTCGAGCTGCCGGATATACGCGCTTGTCAGCAGAGATTCCAACAAATTAGCGTGGACGTCGGTCAACTTGTCAGTTACCGACTCTTCCTGGACAGCGGAGGCCCTAACCTATAAACCCTTCGAGAAAACGGCGCTCTACCGCGTCTGTGCAAAAGATTCCCTCATCGCCCAAACCGCGGCGTCAAGAGCCGCGCGCGTTACGACCGAGGAATTTGAAGCGCAGTGCGTTCAGGAGGGAAACGCCGCTCTCTTGCGCGCGAAATCTGCGCTGGGCGAGTCGGAAGAATGCGAATACTGGTGGGATCTTACAAACGCCCGCGAAATCAACTTCAATAACTTCATCCAAGGACGTCGGGAACTCTGGTTTAACCCCTCTGCGTCGGGCTATTCCATTGAAGAGAGAGCCCTGGCGCGCGTTATGGTTAAGCGCGGCGTCGACATGACTATTGAAGAAATCTATTTGTTCCAAGAGCGCGTTGAGCCTACGTTTATCGTCGAAGCGCAGACGTTCTTAGAGGGCGCCGCCGTTGCGCTCTCAATTACCGTCCCAACCGGGCGCGCTGTCGCGCAATGGTCGATCGACTGGGGCGAAGGCGCTGAGCCCGAGCTCTTTACGGAACTTGGATACAAGTTGAACGCCGCGCATTTCTACTGCGCGGCGCCGGTAAACGGGCTGCGCGCCATCACGCTTAACGTCCTCGATTCTTTGGGTTACGGCGGAGAAGAATATGTGATTATCCTCAGCGCTGTAAACGGGCAAGAGAATATGCCCGTCCAGGGCGGGTCTGGCGCGCAGGAAGAATACGAAACGTCCGCTGCGGCGCAAGAGAGCGCGGCGACGCAAGACGTCATTCGAAACGAGCCGATCTTCTGGGGGTTCGACGCCGTCGACGAAAAGCTCGACGATTTCTGGAACGCGCTGCGCAATTCTCGACAACGCCGAACTAACTAAGCGCTGCTCGACGTTCAGCGCTCGCGAGCGCCAGAAAGGTCGAGCAACGCTTCATGGGCGATGCGCAGCCCAAAAAGCCCGACGACCGTCGGCAAACTGCCAAGCGTATTTCGAGGACGGCCCGGCGGATTGTCGGCGTTCTCCGGCGTGAGCGCGGCGGCGGGCTCGACGCGTTCGAAAACGTCTTTACCGGCGTGCTGCGCGTCCCTGACCGGCTCGGGCGAATAGACGCACTTCACGGCGTCCGTATCGATTCCAACGCGCCGAAGACGCTTGCGAAGCTGCCTTGCCAACGTGCAGTTGACGACGTCCGTCAGCTTGCCGACCTCGACAAGGGACGCGTCGAATCGGAGCGCCGCGCCCATGCTCGACATAAATCGCGCGCGGCGTTTCACGAGTTCGGCGACAAGCGTTACTTTCGGACCAAGCGAATCGATCGCGTCGACGACATAATCGACGGGGCTCGCCCAGTCTCCTCCAAAGAGTTCGCCGAGCGTCTTGTCGTTGATTAAAATTGCTTTTGTCTCGACGACCGCAGTCGGATTAATCGACGCAATACGTTCGCGTGCAGCGTCCGTCTTCAACTTTCCAACAGAAAGATGGGTCGCGAACAGCTGGCGATTGATATTGCTCTCCTGAATACGATCAAAATCGACGAGCCGGAACCGCCCGACGCCGGCGCGAGCGAGCGCCTCGACCGCATAGCTCCCCACCGCGCCTAAGCCAACGACCATCACGCGCGAGCTGCGCAGCGCGTCAAGGCCAGGTTTCCCAAGCATCAACTCCGTTCGGCGAAATTGTTCCGTTTCGCTCGGCTCTGTGCGTTTTCTTAGATCGTCCATTCGACAACAGGCTCAGGTCTGCGTTTCTGACGGCGTCAATTCGACAGGATAGAAGTTAAACAATGGAGTTGAAACGCCGCTCTCTTTCAATCAACTATTGACATTATAGAAACAGAGATCAATACAAAGCGAATCATTCGCACTTCGCTTTGCTGATTGCGTCGGCAACGCGCTTTGCGATCAATCCGGCGACGTACCCGCCTTTGAATCCGGCGTCGATATTCACAACCGTTACGTTCGACGCGCAGCTGTTCATCATGCCGAGGAGCGCCGCGACGCCTCCAAAAGCCGCCCCGTAACCGACGCTTGTCGGAACCGCAATGATCGGCGCGGAGACGTACCCGCCGACAACGCTTGGAAGCGCGCCTTCCATGCCGGCGACGACGACGATCGCGTCTGCGTCGACAAAAAGCGGAAGTTTTGCGAGGAGCCGCTTGGGACCCGCGACCCCGACGTCTTGGACCATAACGACGTCGACGCCTGTCCAAAGGACCGTTTCGCGCGCTTCTTCCGCAACGGGCATATCGCTCGTTCCCGCCGTCAGGACCGCGACCTTGCCGCGATACGCCGTCGTTTCCTCACGCTTTTTCGGTACGCGAAGGGTTCGAGCGACCTCGTTGTAATAGGCGTTCGAGTCGACTTTTTGCAGGTCGGGCAAAATTTCGGCGGCCTTCTGCGCGTCGACTCGAGTCGCAAAGACGTCGATACCGCGCTCGAGTTGCACCAGCGCGATACGTCGAATCGCGTCCGCCGTCTTGCTCTCGCCATAGATCACTTCGGAGAATCCGCAGCGCCGCTCGCGATCGACGTCGAGCATGGCGCCGTCAAGTTCAATAAAGCAGGGATCGGTCATGAAATGCCTTTCGACAAAAATTAGATCTGTTGGAAAACACGCTGCTTCGCCAATTCTGCGGTATATTCCGCCAGGTCGCGCAGCGCCGCCGCGGCAAGGAAAGGATCGTCCTCCTGCGTCTCTTCGAGGTAATCGGCGACTTCTTCGAGCTCTTGTCGGAGCGCTTGTTCGTCGCCGCGCTCGTTGAAATTGACAAACGCTTTCGCGACAAGGCGTTTTGCGCGCCAAGACGTTTGGAACGTATGCGACGCAAAGGAACTCAGCGCTTCTTCGAGCCGCTCGGCGTCAAAGGCCTGGATATAAAGCGCAAAGGCCTCGCTGCGATGATGGTCGCTCATGAGCGTTTCCGTCAGCGCCGAAATCTTTTCGTCTAAAAGCGCGGCTAAGCGCGCCGCAGGCTTCATTTGGTCAAGCTCCAAATGGATTTGGACGAGCCCCTTGAGACACGACGTCGTATGCCCCGTCCCTTCGAGCTTCGGGACAATTTCAAGGACGTCGCGAACTGCCGCGCGCCCGAGCTCCTTCTCCCCATATTTGAACTGCATATACGCCAGTCGGGTCAGTCGTTCAGCTTTTTGTGAATAAGACAAACCGTCCGCGCGCGCGAACTTCTCGGCAAGTTCGAGCCACGCGCCACGTTCCAATTCGTAATAGGCGCGGTCGCGGCAATAGAGCGCACGCGCGAGCTCAAACGCGGCGTCGCCAGAATCAGACTCGAGCGTTTCGAGCGCGTCGTTGACGCGTTCGAGCTGCTTTTCAATCGTGCCGAACGCTTGACGACGCTCGACGAACGCGCGCGTTTCCTCGCCAAAATTCGCCGCGAGCGGGTTCGTGATTTCAAGAGCGCTCAGCAAGAATTCCAGTTCTTCGACCTCGTCGTCGTCCAATTCGCTCTCTTCAATTCCGTCTTCGGTTCGTTCGGCAAGGACGCCTGTTTCAACGCCCTTTTCGATAGAGCCGAGCGTTTCTTTCAGACCGTTCCACGCTTCCAAAAGCGCCGGTTCGACACGCGAAACCTCGAGCCGAACGGCAAATTCAGGCGCGATCTCGTTGAAGTAGCGAACGACGCCTTCGATCGTCGCGTCGACACAAAAACGGTCGAGGTCCTCGTCGCGCCAAGTCTGACGAGCCGACTCTAATTCGTCGCCAGCAAGGCGCTCGATCGACGCGCGCGTCCCCGCGAGCGCATAGCCCAACGCGCGTTCAAATTCGTCGTTATCTTCGAGCGCGTCTACAAGTTCGAGCGTCTGCCGCCGCGGTTCCGCGTCGCTATGCGCAAGTTCCGGAAGACGTTTCGCCATGCCGACCGCGAGCGCGTACGTCGCCAGTTGACGCTCGTCGGCGTCGGAAATTTCGGCGAGGAGCGCAAGCGCCTTGTCCCATAACTCGCTTGTCGCGGGGATAAGGTCTGACGTCGCTTCGATTAAAAGTCGACGGAGATAATCGCGTTCGTCTTCAGCCTCGACTTTCGCAGCGAGCCTGGCGGCAAGTTCGAACGTTTCGGCAACGCGAGCGTTCCAATCGTCAGCAAAGACTCCAGACGCAGCTCGCAAGTCGCGTTCGCAGCGCAACGGAGCGAGCGCGTTGATTGCCGCGTCCGCAAGCGCGGATTCGCTCGAATCGGCCCCTGAACTCAACTTAATGAGGCGGCGCCGTATCGATTCATAAAACTCGACGCTGGCGTCGACCAGCGGCAAATCATTATTAGACATTCTCTGCTCTCCAATATCTCAGCGCTACTCTTGAGAACCGATCGAATCGACGACCGCGTCGGTCAACGCGCGAATATTTACAAAATAATCTTTTTCAAGCGGGGAATGATCGACAAGTTCCCCGTCAATTGCGTCCGCTATCGCCTGCGCCGACGAACGGTTGAATTCCGGCTGAACAATCAGTTTACGCGTTCCGTCTGCCTTCGCTTGCTCGATGAGCTTTTGAAGTTCCTTGGGTCGCGGCGCTTTGCCCTCAAATTCAATCGCCGCCTGTTCCAACTTAAATTCCCGCGCGAAGTATCCATACGCAGGATGGAAGACGACAAACCTCTTGCCCTCGTAGGGCGCCAGGCGCGCGCCGACTTCCGCTTGCAGCGACGCGAGTTCCGCGTCAAACGCTTCGGCGTTGGCGGCGTACGATTCCGCATTAACGGGGTCGAGCTCCTCAAGCGCGTCCGCTATGTTCGCGACGATAACGCGCGCGTTCGCGGGGCTCGTCCAAACGTGCGGATCGAGCGACTCGACGTCTTCCTCGTCTTCGTGGACCTCGTGACCTTCATGCTCCCCGTCGTCATGTCGATGAGGGTTTGGAAGGAGCGTCAAGTTAGCGCAAAGATCGTAAGTCTTCGCATTCGGCGCGATCGATTCGATATTCTTCGCAAACCGCTCTTCAATCGGCAGACCGACGCGTAAGAAGCCGCGCGACGCCACGACTTGTTGCAAACTTCCCGGGGTCGGCGCGTATGTCTCTGGATTTTGCCCCTGAGGCGTCAGCGCGACGACGTCGATATGCTCCCATCCAACCCGTTCGACCATATAGACGATCGGATCGACGGCGACCAATATCTGCAATTTACCAGAATCGGTCAACGGTTCCGCCTTTTGATTACAGCCCAAAAAAGCAGAGAACAAAATCGAGGCAAGCAAGACGCTAGGCGCGAAAAAGAAAGCTCGCAAAAATACGACGTTCATAATTTATCCGAGTATGTCAAAGTCAACTGCCGACGACGCTCTTGCGCTCGCGCGCTAAGAACGTTGGGGATTTCGGGCGCTTCACTTTTATGAAAGGTCCGTCCAATAAAAAACGACGTTGAAAACAGGCGTCGAAAGAGGAAAATCGAACCCTTACGCGCGCCGTTTTAACGCCGGTTAAAAACGTCGCCCGATTACTGTGAATCGGGCGGACGTCGCAATACTTCTGGTTAAACGTTAGATCGACTCCGTTCCGATCGCTATTCCTTATTTGTCTTCCGGAGCCGAGGAGGGGTCGCCCGAACCCGGAGACATAGAGATACCGCCTGAACCCGGAGACATGGATATGCCGCCCGAACCCATCATCATGGCGTTTTGCGGAGCCGTTTCTTTGACGACGAAGTCGCGGTCTGCCTGGAAGAAATCTAAGGCGCCTTCAACGGGGTCGACGCTGCCCTCAAAGGGATTGTCGTCGTCGGCGTCAGGGAAAATCAACGCAGTATCGTCGCTTTCCGACGGTTTAACCTCCTTTTTAGGAGGCTCTTGCGCGCTGGCGCCTTGCGAACCCGTCATGCTGGGATCGCCTGACATGCCCCCGGGAGCGACGCTCGGGTCCATATAGGTCGGATTAGGCATAGGCATAGCGGGGCCCATGGGCATAGGGCTGCCGCCCGACCCGTACATATTGCTGGAATCAGCGACGTCGGAAATACCAGTAAGAGCGGCCACAAGGGAGATTCCCAAATTGACGCCGTCGCAAAAATCGGCGAACGCCACGAGAGGATTCTCTTCGTCGGGCGCGTAGATGACGTCGGGATCGTCAAAGCCGACAAAGGATTTGCCGTCTTCATAGACTTCGTCTAAGCTGTAAATGTCGACAAAAGGAGTACCGTCAGCGGCGGGCTTATCCATCGGGTCTGCGTAAACGACGCGGGAAGCAAGCTGCTCAAGACGAGCCTTCTGACGCGTGGACGTCTCTTGACGACCAAGGTCTTCTCGGAAATAGTTGAATTCTCCGGAAGATTTATCGTAGAGATCCGGCGCTTGGTTCGCTGGCGTTTCGGAACGAATGAAAGGACGAATCGAACGCGTGGAGACCGGAGTTTTACCAGACGCCGTCGACGCGTCGTCTTGTGCAAAAGCGGAGCATGACACGCAGACCGCTGAGACTAAAGCCAAGCTAAAGGCAGCTCGACAAAGATATTCTTTCAACATTCTTCCAACTCCTAGCGCTCGCGCCGAAACGCGATGATTGCCATGAACCGACGTCAACGCCAAATACGCCGTAACAAGTCGACGTAAATCCACACTACTTATATTAAACTAGACGAACGATGTTTTCAAGTCTCGACGGCGTTTTTTTGACAACTTTTTTCCCCTCGACGTGAAATTTTCAGATTGTGCCGGATAAGACGAAAAAACAGGACAAGCGAACGGCAAAATCAACCCGCAAAGAATAAAAAAAGGCGCGCTAGCTAATAACTAAAAGCTAGAGCGCCTCAGTCGTTACGCATAAGAAGGCTAGTACTTGCCCCGAACGCTTATTTAGCAGCTTTCTTCGCAGCCTTTTTCGCCGTTTTCTTCTCGGCGGCGGGCGCGGCGGCTTTCTTCACGGCAGTCTTTTTGCACGCTTTCTTAGCGGGCTTAGCCGCTTCGACGGCGGGCGCGGCCTCTTTCTTCGCCGCAGTCTTCTTGCACGCTTTCTTAGCGGGCTTAGCCGCTTCGACGGCGGGCGCGGCCGCTTTGGTCGCAGTCTTCTTGCACGCTTTCTTGGCGGACTTGGCCGCTTCGACGGCGGGCGCGGCCGCTTTGGTCGCAGTTTTCTTGCACGCTTTCTTGGCGGACTTGGCCGCTTCGACGACCGGGGCTACTTCTTTCTTTGTAGCCTTTTTCGCCGTTTTCTTCTCGGCGGCAGGCGCCGCCGCTTTCTTCACGGCAGTCTTCTTACACGCTTTCTTGGCAGGCTTTGCTTCTTCGACGACCGGCGCGGCTTCTTTCTTAGCCGCAGTCTTCTTGCACGCTTTCTTGGCGGGCTTGGTTTCTTCGACGACCGGCGCAGCTTGCTTAGAAGCGCGTTTGCAAACCTTTTTAGGTTCAGACGTTGCAGTGGCTTTGGTTTTTGCCATATGATTCCCTTTTAACGGTTTGTTAAACTAATACGGTAGTTGACCTAAACGGATAAACAAATTCGATCTGTAGCGGCGCTTTTGATAATGCAACAAACAAGGCGCCATAAAATGTCGACATACCCGCATGAGCATTATCGACCATCTACGCATAATAACGTAACGGTTTTTACTCCTAAATGCAATAATCTAGCGATTTTTTTTGATATTTTTTCGGATTTTTTTAAAAATTTCTAAAAATATCCAAGTTTTAGCTCTAAAAAGACTGAAATCAACCTGCAATTAACTGCCGAATCGATCACGAAGCTCAACGCCATTGACAGAGAAACGGACAGAACATCAAACGCTATTTTCCTCACTGAGCTCCGTCGACTATTTATAAAATCATTTCTTTCGGGGAAAGTCATCCCTCTATCTCTAAATCGAGCTTGGCGTCGTCAGCATGATTTTTCTCTAAAATTCTCAATAATACGCAGAGATACAAATGCCTGTCTTTTTCAAAAAGTCTTTCTTGTCCGCATAATTCATACGACCGGCGCTCTTACAATAAAATACATTTTCCTTAAAGATTGTAGTTTGGCATTGCCGATTTACCAAATGCTTTCGCCTTGTCGACTGCGCAACGCCCCAAAGAGGGGCGCGTCTGTCGATCTTTTCGGCTAAGGCAGGGAGATTTTTTTTTGTTCGACCGAACGAAAAAATATTTCCACAAGCCGCCGACGCTCCGCGTTACGGCCAAAACAGCAATTTTTCGCGCGTGCCGAGGGGATTCGCAAGAATCGAAGCAGGACGGTAACGCGCCGACGATTTAACATAGACGTAAATCGAATAATCCTATGACAAAATCGATAAATTGGAATAAAAGCGTTCGTCGAGTCGTCTTGACGGCTATTCTTTCCGTCTTGGCGCTCGCTCAAACGTCCGCCATGCGCGCGCAAGACGCGAAGGCAAACGGCGAACGTTGGACGCGGACCCCAAGATCGGCCTTCGTGGGCGTCGTCAAAGAGACGTGCAAGTCAGTCGTCAGCATCCAAGGCGAAAAGCAATATGAAGTCAGCAGACGAGGCTCCGACACGCAGTACGACGTTTTTAACGGCATGGGCACCGGCGTCGTTATCGACGAAAGAGGCTATATATTAACGAATTATCACGTTGTTAAGGGTTTGCTCAGGCTGGAAATCATCACGGCCGACGGCGAACGCTACCGCGACGTCGAGCTCATCAGAAACGACGTCGCCACCGACTTGGCTATCTTGAAGATCAATCCGAAAGCCCCCCTGCAAAAGATCAGGATGGGCAGATCGAACCGCGTTGAGCTCGCGGAAGACGTCTTTGCCATCGGCAATCCTTACGGGTACCACTGCTCGATCACCCGCGGAATTGTCAGTTCTCTCGGCCGTCCGCTTGAAGTGAACGACCAACTCTTTTACGAAAGCGTCATCCAGACCGACGCCGCGGTCAATCCGGGCAATTCCGGCGGTCCGCTCATCAACATCGACGGCGAAATGATCGGTCTTAACGCGGCTGTTCGCGAAGACGCGGAAAATATCGCGTTTGCCATTCCGATCGACGTCGTTTCCGAAGTCGTCGAGAGAATGCTCCGTCAAACTGTCGCCAAGATGACGCACCACGGCCTAAAATTCCGCGTCGTCGATTATGAAGATCCTGACTATCCCGAAGAAGGAAACGGATACGATTGTCTCATTGTCGACTCAGTCGACGCCAAGAGCCCCGCCGCTGCGGCGGGCGTCGAGTCTGGAGACGTCCTGCTCTCCTCTAACGGCTTCGAAATGCATAACTCGCTCGATTTCACCTGTTCGCTCATCGACATGGGCTTGTCGGACGTCGCCGAACTTGAATTTTCACGCAAGGGCGCCGCGAAAGAAGCAACCATTGCTTTCAGCGGACTCGCCAAAGATTCGAACCGCAACGTCGCGGTCGCCAACGTCTCGAGAACGTCGAAACGTTACGCCGACGCCGAAACGGCCGACGCGGTTGCGGAAGAAGCGGCCGAATTAGACGAAGACACAGCGGCAAGCGCCGTGCCCGCCGCCCATCGTTCCGTCAAAGGCAGGAAATCCGGCGCGCTGGAGACGGTCTGGGACGTCTTCGGCGTCGAAGTCAGAACGGTCGACGCTCAGGAATATAACGAAAAATATTCTCAGCTCCAGGCGGTTGCTATCGGCGACTTCAACTTTGCGCCTAGCGGCGGCGTTGTAATCACGCGCGTTTCCCCGGACGGAATTTTCGGCGCGGCGGACGTGAGCCTCCAGAAGGACGACTTAATCTTTGGGTTCGGGGTCGGCTCGAGCAAAGAGGGTCAATTGAGCGTCGCCTCGTTGGACAACCTGTACTACATAGCGCAGCGCGTCGACGAATTCGCCGAAAAAGACTCGGGCAAAGCGCGCGTCTACTTAATCAGAAACGGGCGACCGTACTTCCTTGAGATCAATCTCGCCCTGTAACGATAAGGATTGTGCGCCATGGAAATCTCGCCGAAAAAACATTTTTTCTCCGACGTGCATATTCATCTGCAAGATCCGCAATTTGGCAAATCTTGGGAAGAAGTCGAACGATACGTCGAACGCGCGAAAAATCTCGGAATTACGCGTATGGTCAGCGCCAGTACTTCTCCCGCCGACTGGAACAGAACCGCAGAACTTGCGGAACGATTCGATTCCGCTTATGCGTGTTTTGGAGTTCATCCGTGGTATGTCAGAAAAATTAGCGGCGATTGGCTTCCGATTTTGGAGTCGTTCCTTATTAATTATGTTGCAAAAAACGGGTCGAAGCCGCTATTAGGAGAAGTCGGGCTCGACGCCGCCGTCAACGAATACAGTCAAGTCGAAAAAAAAATGCAAGAAGACGCGCTGCGCGGTCAACTCGAAATCGCCAACTCGCTGGGCATACCGGTCGTCGTACATTCGGTGCGCGCAAACGATCGCATCTTAAAGATGATGAAGGAGTTTCCGAAGGTTCCCGCATGGCTCATGCACGGATGGATCGCAACTCAAGATGAAATTGAAGCGGCGTCTGAACTCGGCGCGTTCTTCTCCTTCTCGAAACGTTCAACGGCGCCAAGAGCCGTAAAATCAAGAGCGACGATCGCCGCCGCGCCAAGAGACAAAATCCTGCTCGAGTCGGACGGTCCAAGACTGCTCCCTCCGACGGGCTACAACAACTCTGTCATGACTTCTCCAGAAGTCTACTTGCAGTTCCGCAGCGCCGACGGGCTAATCCTGGAAGATTCCTCCTCCATGCTCGACGCCGCAAAAGAGATCTGCGCGATTCGCAAGGTCTCCGAAGAAGACTTCTTCGAGCAGCTTGAAATTAACGAACGCAGGTTCTTCCGTTCTATCCCTCAAAAAAGCGCATAGACCGTTTCTAGAAATATTTCGGCGCTTATTGACTTAATTTTTTCTGCTCGTTATAATTCAAGCGTCAGGACGAAACTGTGGTTGACGCGTCCCTTGTTGTTCTTTGACAAAGACGGCGGCTCCCAAGGCGATGCAGGAGCGCGCATAACTCAACGCAAATATAGAGGAGTTTTTCATGCAAGGCGAATTTCGTTTCTCGTTCGGCCCTTGGAATATTCACGGAGGCGCGGATCCTTTTGGCCCGGAAGTGCGTAAAAGCATTCCTTTCAACGAAAAGTTGGAACTCTACAAGAAACTCGGGTTCGACGGCGTTCAATTCCATGACGACGACGCCGTTCCGAATTTGAACAATATGACGCAAGCGGAAATCATCAAAGAGGCGTCTGATCTGAAAAAAGTCCTCGACGACCATGGGCTCGTCGCCGAATTTGTCGCTCCTCGTCTCTGGATGGACCCGCGCACCATCGACGGCGCGTTCACCTCCAATTGCCCCGAATGCCGTCAATACGCTATCGACCGGCTCAAGAAGACCGCCGATATCGCCGACGCGCTCGGCACGAAAAATATCGTCTTCTGGCTCGCGCGCGAAGGCACGTATATCCGCGAATCGAAAGACCCGGTCGTCGCTACCGAAAGAATCGCCGAAGCGCTCCAAATTGTGCTCGACTATAACAAAAACATCCGCGTGATGATCGAATCCAAGCCCAACGAACCGGTCGACCACGCGTTCATCCCGACGATCGGTCACGCGATCGCCATGGGCCTCATGACCGACGCGCCCGACCGCGTTGGATGCCTCATCGAAACTGCGCACGCGATCCTCGCCAACCTTTGTCCGTCCGAAGAGATGGGATTTGCGCTCGCGCACAAGAAGCTCTGGAGCGTCCACCTCAACGACCAAAACAGCCTCAAGTTCGACCAAGACCAAACGTTCGGCATGGTCGATCCTCGCCGCGCGCTCAACCAAGTTCGCGTTCTCGATAAGCACGGCTACGGAACTAACGGCGAATGGGTCGGGCTCGACGTCAAAGTGTTGCGCGCGCAAAAAGACGACGTCGCGCTCAAGCACCTCGAATACAGCCGCAAGATCTTCCTGCGCCTGCTCGAAATCAGCCGATCCCTCGACGACGCCAAAATCGCCGAACTCGTCGGAACGCGCGACTATGAAGAGCTCAACTGGTACATTCTCGACTCCATGTTGAAGTAATCGACGCTGAACGCGTCCATAGCCAAGCCCGGCGCCGCATGAGCGTTCGGGGCTCTCTTGGCGCTAATCCAAGCGCGTCTCGATTCGGGGCGCGCTCTTTTTTTACCCTGTCGGTCAAGAGCGACTGTTTGTCGTTGAAACGATGCGCTTTAAAATACTAACGCTGGGCTGTAAAGTCAATCAATATGAAACGCAGTGGCTGCGCGCCGCGTTCCTTGCCAACGGATGGGAAGAAGCAAGCGACGACGACGCGACCGTCGACTTGGCGATCGTGAACACCTGTTCCGTTACCGCAGAAAGCGACGCGAAAAGCCGCAAGACGATCGCGCATTGCGCAAAGATCTATCCTTCTGCCGAAATTGTCGTCGTCGGATGCTACGCCGCTTCCGCGACGGAGAAAGTCGCCGCTATGCCGCGTGTCGCCGAAGTCGTGCCGGATAAGCGAACCCTGCCGGACTTCTTGCGCAGCCGGGGCTTATCGCAGATCCCCGCGGGCGTTTCCGGACTCGCCGAGCGCCAACGCGCGTACGTCAAGGTCCAGGACGGCTGCCGAGTCGGATGCGCCTACTGCATTATCCCAACAACGCGCCCCTACTTGCAGAGCCGCCCGATCGCCGACGTCGTTTGCGAAGCGCAGACGCTCGCCGCCAACGGATATCGAGAAATCGTCCTGACCGGCATACACTTAGGGCACTACGGGCTCGATTTCTGCCCAATCACGCCCGCCGAACAAGCAAAGCTCGACGCAGGCGAAGAAGCGCCCGATTCCTACTGGGGCGCCAAGCGCTTGACGCTCGACGACTATCTTGCGCGTCAAGAGCTCACGCCCGTGGAACAACGCGTCGGACTCGCCGACTTACTGTGCGCCTTGACCGACTTGAATCTTCCGTCGATGCGGTTCAGACTAGGCAGTCTCGAGGCGGTCGAGCTCTCCGACGAGACGCTCGACGTCTTCGAAAAACGTTCTGAAATCCTTTGTCCGCATTTCCACCTATCGATGCAAAGCGGGGACGACGCCGTCTTAGCGAGAATGAAGCGCAGACAGTCGAGCCAGCCGTTTATCGACAAATGCCATGAAATCGGCGCCAGAATAAAAGACGCCGCGCTCACGACCGACGTCATCGTCGGGTTCCCAGGCGAAACAGACGAGAATTTCGAACGCACTTGCGACGTCGTGAGAGCGCTCCATTTCTCGCGCGTTCACGTCTTCCGCTTCAGCGCTAGGCCGGGGACCGCCGCCGCTGCGCTGCCCGATCCCGTCCCGGAAAAAGTCAAAAAGGAACGCGCGAAAAGGCTCGCTCAAATCGCCAAAGAAGAACGAGAGAATTTCGCCAAGCGCTTTGTAGGAAGGATGGCGCGCGTCGTCGTCGAAGAAATTTATAAAAAAGAGGACGGCGAACTCGTCGCCAAAGGAACGACCGACAGATACTACGAGACAGAAATTCCGCTTCACGACTGCGCGTGGGGAACGGACATAGCGCCGGGAGACGTCCTGACTGTGCGGCTAGGCTCGCTGAACGGCGACGTCTTCAGAGCGTGCGATTGACGAGCGCTTGTCGACAAGCGCTAAATAAGGCGTCCGGAAAACCGAACGCCTTATTTTCTTTTCGAGCCGACGCAAATACTAACGACGCCGTCAGTCGGCGTAATCGAGCAATTCGAACATCGAGTTCGAGTCGCGATCAAGCGCGCTCAGGCAGAACGCGTCGTCCTCGAGCGACATATCGAATTCATACTCTTCGGCGTCGAGGAATCCGAGCAGTTCGCGCGAGCGACTCGGCGCTTGGAGCTTCTTGAGCGCCTTGGCTTCGATTTGGCGAACGCGTTCGCGCGTGATCTCAAAGACTTTGCCAACCTCTTCGAGCGTGTATTCGCAGCCGTCGTCAAATCCAAATCTCATCTTGACGATATCGCGTTCTCGAGGCGTCAGCGTTTTCAGAACTTTTTCGAGTTTTTCGTGGAGAGCGTTATTAGCCGCAGAATGTTCCGGTCTTTTAAAGGAGCCGTCCGGAATAAAATCGCCAAATCGCGCGTCGGCGGAGTCGCCAATGGGGCATTCAAGACTGATAGGGGTAGAACTAATTTCAAAGATGCGCTTCACGTCTTCGGGATTCATCTCGGCGCTCAAGGCAAGTTCTTCGTTCGAAAGTTCGCGGCCGAGACGCTGGAACCCGTCTTTTTGGACGGCGTTCAGTTTCGTCAGCGCGTCGATCATATGCGCGGGCACGCGAATTGTGCGTCCTTGTTCGGCAATAGCGCGCGTGATCGCTTGACGAATCCACCAGGTGGCGTAGGTCGAGAATTTGAAGCCGCGTTGTCGTTCGAATTTGTCGACGGCGCGCATCAAGCCCGAGTTGCCCTCTTGGATGAGGTCGAGGAAGCTCATGCCGCGATTGCGGTACTTCTTGGCGATAGAGACGACGAGACGCAAGTTGCTGCGCGTCAGTCTGTTCTTGGCTTCTTCGTATTCAATGCGGAAGCGCTCGATGCGAACGATGCGGCGTTTGAGCGCGCGCGGAGATTCGCCCGCCTTTAAGATAAGTTCGCGCAGTTCGTTGACAAGACGTTCGCGGAGCTTAGGAGTATAGCGCATGAAATAACTGGCGCCGACAATCTCTTGGAGTTTCTCGATCCGTTCGCTCGTCGCCTTCATGAGATCGACGGCGGCCTTAGCGCGGCGCGTGCGCAAGTTGAGTTCTTCGATTAGGAAAGCGCAGCGTCGTCGGCGCGCGACGGCGAGGCGGCATAGCTCGCGATTCTGAACGAGATGTTCTTGTCCGCATTCGAGCGGCGCAAAAAGAGAGCCTTGCAAGGCGGCGGCTTCGCGGCGTTCGTTCTTAAAGGCGCGGCGAAGATTGCGGCGCGCGCGATAATTCTGCGCGAGATTCTTGTTGATCGTGCGGATCGTGTCCAAGTGAGGAGGGATGCGGCAGACGGTCGTCTCTTTATCGACGCCTTCGGCGCTCGCGCCCCCGTTCGACGTCAGAAACGTGCGGTCAAACGCGGCTTTCCCGTCAAGAAAATTCTGCAGGACCTGTTCGACGTCGACCAACGCCATCGGGGACGAAAAGACGGTCAAGCGATAACGTTTGCGCGCGCGTTCAACTTGACGCGCTATTTCAACTTCTTGCTCTTGGGTCAGGAGCGGGATATTCGCCAATTCGCGCATATACAAGCGGACGGGGTCGATTTTTCCATAATCGTTTTCGACGATATCCATCGCGCTGACGTCGTCGTTATTATGCCGTCCGCACGTCCCTCCTTGCTCAGGGAGCAATTTGCTCAGCGAGCCATGGACGACTACCGTCGGTTCGTCCTCGCCGTCGCCAAAATACGTTTCAATTTCACCGTCTTGGTCGTCAATGAGCTCAATATCTTCTTCTTCCAGACGAGCGCGCCATTCGGCGATCCACGAAGATTCAATTGAGGCCGCATTAAGAATAAGTTGGGCAAAGTCTTGAGCAGTGACGAATCCACGCAATTTGCCATTTTTCAATAAGTCTTGAAATTCTGGTATATTCCAATCAGATCTCGACATAAAAGCTCCTTAACGAACAAGTTCTCCGCGGACTATCGCAACGCGCCGGGCGCGAAGCGAATCTAGAAAATGAACGTCCTCATTTTCGAGCGTCGAAAAAAGTCGTCGACAAGCGACGTCTCGAAACTAAAAACGTTCGACGAAAAAGCGGCGACGCTTCAGCGGCTTCAAACAGCGCGCGCTTCAGCGTAGTACGCAAAAGAGGCGCGGATTTTGCGCGCGTTTTGCATTATTTTTTACTGCTCAAGCTCCTGGTCGGAAGAATCGTTTTCTTCGTCAAAAAGGGAGCTGGCGTTACGCTTTTGTCGCTTTTGCTGTTTTAGCTGTAACGCCTCTTGAATTTCTAGGAGCGTCTTCAATTTGTCTGCGGGACTCTGATTCGTCTCTCGCAGGACGCTCATGCGGCGCGGTCTTTCTCTGTTCAGCCGCGCGCGCTCAAATGCGGAGAATATGTCTCGAAAAAGGACCTCCGACGTTTCGGAGGACGCCAGCGTCGACGCCAACCCTTTGTTTTGGGCGCCTTCGTCCAGCTCTATTAAAAACGACTTCATCGCATCGTCTTCGTAACGAAGCATCAAGCGATCGAACGTCGGCTCAAGACCTTCTTCAAAGTAATCGCGCGCGACAAGGTCAAGTTGGCGCGCGATCGGCGAGCGCAGTTCCTCGTTCGCGATCTTCGCGACAAGCCGAGGAAAAAACTGAGGCCCGGCGACAATAATCTCAAGGTATTCGCGCTCTAAAATACTAGGCGCCAAGCGCGGATCGTCGAACACAAAACGTTCAAACGGTTCGAATCGTTCGCGCAATTCTTCGTCCGTCTCCTCCGGCGAGTTCGGCGCGGGGTAGACCCAATTGCGTCGAAATTCCTGCACGCGGCGTTCTTGCGCTTCGTTTGGATCGACCTCGTCGTTTTCCAGTTCGTCAAAATCTCGCTCCGCGGCGCGCTGTTCGTATCGTTCTTCGCGCAGTTCGGCGCGGCGCGCATAGCGGCGCGCTCGAGCGCGCTTTTCCGTCAGCTGCCGCATGACTTCCTTCTGGCTCACGCGGAATCTCAGCGCCAAGCGCTGTATCGTCTTAATGACGCGCAGCCTCACAGGGTCGTTTATCGCGCGTTGTTCCTCAGGAAAGAGCGCGATGACGTCGAGCAGCGCGTCGAACGCTTTTGTCGATTCGACCAAGTCGTTGTCGAGATCGATTCCGGCGGTCGCCGTTTGAAAGGCGAAATCGAGCGCGTCGACGGCGCCGCGCGCGACGAGCCGTTCGAACTCTTCCGGCCCTTTTTCCTGCAGGAAATCGCAAGGATCGTTGTTGTCGGGCAGCGTCAAGACGCTCATGTCGACGCCCTGCTCGACGAAGAACTGCAGGACCTCGCGCGCGCGCTTTTGTCCAGCCTCGTCGCCGTCGAGAATCAGGATCATCTTATCGGCAAACCGCTTTAAAATCCGGACGTGTTCCGGTCCCAAAGCCGTGCCGAGAACCGCGACCACATTCTCGAACCCAAATTGCGCCGTTACGATGCAGTCGGTATATCCCTCGGTGATGAGGACGACGTTTGACTTGCGTATCGCGTTGCGCGCGCGGTCAAGCCCGTAAACCATCTTCGATTTTGTGAAAATCGGCGTTTCCGGCGAATTGACATATTTCGCGGAGCTTTTAACGGTCGTATTCGGCAGGAGCCGCCCTCCAAACGCGACGACGCGATCTTGGACGTCCCGAATCGGAAAGATCAGGCGTCCCCGAAAGCGATCGTAATATCGACGCCGCTCGGCGTCGCACAGCTGAGGGGTCGGCGCAAAGACCGGTCGAGGGAGGGGTATGCCGCGGTCGTCGTATTCGTCTCGAAACGCCAGCACGCCCGCCGTTTCAAGGGCGCGAACGCGATTGCGGTCGAAACGGATCCAGCGCAGCGTCGCGTCGTAATCGAGCGGCGCGTAACCGATCATATAATTCTCGCTCGCTATGTCTGAAATGCCGCGGTCGCGAACATAGGCGCGCGCTTCTTCGGCTTCCGGATCGTGCAAAAAAACGTCCCGATATTTGCCGGCAAGCCATTCCATAGCGCGATAGAGCGCGGGCTTGTCGATTTCAATCGGTTGATATTGGGGCGCGTCAGGGGCGCTCGACACGCGGCTTGGCGGCGCGTCTGGCGCGTCGAACAACGTTCTGGAGCGTTCGTCGCCGACGTCGTCATAAGCCGCTTCGCTGAGCAAATCGTTTGGATCGACATAAGGCTCGGCGGCGGGATCGCCCGCAAATTGAGGAGACTCCTGCCGGGGAGTTCTCCTGCGGCGTTTAATCAGTTCGATACCCGCCATATCGGCGAGAATCTGCATACTTTCTTTGAAGTCGACGTTCTCCATCTTCATGACGAAAGAGAAGACGTCGCCGCCTATATCGCAGACCCAGCATTTGAACGTCTGTCGCTGCGCGTTCACCTGCAAACTGGGGCGCGTGTCGTCGTGCCAAGGACAGCGGCCGACAAAGTTCGCGCCCTGTCGACGAAGAGGCACATAGCGTTCGACAAGATCGACAATATCGATCGCGTCTCGAATCTGCTCGCGCTGATCGAACGAATTGTCGAAAGACTTAGCCAACTCGCCCTCCCTGCGACTCTACTAAAAGGACTCCTTCAAATCAGATCCGTACGCGCGGCTGAAAACGCTGTTTATTATTTTCTCAAACTTCTTGATTCTGCTGCCTTTATCCGCTATCTTGGCGGCGTCGGCATTTTTTTTAGGGAATTGCTCTTGAATTCTCTAGGAACAATCGTTAAAGTCTTCCCAGTTTAATCAAACAAACAGCGCCGAAAAACGAAGAACAAAGCGTGTGTCGAAGGTAAAAAAACCGACGCCGTTTTGCGATTTGTCCTGTTTTTACCGCTTTTCTGCCCGCGATTGAGGATTATAAACGCTCTTTTCGGCAGCGTCAAGTCGAAAATCTGTTCAAGCGTCGTTCAAGATATGCCGATTATAACGCTTATGCCGTTTTCTAAAAATCGTGTTAAAATGGGGGAAATTAATTTTCTTTTGAAATTTTCTAAAAAATCATATTTATTCTTTTCAAAAAGTATCATCGCTTAACAATTTGTCTTAAAAGAAAATGCAGCAGAACAACTAAAGAGAATATAAAATTTTAGAATCTAATACTTCATTGCCTATTTTTATTTCTTTTCCTAAATTACTCAAATTGCATTTTTCGTTATCTTTCCTATCTAACCCAACGTCGCCCTCTTCGAGAAAACCGCCCTTAAAGATAGGCAAGATAGTAAAGTGAGGAAGAGAAAAAATTTTTTAAATTTTTTACAAATTGATTGTCCACAGAAAAGGACCAAAAAAAAGAAGTCCGACGCCAATTCTCCTTCTTACCGCTCTAACCCGCTGCTGCTCATATAGTTCCTCGTTCAAGCGACCGACCAGGATCGAGACGGCGTCCCAAAACAGAAAACTTGTCGGCACGAATTCATGACCAAACTGAAAAAAGACGTCGGCATAAACAGCAAGAATAAAGGAGCGCGCAATCGTTCTGCAGAATTTCCCTGTCAAAAGCGAGGAAAAGACGGCGCAACAAAGAGTTAGATCAAAAGACTGCCGCGCGTCCTCTTGCCGTCGATCGATTTGGCGCTTCATTCGGCGCGTTCGGCGGCTTTTTCTTCAATTTCCTTAGCGATATCTTCCGGCTTCGGCGTGGGCATAAAGAGCGCGTATATGCCGATAAGGATCGCTCCGCAGACGAGGCACGAGTCGGCGATGTTAAAATTCGGCCACGGATAATCCCCAAGCATTACGAGAATCCAGTCGCGAACGGCGTAAATCGGCTGCCCGACCATCTCCTGCGAACAGCTCCAGACGTCGGCGTCAAACTGACTCCAAGTCATCTGATGGAGCCCGACCCGATCCCATAGGTTCCCGAGGATTCCGCCCGCGATGAGCCCGAGCGTCGTCGCAAGGTAGAGGCTCTTGCCCAGATCGGTCCAGACCCAAAGAGCGACTCCAAAAAGCGCCACGAAAGAAAGGGCGACGAAAAGGGGGATCTGACCTTGTCCAATACCAAAGAGCGCCCCTTGATTGAGGGACGTCTGGAACCCAAAGACGTCGTCGATTATCCACCAGACCGGTTGTTCGCCAGGACGCCCTAACTTCGCAAAGATCCAATGCTTCGTCGCCAAGTCGGCGATTAAACCGACGGCGGCTACGATCAAAAAGACGAACATACGGAACTTTCGGGAGCGTTTTTTCTTCATGGCTATTTCGCATACGGTGAGACCGAGCCGCGGACGGCGTTTCGGCGCTGTGGGGATAATTCTATAGATTGATTGACTACAAGACTATAGACACTATAGGCGCGCCGACGCCGACGCGCGCATTATGCTACCTTATTTCCTCTGAGGCGTCAAACTCAAAAAGGATTTATCTTCTTTCTTTTGCTGTCAAAATCGTTACAGCCAATCGCTAGGGGCTTTTAAAAAGCGCCGAATCGAGTAAAATCTAGGGCGTCGCGTCAGCGGCTCAAAAGAACTTATTCGCCCTTCAAGCCGCGGCGGCGCCTGTCTCAATATAATCCTAGAAATCACGAACGCGCTTAGGAGCGCCAATAATTATGAACGCATTTCAACGCTGTATCAATCCCCAATGCCAAGCAACCTTTGACGTCGCCGAAGTTCTGCATCGCTGCCCGCAATGCGGCGCGCTCCTCGACGTCGATTACGACTGGAACAAATTGCCCGTTCCGAAATCGTTGGAGAGCTTTGAAAAGTATTGGGCTGAGCGCGCTAATCCGTTCCGATACAGCGGCGTGTGGAGATTCCACGAACTGCTGCCTTTCGCCCCGCTCGAACAATGCGTTACGATCGGCGAAGGGCAAACGATCCTTCAACGCAACGACGGCGTCGCTCAATTCGTCGGCAAGAGCGCCGACTCGCTCTTCCTGCAATACGAAGGGCTGAACCCGTCCGGCTCCTTTAAAGACAACGGCATGGCTGCCGGCACGACGCACGGACGCCTTGTCGGCGCTCGTCAAGCGGCGTGCGCGTCGACCGGCAACACGAGCGCGTCCCTCGCGCTCTACTGCGGCGTCTCTAAGTTGATGAGGTCGATCGTCTTCATTGGGTCCGGAAAAATTGCGTACGGCAAATTGTCTCAAGCGCTCGATTACGGCGCGCGCACCATCCAGATCCAAGGCGACTTCGACGACGCGATGGCGCGTGTGCAGGAGGTCTCGAAAGCGCTCGGAATCTACTTGTGCAACAGCTTGAATCCGTTCCGGCTCGAAGGTCAGAAGACGATCATGTTCCGCGTCCTCGAGGCGCTCCGCTGGGAAGTTCCCGACTGGATCGTCGTGCCGGGCGGCAACTTGGGCAACTCGAGCGCGTTCGGCAAAGCGTTCATCGAGCTGCACAAGCTCGGCCTCATCGACAAAGTTCCGCGCCTTGCAATCATCAACGCCGCGGGCGCCGACTCGCTCTATCGGCTCTACAACGAGGAAAACCTGCGCTGGAACGAGGGCAATATCGACAGCGCCAAGATCGACGCCTTCTACGCGCAGATGGATAAAGAGAACCGCCGCGCCAACACGATCGCAAGCGCGATTGAGATCAACCGGCCCGTCAACTTGACGAAATGCTTGCGCGCGCTCGACTTCTGCAAGGGCGTCGTGCGCAAAGTTTCCGAGCAAGAGATCCTCGACGCCAAAGCGCAAGTCGGCGCCAACGGATTCGGATGCGAGCCGGCGTCCGCAGCAAGCGTCGCCGGATGCAAACAGTTGGTCGCCGAAGGCGTCGTCGGAAAAGACGAACGCGTCGTATGCATTTTGACCGGGCACCAGCTGAAAGACCCGAACGCAACGGTCGCCTATCACGGAAACGACCGCGAGTTCTACGAAAGCGTCCTCGGCAAGCGCGGCGTTAAAACGACCGAATTTGCCAACCGTCCGGTCGTCGTCGACAACGACGTCGAGCGTATTTTGGACCTGTTGAAATGAACGCGGATCCGGCGCGCAGAAATGCGTTTCGGTTGGCGATCGTCTCCGGCGCCCTCGCTTGCGCGGGCGCTTTAGCGATCGTCTTCCTGTGGCGCAATCCCGACGTGTTGGAACCTGAGCGCGGTCCCGACCCGATTTTTCGCGTGCAGAGCCGCTCGATGGAGCCCTCCTTTCGAGGTCCGCGGTTCCTCTGGCTCTGCTCGAACTGCCGCGCCTCGTTCGCAACCTCGGTCGACGTCGGACCGGAGGCGAAGAACCAGGAACTTGTCGAGACCGACGCCATAACCGGCGCCACGGCGCGCGCGCCCGGCGACAATTCGCAGTCCTACGACGCGCGGTCCGCCTTGGCGAAAACCCGCTTTGTCGCCTGTCCGAAATGCGGGTTCGACCGGGTTCCCGCCGTCGATCCTGACTTCGAGGACGGATCGACCGTCAGAGTATGCCCCGTAAAAGAGGGGAACGGAAAGCTCGAATTTGCCGCGAGGCTCAAGCGCGCGCTGCGGAGAGAGATGAGCCGAAAATTTCGCGAACAAGAAAAACGCGACGCGATTCTGACGCCGAAGCGCTGGGACGTCGTCGTCTACAGGGACGCGCTGGGCCGCTTGACGCTGAAACGAGTCGTCGGGCTCCCTGGCGAACTCGTTACTTTTACGCAAGGGGACGTCCTCGTCAACGGCGTCGTTCCGCGCCGAACGCTCGACGAAGCGCTGCGGACGGCAACCCCGATGCGGAACGTTGAATTTCGGCGTTCCGACGAGCGCGTCGACGTTACGCACGTCTCGCGCCTGTGGACGAACGAGGGGACCAAGGCGATACCGACCGCAATCTCCAACGAGTCGCCGATCCCTTGCAGCAACGGCTCGAACGTCGCGCCCGTCGAATTGGCGCGCGACTTTATTTTCCGGTTCAACTGGTACGCCGAAGACGCGGCGGCGTCGCAATTCGCCGTCTTGGCGCGACGATCGGAACGCGCGTTCCTGATCGTTTACAACGAAGCGACGCGGAGCCTCGTCGTACGTTCCAAAGCGCTCTTCGACGGCGTTACCGCGTCCGGACGGCCGTTCGAGCAGCTTACGGAAGCGGATTTTGCCAGCGAGCCGGGCGTCCATGTCGAGATACAAACGGCGATCGCCCCGGACGCGCGATTTACCGTCGCGACGCTCGACGGCGAGATGATCTTCGCCGCAGACGACGAACTAATCGCGAGCTTCTCGACCGACGACCTGCACTCGACGCAAGTCGCGGCGATCTCGACGCCCTTCGTCCTGATCGGTCCCGTCGCGCGCGCGCGCAACCTTGCGCTCTATCGCGACCTTCACTATTCCAACGTTTCGGAGCCGTCGTCGCGGCGCTCGGACGAAATTCGAACCGAAACGTTGACCGGCAAGGCGGTCAAAACGCCGACCGGTAAATATTTCCTGTTAGGGGACAATTCGCCCGCGTCGATCGACAGCCGATTCGCTTCGGCAGGCACGGTCGACGAACGCGACGTCCTATTCATCGTCGCGCAATAGCGCGCGGCGCCTACGCGAGTTCGCTCGCTTATCTAACAACGTTCACAGAAGGAGGCTTCTATGGCGCCTCGAGTTCCGCTCGATCCAGAAGAAATCAGACGCAGACAACTTGAAGAAAAATTACAAATGAGCATGGCGGAAGTCGGTCTGTCCGTTCGAACGACTAACTGCCTGGACGAACAAGGTATCTCGACGGTCGGCGACCTGCTGAAATGCAAGCGTTCCGACCTGCTGAACATCCCGAATTTCGGCGAAAAGACGCTCGAAGAGGTCTTCGGAGCGCTCGAGAAACTCGGCTTCTTGCGCAAGGAACGCCGAAAGAGCGAATCTGCGTTTGCGCCCGACGAAGCGGCGGAACTATTGGAAAAGGAAAAGAACCAAAAGAAGCAGAAGCCCGTCGACTAACGTGCAAAGCTTCTAGACCTGAAGCGCGAGGGTAGACCAATGACCGAACAAACGTCTTCAACGGGATTTTGGCGCCGTTTTATGTCCTTACAGGACTTCCGCTTTCCGGAACTGATCTATCTTGGGGCCGTTTTTGTTGTCGGCTTGATTATCTTGATCGTTCACTTGGCGACATGGGGCGCGACGGCGCTTCGTGACGCCAAGCATCTGCACCCGCTCCCCTGCACCGTCCTCGAGTCGCGCGTCGCTTCGAAAGCTAACGACGACGGCAAACTGACGTATCGGCCGGAAATTAAAATTCGGTTCGCTATTGGGAACGTTACGTACGACCTTTGGACCTACGACCGGTCGACCCTGACGGAGGATCAAGGATTCGACTACGACGAGGAAACCGCAACGGAGCTCGTCGGCGCTTTTAACCTCGGCGAAGCTTATCAGTGTTGGGCTTACGACGACGACCTCGGCAAAGCTATTCTTGTTCATAAGTCGACTGTCTTCGGCTGGATCTTTCTTCTCATACCGATTTTGCTGATCTTGTTCAGCGGAAGCTGGTTCTTTGTCATCTTATACGAACGTATGTGGTCGAAAGAAGCGCGCGCAAGTAAAAAAAAGATGAGCACGCTCTACCCCAACGTGCCGGATTTCCAAGGCAAGCCGGGCTCCGTCTTGAAATATCGTCTGCGCGCCGACGTCAAGACGTCCTTTGCGTTCAGCGCGTCCGTATTTGGCGCGCTGGCGTGGAATTTGGCCTCCTGGATCGCGTTTATCTACGTCTGCGCCATTGCGGAAACAAAGGTCGACTGGTGGTCGGCGCTCGTCTTCGGCGCGGTCTTTTGCGGAATTGGCGTGCTTTTTATCGGTCGGCTTTGGGGGCGGTATCGTGTCGAGCGCGCGGCGGGCGACGTGGTCGTAGAAACGTCGACGACGCCGATCGTGCCGGGCAGAAAATTCAAGTGCTGCCTCATTCTCAGCGGCCGAATTAAAGCAAAGCGGCTCGACGTCTTCGTCAAATGCGTCGAAATCGCGCGGTACGTTCAGGGTACGAATTCGATCAGTCATCAACACGAAGTCTATTCGCGCGCGCTGCTTACGAAATACGGGCTCGACGTGCCTGCCAAGTCGGAAGAACACGAACGATTCGTCTTATACCTGCCCCTCGGCGCCGCGCCCTCCTTTGAGGCGGAGCACAACGAGATCGTTTGGAAGCTCGTCGTTAAAATGGAATTTGCGGACGGCGGAACCTTAACGCGCGATTTCGCGTTTGTCGTTCAGCCGTTCATCGGTGAGAAATATATCGGACGCTGAGCGCGCCGACTGCTATTATTATCCTATCAGAACAGCGAGGAAGATATGGAACAATCTGAACAGAAGACGGTATTTGCCATTGCCGCGCATCCGGACGACATAGAATTCACCATGGCGGGGACCCTCTTTCTTCTGAAAGCCAGGGGCTGGAACCTCCACTACATGACGATCGCCAACGGCTCTTGGGGAACCGCGTCGATGAACCGCGAGCAGATCATTCGTGCGCGGCGCGAGGAGTCGATCGCCGCCGCAGAATATATCGGCGCAGCCTATCACGAAGCGCTCGTCGACGACCTGGAGATCTTCTATTGCCGAAAAACGCTCCTGCAGCTCATTGCGACGGTGCGCGAGGTCCAGCCGGACGTCGTCCTGACGCACTCGCCGTCCGATTATATGGAAGACCACCAAAACGCCGCAAGGCTTGCCGTAACCGCCGCATTCTGCAGAGGCATGGTCAACGCTCCGACCGAACCGCCCGTGCCCGCGACCTTCCAAGACGTCGCCGTCTATCACGCCGCGCCGCATGGCAACAGAGACGCGATGCGCAAACTGGTCCGTTCCGAGCGGTACGTCAATATTGAAAGCGTCATTCAGCGCAAGCGGGAAATGCTCGCCTGCCACAAGAGCCAAAAGGAATGGCTCGACGTCTCCCAAGGCTACGATTCCTACCTCGATTCAATGCAAAACGCCGGCGCCATGACCGGGAAACTATGCGGGAAGTTCCAGTACGCCGAAGGCTGGAGAAAGCACAACCATCTCGGATTCTCCGCCGTCGATTCCGACCCGTTAGGCGAAACGCTCGCCGACGTCTCCTGGCTCGACCCCGCGTACCAAGAATGGCTTGATTCTTAGCGCTTGTCCGGCGCCCAGCTCCTGATACAACGACGCCCTTACCCCTCCTAGCCGAAACGCCGGATTAGGAGGGGAAAAATAGTACGCTGACGCGGGTGAAAAAGCCCAAACGAATATGGAGCGGCGGATCGTTCAGTTCCCGCTGCAACGAAACGCCTTGTTTGAGCGGCTTCAATGGGAAAACAGCTTTAGGACCTTGCTATTAACAATACGACAAACCTAACTGGTCATTTCACTACGTCTCTTCAAAATAAAGAGAAAGCTCGGCGATGAAATTCATTAATGGCAGGTTCTA
>JAQVHZ010000021.1 GCA_028695965.1 Thermoguttaceae bacterium | reverse complement strand
CTGAGCGAGCTCAAGAAACTAGAACGTTCTCCTTGTTTAGCTCCTATACAATAGGTCCGAAGGGGGAAGGGTATTTCCAAAATCGTTTCAACTATAGCTCTGCCCGTTGGATTACCGTAACCGGTCTTGATTACGAACCGAGTCTCGATGATTTCACGGGTTGGTGCATCCGTACCGATTACGAAAACGCCGCGACTTGCGAGACGTCGGACGATCTTCAAAACTGGGTCTTTGAGGTAGGGCGCTGGACGTTTGAGAATCTCTCTCTTGGCGCTTATGTTGTCGACTGTCCGCAACGCGAACGCATGGGCTATGGCGGCGACGCGCACGCCACCTCTGAATCGGCAATGTTTAACTATTCCATGGAAGCCTTTTATTACAAGTGGCTCGAAGACTGGCGCGACTGCCAAAAAGACTTCGCAGACGGTTGGCTTCCGAACACTGCGCCGACCTATTGGGGCGGCGGCGGTCCCTCGTGGGGCGGCATTGTCGTCACTCTTCCTTATACGTACTATCTGCAATATGGCGACACGCGCATTTTGGAAGAGAACTTTGAGATGATCGAGAAGTGGTTGAACTTCCTCGATTCCAATGTAAAAGACGGTTTGCTCCGGAGGTACGGCGACGAATGGAAGTTCCTCGGCGACTGGCTCTGGCCGGGCGCTCCCGACGGTCCAAACTCTCATACGCCGCAAGCGCTTTGCTTAAACAATTACTATCTCGTTTTTAACCTTCGTACCGCGGCTGAGATTGCACGCATCATCGGTCAAAACGACAAGGCGATCGAATGGGACAAACGAGCAGACGTCTCAGTCGAAGCAATTAACGCGAAGTACTTTAAGAAAGACGAAGGTTCTTATTTCGACGACGCACAGGCGGTTCTGGCTCTTGCTCTCCTTGCAGGTCTTCCTCCAACGCCCGAAGATACGAAGCGTGTTGACGAGCGCTTGGAAAAAGCTATCCTTGTCGATGCGAAAGGGCATATCGGCGCGGGTATTACCGGCGGCGGTCTCCTTTTCCGCTATTTGCGACAGACTAACCGCAACGACTTAATCTTCTCGACGACCAAACAGACGGAATATCCCGGCTGGGGCTTTATGCGAGAACATGACGCGACTACTTTTTGGGAAGCTTGGGAACTGGATCGACCCGGACATTCTCTCCTTCACAGTTCCTATTTGTACCCCGTTGCATGGTACGTTTCTGGAGTTTTGGGAATTCAACGTAACGACGAATTTCCTGGTTTCCGCAAGTTTATCGTTCGTCCTCCGCTTGCCAAAGAAACGGATATGACCTTTGCTAAGGGATCCTACAAAGCAATTGTCGGCGATATTTCATCGGCATGGGAAAAGAAAGAGACTGGATTTGAATTATCCGTCGTCGTTCCTCCAAATACCGAAGCGACGATTTACGTTCCTAAGACGTCTGCGAGTGGAAAGGTTGCTCCTCCTAAGGGCGCCGTATTTGTTTCCGAATGCGACGAATACGCTGTTTTCGACGTTGGGTCAGGAGCCTATTTCTTCCAAGAAAAGAAATAACAGCGTAATTCTAGGGCGTCTTCTGTAAGACGCCTTTAAAAAAAGCGTCACAACGGCGTTTTCTTTCTGGAAAACGCCGTTGTGTTTTTGCAAAAGAAATCGGTTGTAATGAATATTCCGGCAATTCTGTTGTTGCCGTCGCTCTTTTTGTAACGTCTCTGAGCTTTTTCTACGTCCATATGGATATTTAGGAAGAAGGTAGTAAAATGGGGAAAATTAAAGTTTAGAAAAATACTGATTATTTGGCATATTTTTGCCGAAATAGACGAGGAATACCGGCGTTTTTGTATAAAATTCGCCGAGCTTGTTTGTTTGGACAAAGGAAGGTTAGCCGTATCTTAGTTGGTATTCCCGACTCATGATACTAAGCGAGATATTATGGCAGAAGTAGAGCAGAAGATTGACGACACAAGGCAGACGTCTAATCGCAAGAGAAAGTTTTTTAGAAGTCGTATCTCTGTCTATGCGCGGGCAGTCGTAGTCAATCTTCTGCTCTATACAGCCGTCTACCTTTGCGCCTATTTGTTAAAATTTGAGCGCTGGGAGAGTTTTAAAGGGTTATTTTGGAACTCTTTACTCTGGGTCTTAGCAATCAAGATGTTTGTCTTGTACGCGAGGCGATCATACTGCGATATCGGTTACTACGCGACTATAAGGGAACTGAGCGCAATTATCGCTGATTCTGCAGTAGCTTTTGCAGGAATAGTAATTTTTTTCGCTGTCGGGCATACGTTTAAGTTTTTCGACTTCCGGATTCGGATTCCACTGAGTGTTCTCGTTCTCGATATGTTGCTGTCCATCGTAGTGCGTGGCGGCGGGCGCTTGGTTAAAAGATTTTACTATGAAGCGATTATACCGACTTTCGAAACAGATTCAGAAGATGAGCCGGTCTTTTTAGTCGGCGCTAATAGCCGCGGCGCTCATATAGCCAATATTATCAACTCACAACGTAATGTTGGACTCCGTGTTGTCGGCTTTTTGACAATTCATGACTACAAAGTCCGTATGAAAGTTGGCGGATTGCCGGTAGTTGCGAAAATCGATAATTTTGTGCCAGTTGCCAAAAAAGCTAAGGTTGAAACGATCCTCTTTGTAGCGGGCTCGCAGCCAGGCAAGATATTCCGTATGCTCTATGAAAAATGCGACGAGAATGGCTTGCGTCTCCAAGTAATTCCGCAAGTCGAATTCTACCCCGATACCAAGATTCCGATTCGCGACGTCAATGTGAACGATCTTTTAAAACGCGATCCTATTCAGTTAGACGACGAGCAGATTCATGCGCTGATAACGGGGCGTCGCGTTATCGTGACAGGCGCGGGCGGAAGCATTGGTTCTGAAATCTGTCGCCAGATGATGAGATTTGAGCCCAAGGAGCTTTTTATCCTGGGGCGAGGAGAGAATCGTATTTTCTTCTTAGAACGTGAATTACGTTTGCTTAACAAGAACACGAAGATTACGCCAATAATTGCCGACGTTGCCGACGAAAGACGTATGGACGAGGTCTTTGCACAGACGCGTCCTGAGATTGTATTTCATGCCGCCGCCCATAAGCATGTGCCTTTGATGGAAGCGAATATTCCCGAAGCTATCCGTAATAACATATATGGAACAAAGGTTGTGGCGGACTGTGCCGACAAATACGGCGCAGAGAAGTTTGTCATGGTCTCGACGGATAAAGCGGTCAATCCTTCGAGCGTGATGGGATGTTCGAAACAGATGGCAGAACGGTATGTCAACGCGCTTGCTGCTCGTTCGAAGACCAAGTTCATTGTTACGCGATTTGGAAACGTTCTTGGTTCAAATGGGAGCGTGGTTCCAATTTTCAAGAAACAAATTGAAAATGGCGGTCCGATTACGATTACTGACAGACGCATGACGCGTTACTTCATGACGATTCCCGAGGCGTCGCAACTGGTTTTGGACGCGGCTGCAATAGGTAAAGGCGGGGAGATTTTTGTTCTCGATATGGGCGACCCCGTCAGTATTATGGAATTGGCGAAGGATCTTATTCGTCTTTCTGGTCTTCCTGAATATGCAATTGAAATTCAGGAGATAGGAGTCCGTCCCGGCGAAAAGTTGTACGAAGAACTTTATTTTGAGACGGAAGCGCGTATTCCAACGACTCAACAGAAGTTATTTGCCGCCGAACATCGTCAGTTTGACCTCGACGAAGTCCAAAGCCAAATTGACGAGCTTCTTTCGATGATGACGGGCCCGCATGAGGCTATTCGAAATCGTCTTCGAGATTTCGTTCCTGAATACAGGTCGACGATCTTGCCCGAAAAGAAGGACAAAGAGAAATAATCGCTCGCCGCCAACGAAGTATCTCTTTTACAGTAAAAAAGCGACTGTTTGTGCAGTCGCTTTTTTGGATTAATTACTGACGGTTGAGCCTATCGAATAAAGAACTGTTCAATGCTTGCTCGTTTTACTATGGGTTTCTCTTGATTCAAACTGACGCGGCAGAAGATGATCGAACCTCTTGGGACATTGTTTGCCGCTAGTTTTAAGTTAGTTTGTTTGCCGTCAGAAGAACCTATTTTGAACCATTGTAAGGATTGCAAATCGGTTTCCGAAGGAATTACAACATACAAGTCGCCTGCGGGAAGTTCGGCGTTGCTTGGACGGCGACATTTCCATACGTCGGCGAAGTCTCGATCCAGCCATCCAACTCTTTGATAAGCAAAGGCAATTCGCTCAACTTGGGCGTCGAGCTGCGCAGTTGTTTTGTTGACGACCAAGTGATCTTTGGGCAGAAAGCTGATTCGAGAACTCGCCAGTTGACGCAGCTTTTGCAGATTTTGCGAATCTGTCTGGAATCGATCAATGGAAACGCCTTCTTCAATTTGGGGAGTATTCAACATACGCAAGATGGGCGCAAGGCGGCGTTGAAAGTAGTAATTGCCTGATGAAAGCAACTTTGTGCAGTCACGCATGAGTATGTATTGCAAGATAGGATCAAGACGGTCGGTCGACTGTATTGCTGTCAGGAAATCGCACCAGTCGTTATACCACTTAGCAGGATCTTTTTCTTGAAGGGAGTCTGGGATCTGTCGCGCTTGCTCTGACAATTCTATCAGAAATTTCGTCTGTTTTGATTCCGATGAGGCAACTTCTTCTGCATCGCTAGGAATATCGACTTGTCCAAGTGAACCGGAGGCGTCGGAAACATAGTTATTGACGCCGGGTTTGGGAGGCGCGGGCAGATAATAGCATTTGTCGACAGACGGAGCATACGTCCAATATTTCTGAGCGATTTCTGACTCCAGAAGCAACAGGATTTTGCGTTGAATCGGAACGACGTTTTCTAATTGAAAGATCCACTCAGCAGTTCTTTTAGTTAGAACGTTGAATTCTTGCGGCATTCCCTGATTTTTTTTGTTCGTGGAAATAAATTGCAACGCTGCTTGCACGACGTCTTGCGAGACGTAGAAACGTTCAAGAGAATCCGCATACGTTCCCACGAAATTATTCCATGAATCGACCGCTTCAAGCGTTTCAATTGAAGCGGCAACCTTGGCGAATTCGTGTCGATAAGCGTCAATTTTCGGCGAGCCTGCGCCGTCATTGGGATAAATTTGGTACTGCACAAAGAAGGCGCGCGTTGCAGTTGGATTTAACGACGCCTGATCGAGCCCTTCAAGCAATACGAAGAAATCACGGTTTTCATCGATTGTTTTTTGGAACGTCTCAATCTTACTGAGCGATTCTTCCACTTGTGCAACGACTTCAGGATTTGCATTTTCAAGTAAAAGGCTTGCTTGTTTTGATAGGGGAGCAAGTAATTCCAGCAGTTCTCCTGGGTCGCGGACGTCTTTTTTTAGCGTGTCGAGAAATTGGTGTTCAATCTGTGCGAGCGTTTGTCGCGTTTCTTCTGGGGCGTCATAGGGAGAGTGGGCGGGCTCGTCCGCATCGTCGTCATTTTCTTCTGTCACAGCGGCAGAAGAGAAGAAGTCGTCTCCATTTTTTTGGAAGCGACGCACGACGTCTTCAGAAGAAGAGTTCTTTTCGCCGATGGTAATTTCGTCGGCAGCGGGCGCGCTCAATACGTCGTCAGGAGTAATTTCGAGAATTTGCGTTTCGTGAATAAGCGTATTGTCCGATTGCTTAGCAACTGCCTCTTGGACTTCTGCAATAATAAGCCCCTTGCCGGGTTCATCTTTTTCAACGCCGACCTGCTCCAGATTCTTTGGAACGGCGTCTTCCGTCAGATTTTGTTGCGAGGACGTCTCAACAGAAGCTGAAGGCGCAAACGGTTTGTGATAGATGGCAATGAGAATAGAAACGATAGCAAAAGAGACGACAAAAACTACAACGCTTCCAAGAAAAGAGGCGTTTGCGGGCTTTTGGACAGACGTAGTCCGAACATCGCCAAAATCATCCTGATTCGGCGGAACGACGCTGTCGTGAGACTCAACTCGCGAACTCGCGGAACTGTTCTGACTTAGATTGGGGTCCATCGCGCCTCCTTGACGCCTTGCACAATTTCAAGTTTCCTCACACGCGCTAAGCATTCTTTTGGACTATATAGTTGCGTTCTTCTTCGGGCCATCCTTCAGACACAAAAGCAAGTCGTAACGTGATGTTTTCTTTTGGCAGTTGGAATTGTTTAGCCACGACTTTTCCGTACTCGTTCATTTGCGCGCGGTATTCCTCATAGGTTTTATCCGACGGTTTGTACTGATCGCTTTTAAAGTCGACGACGTCGGCTCCAACGAGCTTTCCGTCCTTGTATTTTAGGACTAAGCGGTCGATAGTACCCCGGACGAGACTGTCTTTCCCTGCCAGGTAGGAGAACTGACGTTCCTGAAAAACTTGCGTTTCATAACCGGAATAGGACGAATGGCTCAGTAGTTTCTTCGTAAAATCCAATTCGCAGATTCTCTTGAACCTTTTAAGGACCTGTTGAACTTTAGCTGTGTCGAACAGGATTGGACGCAATACGTTTTCGAGTTCTTCGTCCGAAGGAATCCCGTCGACGTCAAACCAGCGGATTTTCTCAAAACATGCATGAATAGCCGTTCCCTCTTGGTATGCCCATTCAGGAACCCAAGCAAAAGAAACGCGATCTCCAGTAGGCGTTTTTCGACGCATGAGCAACCTGCGATCGAAGGTTCCTGGTTTCGAATCGTTTTGGATTAACGAGCGTTCAGGTTCTTTGGTTTCTTCCTTTTTTTCTGGCGGGGCTCCGATGCTACACGCGGGGTCGCCAACTTGAAAGATAATTTGCGGACGCGGATCCTTGCTCCATTCCTCAGAACCTTCTAGATAAGCTGCAGCAAGTCCGGCTCGTAGAATTTTGGCAAAGGTTAGGGAAACGCTGTTCTCGCTTTCCGGAGGAACAATTGCAAGCAACCCTTGCACGGGCCTCGTGACGCCGACGTATAGCAAATTCAAAGCTTCTTGGACTTTGTTGGCAATATCTTCATTAAATGTCTCAGGGAGCCAGGAGAGGCGCTCTGGCAGGTTGTCTAGCAAATGTCGAGGAATGTATTTCACGACCGCGTCGATCGGGGCTTTAGGCTCCGACCGGTGAACGAATAAATCGGCTGCGCTCACTCTGTCTATCTGTCCGTCCAATTCCGGAAGAACAACGATATCGAATTCGAGTCCTTTTGACTTATGCAGGCTCATTACTCTAAGGGACGCCGCAGAAGGAGACTCTATTCTCGCCTCTTGCACAGCTTGAATAAACTGATCGATTGTTGCTCGACCAGCGCCCGTTTCGAAACTATATGCAAATTCAACTAGTTTGTCGAGACGTTCTTTATCTCGCGGATTATCGCAGATTGGCGCGACAATTGTTCGTAGTTGGGAGACGAAGTCGCCAAGTCCCTGAGTTTCTAGGAGTTTACGAATATATCGTGAAACTCGTTGGGCTTTGTACGGCTTATCGTAATTTTCTACGGTTATGTCAAATCGTTTAGACAACGGTTCGATATTGGCAATATGAAAACGCGCGACTGAATCGCCAGTATGAGCGGCAAGTTGGAGCGTTGACAAAATGGCGTTGACGGCGGGAGAATCTGTTAGGGGCGAACCGCCTTCATTACTGATTTCAACGTATTCTCCTCGGAAGCGCTCTTTTAGGAGAGCTGTCAGTTTGGCGATATGGGCGTTTGTTCGAGAAAGCACGCCAATTGACGCGTACGGAAACTGCTTGCGGAGTTGATAAATTCTTTCGACGGCATAATTAAGCGTCGCTTGCTTTTGCAGCGCCGACTTTGATGCGTCGCCTGATGCAACCCCGCTCGCATCTTCCTCATTATCTTCGATAGCGTATACGGGCATTTGGGGAATATCGCCTTCGAAAGGAGACCAAGTCGACCGTGCGTCGACTAAAGTTGTCGGCAAAGGCGCGTATCCATCGTCGTCGACTCTTGGCGCTTGTTCTAGAGCCCAATATCCAGGTAAGTCTTGTTTCTGCGCTCGGTGTTCTTCAAATCCTGCGCTCCATCTTTCAACGCCAGTTTGGATAGCTTCTATTAATTCACTTTCGTGAGCCTTTCGACATGTGAACGCTTTATTTTGCTTAATATTTCGGAATAACTTGTTGACAACGTCAATGACGATTCCGCAGCTTCGCCAGTTGGTTGCCATAGAAGCGCTGACCACGCCGGGTACGTCTTGTTCAATCGTGTCGAATATCTCCGCTTTTCCGCCGCGCCATCCGTAAATTGCCTGTTTGACGTCGCCAACGCAGTAGAAAGAACCTTTGGAACGTTCATTAACCACCGAAGTTGCAAACGGTTTAATAATAGCCCATTGCTCAAAGGAAGCGTCTTGGAATTCGTCAAGAAGAATGTGAGATATGCCAGCATTGAGGCGATATACGATTTTTTTCAGTTCGTTTCCTAATTCAAGATCGACAAGAAGGCGCGTCAAGTCCTCGAAGCGGTAAGCTCCATTTTCTTTTTTTAGTTGGTTGAAATAGTTTGAGACGATATGAAGCGCGCCCCAAGTTGCGTGCATATGCGCTGAGACGTCGCAAAAAATATGATGACGCGCATATCTAAATAAAGAAATAAGCGCTTCTGTAAGATAATTAGGAATCTCTTTTCTGCGGTATGACTCTCCGCGCAGAGCTTTTTTCAGCAAACCTTGTTTAGCAAACTCATACCAATCTTCTCTATTAGCAAGATCAAAAAGCGACGCGGCGGCTCCAATTATCGTAGAGGAGATGACTTTCTGCTGGACGGCGAAGGGCAGCTCATTTTGTGCTTCTGTTAGCGCGTTCAAGAGCGATTCTAAATCGCCCGGACTCGAATCAATTCCTTCGTCGATTCTCGTCCATGCCTTTGGAGTCGATTCGTAATAGACGCTTAGTGATTTGTCTATCAGACGGGAGATCTGTGTTTCAATCGTTCTGCTGTAGTTGCCTTTAAAGAGCATTCTTGACAAGGTAACCGCATGTTTAGGGTCTGCTTGCATGAAAGAGGCGAGCAGGGCGCTGCTTTGCAACCGTTTGTTTTCCACGTCTTCGACAATATGCCAGTTCGGAGGAAGTCCGACTTCGAAGGCGTAGCCTCCCGAAATTTGCATGAAGAATGAATCAAGGGTGCAAATGCGCAATCGATTGAGTTCATGTACGACTTCCGCAAGTTTTTCTTGGAAAATCGTTTGGGCATTTGCAGAAGTCAGACCAGACTGCGCGGTAAACGCGGGGTCGTCTTCACATAGGATTTTACAGAGTCTTTCGGCATTCTCGCGAGTTGCGGCCGCTTGTCCAAGTCGAGATAGAATACGACTTTGAATTTCTCCCGCCGCTTTTCTAGTAAACGTAGTTGCCAAAATAGAGTCTACGGACGCTCCGCTCAAAATAAGCTTTAGGTATCGATTGCTCAACTGAAAGGTTTTGCCCGATCCTGCCGACGCGCGTACAACTTGATTTGCAAATGAAGAACTCATAAGAAATTCCTATTGATGAAATTTGAATTGCTAAGTTGCGTGAGGACGAACAACAGTTTCCGCAAGCGGGATCGACTTACAAAGGCGCCGCTTTAGAATCTTACTGGAAGATATGATTATTTCTTTTTAGCCTCTTCCTCCGCTTTCTTTTCCTCTTTAATTTGCTCAAGCGTTTTAGAATCAAACGAACTGAAAGCGCTGGAGAAGAGTTCCGAAAGTTCTTTTGCAGAATCGTCTTTTCGAATAATGTAAAGAACTGGCACGTTAAGTTTTTCTGCAATTGGAAGTCCCTCTTCGGCGCCGAGCACAAAAAACGCAGTTGCATAGGCGTCAGCTTCGGCACAGGAAAGGTCGTTGCACGAACTCGAAAGAATCGAGGCAGAACCAAGTCTCTCGACGTTGTGGCTCTCTTCGTCGACGATTTCCGTTGGTTTTCCCGTTCGTGGGTCGATGATGTGAGAGAACCTGACGTCGCCTACTTGCAGAAAATTGCGATAATCGCCGCTAGTAGCAAGAGCCGCGGCGTTCTCGTACGATTTGAAATTAATATGTCGGTACATTTCCGGCGTGTAAGAAGCGGTTTCATTAACGACAATTTCCGGGGTTTGAATACCTAGAACCCAAGGCTCTCTTTCTAACGTTTCCGGATCGACTTTTTCTCCTCGACAACGAATTTCGCCTCCAATTTCAAGCATATAAGAATCGAGTCCTAGCTCTTCGAGCGCTTTGCCAGCGAGGTCCGCAGAATAACCCTTGGCTACGCCAGAAAGATCGATCGTCAGCGTTGGAATAGATTTCTTCAAGCCCGGCGTGGGTTCCATACGCACTTCTAATTTATCGTATCCGACGTTTTGTTTAACAGCTTCGACTTGTTCGTCCGACGGCAAAGCAACCAACGGAGATTTGTTTGGCCCAAATCGATAGAGATTGACTAACGGGGCGACAGTGACGTCAAACGCGCCGTTTGTGTTTTTTGCGACTTCTTGTGCTATTGTTACGATTTCAGCCGTTTCAGGCGATACGTCAAACCAATCAGTAGACCGCCAGGCGTTAAACTTCGAAATTTCAGAATCAGTTCGATACGTGGAGGCGATTGTGTCAACTTGATCGAGTTTGCGCTGAATAATACGCGCTAAGAGCGCTTCGCAAGAATCAATTGTTTCGCTGTCGGTCGACTTGTCGGCGCTATTAATTTCAATGAGCTTATTGGCGTTTGCACAAATTACTGCATTCCATGTCGTGCCCATTGTTTCCCCGTGAACGACGAAATTCTGCAAACTTGCGTTCTCTCCTTGCCGATTGTCAAAGAGATAGGGTTTTAACATATAGGCAACAAGAATGACTACAATCCCAATACGAATAATCGCGTTAACGAGACCGCCTTTTTGTGAATCTTGGTCGGCGTTATGAGCGTTTTTTGACGCGTTTTTCAGTTGTTTTTGTTTGGAAGCCATGGAATTATTACGAAAATATTATCAACGAAACGTTGCATTCGGTTAATGGAAAGTAGGTTACAGGATCAGCATTGCATCGCCATAGCTATAGAAGCGGTAGTCTTCAGCAATTGCTTCTTCGTAGGCGCGCTTCAGGAGCTCGTCTCCTCCAAAGGTTCGAACTAAAATAACAAGCGTCGATTTTGGCAGGTGAAAGTTCGTGAACATTGCGTCGACCGTTTTGAATTGGTATGGAGGACGAATGAACAAATCGGTTGACCCTGAAAAAGCCTGTAATTTTTTATCGTTTCGTCCAGATGAGTCAATGGAACCATCGGGCATAACGTTGCTTGCAGATTCGAGCGTCCTGACAGACGTCGTGCCAACGGCAAATACCCGCCCGCCCTTAGCTTTGCGTTCTTCAATAGTCTTAACCGTTTCTTCGGAAATTGTCGCGTACTCCGAATGCATATGATGTTCCGAAAGCCTATTGACGGTAATGGGCTTGAAGGTGCCGACGCCAACGTGTAGGGTGACGGGACAAATGGCAACTCCCATCGCCTCGATTTCCTCTAGAAGCTCTTTGGTAAAATGGAGCCCTGCCGTTGGAGCGGCGACTGCGCCAGGATTTTTGGCGTAGACGGTTTGGTAGTCGTCACGGTCGGACGGTCTCATAATTCCCGAGCGAATGTAAGGCGGAATCGGAACCCAACCGACCTCATTAAGGAAAGCGAAAGAGTCCTCGCCCTCGGCGAGCAAAGGCTGGACAACCAATGTGTTTACTTCAGTGCGTCCCACGACTTCAAGATAACGCTTATGTCCGCTTCCTCTTGGATTTTGAAGTTCAATTTTTTCCCCCGGCCGCAAGGTTCCACGCGTTTTGGACATAATTTCCCATACGCCTCGCGGGTCGTATTGCAGGAAGAGCCCCTCCCAACGTCCGCCCGTTTCCGCACGGAGCCCAATAAGCCGCGCTGGCAAGACCTTAGAATCGTTAAGGACTAGAACGTCTTCCGGACGGAAAAATTTTGCAATATTGCAAAAGTGAGTATGATCGATTGTTTGCGACGCACGGTCGACAACCATAAGCCTTGCCGCGTCTCTCCTGGGAAGGGGCGTTTGTGCAACCAAGCGCTCTGGAAGCTCATAATCGTAGGCGTCAAGTTCCGTTTCTTCTTTGCCAGGTTCAGTCTGAACAGTATCACGAGGAACAATCCGTTCTCGCTGAACGTCTTTCTTATACGAAGGCGCCTTAGTTGAGGAAGGTTCGGGTTGCGCAGCGCTTGCCGTACTGCCAGAGGGGGATTTTATATTTTTTTTTGAAGGGGCTTCTTCGTTCCCTTTTTGAACTCGTGAGCCGTGAAATAAAGATAAAATCTTTTTAAATAATTTACTCAATTTTTCCTATCCTGCCAAAGGTCGAAGTATCTCAAAAAAGGCGTATTTGGAGAACTCAAACCGAACCGTCTCCCGTCGCTCATTATAACTAATCTGACGTCAAATAAAAGGGCGCAGGTTTTCTTTTGCGACTTATTTTGCGGAAAAGAACGCTGAAAAAGAGGCGGGCGCTTGCGCTTGCCCTTTGTTCTCGTTTACAATATGCTTGGAGACGTAATGGTCGATCAGCGCGCTGAGTTTTTGGCGGAGTCGGATACGTTGCTGACAAACGGCGGTCATGTTGACGAGTGAGATTGTAAGATTATGAGACAGAGTTTTGATGAAAGTAGGTACAAGACGAATAAGGTTCGGGCTGCTTTTCTCATCACAGAGCTCTCTCCCGGAGGCGCAGAAAAAGCTCTTGTTCACTTGGTTCTTAGTCTTGATCGCGGGCGTTTTGAACCGGTTGTCTATTTGTTGAGCGGGCGCGAACAGGACCGCGCTGTCTCGCTGAAACCTCTTCTAGAATCTTGTGGAGTGGAGACGGTCGAACTTGGTATGCGAAACGTTTGGGATTTTCCAAGGACCTTTTGGAAATTGAGAAATCTTTTGAAGCGTCAAGCGCCTCTTCTTTTGCAGTCTTTTATGTTCCATGCGAACTTGATAGGACGTTTGTCTGCACGAGCGGCGGGCGTTCCGATCGTCTGTTCGGGCATACGGGTTGCCGAGCGCGACTCAAAACTGCGTTTGTTTGTAGATTGGTTGACGAAACGTTTTGTCGACGTATGGGTATGCGTTGGCGAGTCGACGGCGGAGTTTACGCGGACGGTCGGACGGATACCCGCTTCGAGCGTGGTCTCGATTCCGAACGGCGTCAAAACGCTCGAACACGACGGCCGCATTCATGTCGTTACGGCAGGTAACGCACTTGACGTTTTACAGTATAAGGAGAGAATGCCCGAGCCGCTTGACGTCCCTAAATCATTTGGCGTTCGCAAAAGGTTGATTGCCGTTGGGCGTTTGAGCGTCCAAAAGGGGTTCGACTGGCTTTTAGAGAACGCGCGGAACTGGCTGACGCCGGAGCGCGCTCGAGACTGGGAGCTTTGGATTGTCGGCGCCGGAGCAGAGAAAGAAAAACTGCTGGGAATTGTCGCCGCGCAAGGACTTGAGAACGACGTTTTTTTTACCGGTTGGCGCTCCGACGCCGCCGACTTGATCGCTGGATCAGATATTTTTCTGCTTCCGTCGCGTTGGGAGGGGACCCCGAACGTCCTTTTGGAAGCCGCCGCATTAGGCAAACCAGCATTGTGTACGCGCGTTGAGGGCGTTGAGGAGGTTCTCGGCGCCTCGGACGCGCAGATATGTAATTTGGACGACGTTACAGGTTGGAGCGTCAAATGCGTCGCTCTCATGGAGGACGAAGCGTTGCGGACTAAGCTTGGCTGCGGCAATCAAGAACGCGTTTTAAACGAGTTTACCGTTGAGAGAACGACGGAGAAATATGTGCGTCTTTGGTTGAAATTGGCGTTAGACAAAGGTATCATATTATCAAACGGGTCCCAAGCGTAATGGAGTGAGACGATGAAAAACGTACTAGTAACGGGCGGCGGCAGAGGTATTGGCGCGGGCGTGGTCGACGCATTAGCGTCAGAGTCTTGGAACGTCGCTTTCTGCGGTCGAACTGAACCGGAAAAGATGAAGGAGCGTTGCGCGGAAATTGAAGATCGCTTCAATGTTCGGGCGCTGTATGTCCAATGCGACGTTTCCAATAAAGAGGATCGGCAGGCGACGTTTGATAAAGTCCTTGAAGAATTCGGCGAATTAAACGCGCTGACAAACAACGCCGGCGTAGCGCCTCTAGTGCGCGCTGACGTCCTTGACGCAACGGAAGAGAGCTTTGACCGTGTGATGAATATCAATTTGAAGGGACCGTACTTTCTAACTCAGCTTGTCGCCAACTATATGGTCGAACAGAAGCAAAAGGACGCCGATTTTAACGCAGCCATTGTTAACATAGGTTCAGTGTCGGCGACTGTCGCGAGCGTTAGCCGCGGCGAATACTGCATTTCGAAAGCGGGCGTGGCTATGGCGACTTTGCTTTGGGCTGTTCGTCTTGCAGAATTTGGCATACCCGTCTATGAAATTCGACCGGGTATCATTAAATCGGATATGACTTCCGCCGTGACGGAGAAATACGACAAGTTGATTGCCGAAGGATTAACGCTCCAACCTCGCTGGGGATTCCCGGAAGACGTCGGCAAGGCGGTCGCGTCGCTTTTGCGCGGAGATTTCCCGTATTCAACGGGTCAGGTTATTAACGTCGGCGGCGGCATGGACATAGGACGACTTTAACGATCAGGCGTCGGAGCGCAAATGAAAATCAGAAAAATTCATACGGTAGTATTGGGGAGCGGCGCGGCTGGACTCTGCGCTGCTGTTCGACTTGACGCAGAGGGCGTCGACGACGTGGCAATTGTTACTGAAGGGCTGGATAAAGGCGCTTCAATCAACACTGGCAGCGACAAGCAGACGTATTACAAACTTGGACTTTGCGGCGCCACGCCAGATTCTCCTCGCGCGTTGGCAGAGACGTACCTGTCTGCGGGAGGCGCGGACGGCGATATTGCTCTTGTGGAAGCGTCTACGTCGGCGCGCGCTTTCTTTCATCTGGTCAACCTTGGCGTTCCATTTCCCAGTGACGCTTTTGGGCAGTATGCAGGATATAAAACGGATCACGACCCCGCTAAAAGAGCGACGAGCTGCGGACCTTATACGTCTCGTGAGATGTGCCAAGCGCTTATTCGCGAGGTTAAGCGACGAAATATCCAGGTCTATGAAGGCGAGACGGCTGTCAAGTTGCTTGCCTTGGATTTGGAAACAAAAGACGGCGTACCACGAAGAAAGATTACTGGTTTTATTTCGATAGCGCAGGATGGCGAGCCGATAGTCTATCATGTTGAAAACTTGGTGTTTGCCGTGGGCGGGCCCGGCGGTTTGTACAAGAGAAGCGTCTATCCAGAGGTCCATACAGGAGCAATTGGGTTGGCGCTGGAAATTGGCGCGGCGACAAAAGGTTTGCCTGAGAGTCAATTTGGTTTGGCGTCCTTTACCGATATAACGTCGCGTACTATTAGGGAGGAAACGACGTCGCGTCCTAAGGAATTTCGTTGGAACGTTTCTGGAACGTTCATGCAAGTTGTGCCGAAGTTTATTTCCACAGACCCAGACGGGTCTAATGAACGGGAGTTTTTGTGCGAATATTTTGACGCGCCCAGCGATCTTTTCAATCGTGTGTTTTTGAAAGGTTATCAGTGGCCCTTTGACGCGCGAAAAGCGCTTGACGGTTCGTCCTTTATCGATCTTTGCGTCTTCTACGAGACTGAGATTTGCGGGCGGCGCGTTTTTCTTGATTTCCGAGAAAATCCGAGTCAATTTGCCTTTGAAGAACTTTCAGACGAAGCGCGCGAGTATTTGACGAAGTCCGGCGCGCTTTTGAACACGCCGTTCGAACGGCTACATAAGATGAATCCTGGCGCGGTCGAACTATATCGCGATTGGGGCGTTGATTTAGCGACAGAACCCTTAGAGATTGGAGTATGCGCTCAGCATAACAACGGCGGACTTGACGTCGACATATGGTGGAGATCGACGAACATTGAAGGGCTTTATCCAATCGGCGAAGTTGCGGGGACTCATGGAGTTGCACGACCTGGCGGGTCTGCGCTTAACGCAGGCCAGGTCGGCGCATTTCGCGCAGCGCAGAAAATAGCACAAGACTATAAAGGTGGATTTAACGCTAGGGAACATACGCTGCAAGAGGCAATTAAATTGCGCGCGCTAGCTTATGAGGAATTACTTGAGCTCATTGCCCCGGTTGGAAAACTTCTGGTATTAACAGAATATTTAAAGTCGTGTGAAATCGATTGGCGCGTCGAACGCGACGAGCTACGAACTCGCATGAGCGAATGCGCCGGCGTCTTCCGGTCGAGTTCCAAGTTGTCTCGCGCTGTTCGCGAAGCGCGGGAACAGTATCGACGAGCAACTCAATCTGAATTTCGCCCTGACGCTTCGTTTGACGATAATTCCCGATTTCCGCCGGAGTCTGTGGAGCTTTTACGAAATATTCAACTTTGCGTTTCTCAAATTGCATATTTGGACGCAGTTTTCACCGCTGTTCTTTCAAAAGTTGGTTCTCGTGGTTCTTCATTGGCAACGTCGCCAGACGGAAGAATCATATCGTCGAGATTTCCTGACGATTGGAGAGTCCAAGATGAGAATGAGAGTTTCCGCGATAAGACGCTTTGTTCATACGTTTCTAACCTTGAGGACGACCTCACGACAGAATCGTTTTGGCGGCCCGTACGGTCGATTCCTGAACCGGACGATTGGTTTGAAAACGTCTGGCGCGACTATCGCGAAGGCAAAATTTATGAATAATCGCTGCTTTTTTAAGGGGTGTTAACGTGGCAGAATTTAGAAAAATAGCGTCTTTTAAAGACGTTCAAGAATTTCGTAGTTACTTGCAAACAATCGGCGCGGATTTTGACTTAATCGACGAACCACGCGCTGGAAACGATTCGGCTTTTGCACAGCCTTATGAGTATGCGAGCAAGATTACTGGTAAGAAACGCACGTTCGCGAATCGTTGGACAGTCTTGCCGATGGAAGGTTGGGACTGCTTGCCAAACGGCGCGCCTAGCGATCTTGCGCGTCGGCGCTGGCTTCGCTTTGCAGAGAGCGGCGCTTCGGTCTTTTTTGGCTGCGAAGCTGTTGCCGTCATGGCTTCGGCGAAGGCAAACGCGCGTCAAATGGCGATTAATAAGGAGACGGTAGGCGAGATAGCGAAGCTGCGCGAAGATACGACCGCTCGTGTTCGCGATCTATTTGGCTCCGACCGCATTCCCTATATGGGCTTGCAGCTAACGCATTCAGGTCGTTTTGTTAAGACCCCCGACGACAAAAAGCTAGATTCTCACACCGCATACGAGCATCCTTATCTCGACAAGAAATTCCACTGCGGACCGGAAAACGTCTTAACAGACGAGGAAGTTGACGAGATTGTCGCTAGATTCCATGAAGCGGGCAAATTAGCGGCAGAGGCTGGGTTCGACTTTGTCGACGTTAAATGCGCGCACGGATATCTTGGTTTCGAATTTCTTACCGCGTACGAAAGGCCGGGCAAATACGGCGGTTCGTTTGAAAATCGAACGCGATTTTTCCGAGATATTATTGAAGGAATCAAAAAAGAAGCGCCAGGACTTGATATTGGAACTCGTCTGGGCGTTGGGGACCTTATACCGTTTGAAAAAGGTCCGGACGGCGTCGGCAAGCCGATAGTTTGGGACGGCGGACGTTATCCTTATGCCTTTAACTCAGACGAGACCGCGCATGAAGTTGATCCGGAGATCAAGGACCTCTTACAACTTGTCGATATGCTTGATTCTCTTGGCGTTTCGATGATTGGCACGACCTTTGGCAGTCCGTATTATAACCCGCACACTCAGCGTCCAGCCGCATTCGCTGTTGCCGACGGCTACTTGCCGCCAGAAGATCCTTTGCTCGGCGTCGCGCGCCAGATACGCACCGTTCGCGCCTTAAAAGAGCGACGACCAAACCTGTTTCTAATTGGGTCCGGTTATACGTATCTTCAAGAATTTCTGCCGCTTGTGGGCGAGTGGGTTCTTGAAACCGGCGGCGCGGACTCCATTGGACTTGGACGTTCTGTTTTGTCTTATCCGAATATGGCGGCGGATTATATGTCGGGCAAAGAACTTAACAAAAGGGCTATTTGCCGAACCTTTGGCGATTGCACGAACGGCCCGCGCGCCGGATTGGTTTCTGGGTGCTATCCTCTTGACGATTTTTATAAGAATCGAGAGGAAGCGGCTATCTTAAAAGAAATCAAGCGAATGAACGCCGCTAAATAAAGGAACGCCTGACTTCACATTTGCAGCAGTAATAATTACCGCCAGTAGCGACGGTAATTATTACTGTGTTTTGTTGAAGCGTTTTCTTGCGCCCTCTTGCAAGCTAATCGCCGTCTGCATTGTCCTGGCGGCAACTCGACGCAGCTTAGTGTTTTATTTAATGGAATCGGAATGAAACAAATGAGTTCTGGTTTTGGCATTTTAATGACTTTTATCAAAAAGATATTTGTCGTCAATAACGTTATTTGCACGCTTTTGGCGTCTTAGGGAGAGGTATGTTATACAAACGTGTCGTCTTGCTTTTAGCAGTTGTATTGACTTCGGTATTTTCGTTTTCAACAGGCGCCGCTGAAACTTCAAGCGCTGATCGCCCGCTAAAATGCGTCTACTTTGTGCCTAAGGATTGCACGCCGTGTCCTAATCGAGCAGAACGCCTTTTTCGAGTGATGACTTGCGTTCAAGACTTTTATCGTCGGGAGATGGACCGGAATGGACTCGGACCAATTTCCTTCGGACTTGAAGAAGACGGGCCGGGCAAATTGAAGTTGTATGAAGTTTATGCTCCGGGCAACCAGGAAGATTACGGACGAGACTCAGCGTGGGTCGTTCGAGACGTCATTGCCGAGGAACTGGCTAAGCGGGGAATAGACGTCAATAAGGAAGTAATTGTTGTTTTTCAACTTGGCTTGCGTTGGGAGGGGGAGAAAGCTGTTGAAGTTGGACCATTCGCCGGATCTGGCGCGACGACCAACGGAATTGCTTGGTGTTACGACGATCCTATGCTTGATTCTGATAAATTATCAAGCAAAGAGCCGGGAGGCTATTATTATGGTCCATGCTCAATTGGCAAGTTCAATTCCCACTATATAGGCGGAATTGCACACGAACTTGGCCATGCGCTGACTTTGCCGCATGATTGCGAATTGTCGACAGAGCTCGCGACTTTTGGAAACGCGCTTATGGGCTCGGGAAATCATACGTTCGGACAGGAACTTCGCGGAGAAGGAAAGGGCTCGTTTTTGACTTATTCGGAAGCGCTCCGCTTGTCGGTCGTGCCCGCGATCAATGGTAAAAAACCGGAACAGAGGCCGGTCGACGTCAAATTGACGGAATTGAAAGGTTCTCGCGTTTCAAAAAAAGTTATTCGTTTCTCCGGCAAGATAGAGGCAGACGTTCCTATTTTGGGCTTGATTTTCTACAACGATCTTGATTCTCGCGGTTCTGATTACGACGCCAAGACGTGGACGGTCAAACCTGACAGAGACGGCGCCTTTCAGATTGAACTGACGGAAATTGAGCCGGAACCTTCTGAAATACGCGTTTGCGCCGTGCGCGACGTCGATACAATTCTTCTCTTTAAAGCCCCGTATAATCCCAATGGCGAAGCTGGAGAATTTGACTCGATAGAATACGCGTTTCAAGTCCCCAAAGCTGCCGTTGCGTATGCCGCTCGTGATTCACTGGCTCTTCGTAAACTTGCCAAAGGAGATTTAGCGCGTTGGTCCGACCTCAAGACCTTATGTGAAGAATTGGCGGCGAGTATTGAATTCCCCGAGAAAATTCAAACGCCGACCGACGTCAAGGCGAGGATTTCCTCATTCGATCTTTCAGACGCCGCTTTCACGACTCAAAAAGTTGGTTGGGCAAGTCTTACGCGACGTTCTTTCTTTGACGGTTCGCTCCTTAGTGTTGGAGGGAAGGTATATTCGAGCGGTTTATGCGCCCATGCGCCGAGCGAATTGCGTTGTAATCTTGGCAAGAAATGGAAGACGTTCCGATTCGGCTATGGGATGCAGTCGAGCGGTCGCGGAGCGGTCGTTTTTGTCGTCTATGGAGACGGCAAAGAGCTTTTCCGTTCGTCTCGAATAGACGATAACGCGCTTCGTACCGATTCGGTCGACGTTTCCAACGTTCGAACCCTTAAACTTGTTGTCGAAGACGGTGAAAATGGAAACTATGGCGATCATTCAGTTTGGATTGAACCGATTCTGCTGCGTTGAAATTTTGTCATGAGACGGCGCTTTCGGGCGTACCGCGTTTGGGCATAAGACGTCGTGTGAATTCTTTTTTAATCTTACTGGTTGATTCTGATTTATTTTTGTGGACAATGAACCATATTGTAATTTCCCTTCCGAGGCATGAATTAGGAATTATCAACAATGGCAAATGAGAAAACCTCTTCTTTGGTTTTGAGAAGTTCGATCATCGCCGCGCTGGGCGGACTTCTCTTCGGATTTGACACGGCGGTAATATCGGGTACGACCGAATCGCTGAAACGCGTTTTTGAGCTTTCGGACGGCGGTCTTGGCTTTACTGTTTCGAGCGCGCTCATAGGAACCATCCTTGGCGCGGCGACGATTCAGTTTCCTGCGAATAGATGGGGACGTAAGCCGACTCTTATCTTAATTGCGCTTTTGTACTTAATTTCTGCAATCGGAAGCGCCTTCCCGCGTATCCTAACGTTCTATGCCAATTCGACGACATTGGATTGGTACTCGTTCATGTTCTTTCGAATATTAGGCGGCATTGGGGTAGGCGGCGCTTCGGTCGTATCTCCGCTCTATACTGCGGAAATTGCGCCTCCTAAGCGCAGAGGCTTACTTGTCGCGCTCACGCAATTAAATATCGTGTTCGGTATTCTATTAGCGTATATCAGCAATTGGGCCATTGGCTGCGGCAATTTTGGCGAGTCGGCATGGCGTTGGATGTTCGGCGTCGAAGCAATTCCTGCGTTTGCCTTTCTGTGTCTCTTGTCTTTGAATCCAGAAAGTCCGCGTTGGCTCATTTCTCGTAATCGGCTGGACGAGGGGCTCGCGTTGCTTAAGAAGTTGATTCCGAACGAAGAGGACGCCGAGGCGGAATTCAAAGCGATTCAAGAAGCGCTGGCCGCAGAACGGTTGCAGGGCAAAGAACGTTTGTTCTGCTATCGTTATCGTAAGCCTATACTTCTTGCTATTGCCATTGCCGCATTTAATCAGCTTTCTGGTATCAACGCGATTTTGTATTATGCGCCGATGATCTTTCGCGTCGCCGGCGCGAGTCGTGAGACAGCGCTGCAGCTTCCCATGCTGATTGGCTTAGCAAATTTCGTGTTTACGTTGCTGGCGCTGGTCTTCATCGACGGACTTGGACGCAAAAAGCTCATGTACATTGGTTCGTTCGGCTATATTATCAGCTTGTCGGTAGTTGGCGGTATGTTTGCCCTGTATTCCGACCAGTTCAAAGCCTCTTTTGAACGCATTGAAGCGGAAGACGCCGTCGTTGTCGTTGAAGAATCTGCTTCCGCCGACGTCCCTGAGATTCAAGTTGCGGAAAGGGCCTCGGATCCCGCTATTCCGAAGGCTGGTATTTATGGCGTTCTGGCAGGTCTTATTCTCTTTATTGCCGCTCATGCTTTTGGTCAAGGCGCATGCATTTGGGTCTTTATCGGAGAGATTTTTCCGAACGCGGTTCGCGCGCAGGGTCAGGCGCTTGGCTCGTTTACACACTGGGCTTTAAACGCCGTCGTTTCCGGGTTCTTTCCCGTTATGCTTTCGAAGCTGGGACCTTCAGCCGTGTTCTTTACCTTCTGCGGTTTCATGGTTCTGCAGCTCCTTTGGGTGGCTTTTATCATGCCTGAAACGAAACAGATCCCGCTTGAAGAAATGCAAAGGAAGCTCGGTATTACCGACTAACGCAAGCTTTTGCGTCTGATTGACAAAATATGAGTCGAAGGTACAATTTAGCGTTACACTGCGCTGAGTTGCGCCTTCGACTTTTTGTTTTCGTTTTATGGAACGAAGACGTATTTGGACTATTGCGTTGCATTGCAGACAAAAGCGCCTCTTAGGCGCCTCGTGGGAAAAATGAAACATACTGATATTTACGACGTCCTTAACGACGCGTCCCTGTTAAACCAATCGACGACCGTATGCGGTTGGGTTCGCACTTCACGAAATTCTAAGACGGTCGCTTTTATTGAACTTAACGACGGAACGTCTCTGAAGCACTTACAGATTGTCGTCGATAAGGAGAAATTTGAAGATCCGACGCCCTACTTGAAATTGGGTTCGTCCCTTCGCGTCGTCGGGACGCTCGTTCCTTCGCAAGGTCAAAACGGCGGCGTCGAAATGAACGCTGACTCCTTGGAGGTCCTTGGCGAATGTCCTCCTGAATATCCGCTTCAAAAGAAACGTCATACTCTTGAATTTCTTCGTACTATTCCGCACTTACGTCTTCGTGCGAACACATTTAACGCTGTCTTTCGTATGCGCTCGGTTTTGGCGGCTGCGATTCACGAGTATTTCCAATCGCGTCGTTACGTTTACGTCCATACTCCGCTTATTACCGCGAGCGACTGTGAAGGCGCGGGCGAGATGTTCCGTGTAACGACGCATCCTTGGAACGCTGAATACAAGACGGAAGAGGAATATGATCGGGAAGACTTTTTCGGGCAAAAAGCAGGTTTGAGCGTTTCCGGTCAACTTGAAGGTGAAATGTGCGCGTTGGCGTTTGGTAAAATTTACACGTTTGGGCCGAGTTTCCGTGCTGAATGCAGCAACACGCCTCGACACGTTGCCGAATTCTGGCATGTCGAGCCAGAAGTTGCGTTTGCAGAACTGCCTGACATTATTGAGATCGTTGAAGATATGCTCAAATACGTCGTCAACGTCGCACTGGAAAAATGCCCGACCGAAATGGCGTTCTTTGACAAGAATTTCCAGCCTGGTCTTATCGATAAACTGAACAATCTTGTCAATGAGAAATTTGGCGTCATTACCTACACGGAAGCGGTTGAAATTTTGCAAAAAGCGGACGTCAAGTTCCAATACCCCGTCGAATGGGGGCAAGATCTTCAAACGGAACACGAACGTTACCTTACTGACGTCGTGTTCAAACGCCCGGTCTTCCTCACTGACTATCCAAAACAAATCAAGTCGTTCTACATGAAACAGAATGCAGACGGTAAGACGGTCGCGGCAACCGACTTGCTTGCGCCCTGCGTCGGCGAGATTATTGGCGGAAGCGAACGTGAAGCGGACCTGAATAAGTTGCTTGCCGCGATGGAAGAACGCAATATGGAGACCGAAGAATACCAAGCGTATATTGAGTTGCGTCGTTTTGGTTCGGTTCCTCACGGAGGGTTTGGGCTTGGTTTTGAGCGTTTAATCATGTACGTTACCGGCGTCGAAAACATTCGCGACGTCATCCTCTTCCCGAGGACCGTCAATAAGATTTTCTGATTTTAGGTCTGAACGTCGACGTCAATATTTCAAAAGCCGTCTTCTGAGTGGAGACGGCTTTTTGTATATGGTTTAACGCCGTTATTTTTTCTTGCAATTTCCTTTGAATTTTCTACAATATAGTCTATTCCAATAGCGATATACGTTGGACTTTTGAGGAAGGGCAACGCGGCAGGCTCAGGAGTCGCTTGACAATTTAGCCGACGTTAAGCCGTTTTCATTGGTATGGTAAACGTCTTTGCGTGAATTAGATCCTTGCCATACGGTCAGAGTATTCGACACAGCGGCAGCTTCGCTTTTTGTAACGAAGCAGGTAGATTCATTGATTCGGCGCTAACAGGGCGTCGGGGATAGTGGGAGTGGATGGCGGAATATATTCAACTTCAAATAACTTTTCCTGCGCTTGAAGAAGCTCAGGAAGCCGCGGCTTTTTTAGTCGAATCGAAACTAGCGGCTTGCGCGCAGGTAATCCCCGGCGTTCAGAGCCGGTACATTTGGCAAGGCGAGACGTGTGAGAGCGCAGAAGTTCTATTGCTTTGCAAGACGCGTTCAGCGTTGTTTACTTGCGTTGCTACTGAGATTTCCTCCCGACATTCGTATGATTGTCCTCAGATCGTTGGGGTTCCCCTTGATTTTATTTCGTCTTCTTACGCAAAGTGGTTAGACGAAAACATTAGGAATGGTTGAGCTATGAGCATATTTCGAAAGTATTCGTTACTCCTTGTTGTACTTCTATTTGCAACTTCGCAGTTCGTTGTGGCACAAGAGGACGACTTCAATTTTGATATCGACGAACCGGTTCTTGAAACGCCCGTCTTAGGACAGGGCTTAACCTTTGTTGCTAAGGCGGAACATGGAGTTCGTGCAAAACTCGACGGAGTGCGCGACGTTCTGATCCTTGAAGGTTCGCCGGAAGAGATGGGCGCCGCGCATGGACGATTGATGAAGTTGGAGATTGGCGCGCTGCGTTTGCGTATCTATGCTGCCGCAACTGCCGCTTCACTGGCTAAAGGCATGTCCTTTTTTGATAAAACGGACGAAGCTGTTCGTCGCACGAAACCTTTTGTTCCAAAACGATTTTATGCAGAAATGGACGCGCTTGCAGACGCTCTTGACTACGACGCGCAGGACGTTTATCGTCTGAATAACTTTATGGAACTCTTTCATTGCAGCGGAGTGGCTGTGTGCGGGGCGGCCTCTAAGGACGGTCGCATTTTGCACGCGCGCGTTCTTGACTATATGCGCGATATCGGCCTGCAAGAGCATTCGACGATTTTCGTATTTATGCCCAAAGATCAAAACGCGTGGATTAGCGTTTCCTATTCAGGGTTCGTCGGCACGGTTACGGCGATGAACGAGAAGGGGCTGGCAATTGGCGAAATGGGCGGAGGCGGCGAAGGAAAATGGGACGGTCTTCCCATGGCGTTTCTCATGCGCCGCGTTGTTGAAGAATGTTCGACGGTCGACGAGGCGCTGGAATTGATGAAGTCTGTTCCTCTCACGTGCGACTATTATTACGTTCTTTCGGACGCGCAAGGCAATCTTGCAGCGGTCGAGGCTATTGCGGAGTCTGAGACGCCGGTTGTCGTATTGCGTCCAGGAGAAAAGAGCGACCGCCTTCCTGGCGCATTGGACGACGTCGTTTACATATCTGCCGGGTCGCGCGCGACGTCGCTTTTTGAAAAACTCAAAGAGAATTATGGAAATATCGACGTTGAAACAATGCAGGAGATGATTAAACGCCCCGTCGCTATGGATTCGAATTTGCACGACGTTATCTTTGCTCCGGAATCATGCGAGCTTTGGCATGCTGAGGCGGGTAAAAAAACGCCCGCGTGCGACGAACCATACTTGTACATTAATTTGTTCGACGCTATCGATTTTTACAAAAGCAATATTGAGTAGAAGCGGCGCTTATCAAATTGAATTTTTTGTTTAGACACTTGATTTTTGAAATTTGATTTGGTATAACGTACACTATGCGTTTAGCAGTTGAAACTGTTGTGCAAATAATAAGGAAAATATGGATGTTTTTCTTCCTGGCGTGTAAGCGCGCCGCATCATCGGTGTAGATAGAGGAGACGAAATAAATGAATAGACGCGATTTCTTTGGTACTGGCGCGGTTCTTGGTCTTGGACTTGCCGGCGCTTCGTTGAACGTCGCTAACGCTCAAACGACGGCAGAAATGGACAAGCGCGCTGACGCGAAACTGCGTATTGCGAGCCAGCTTGGTCCGGCTCCGGGCAAAGACATGGCCGAAAAACTTGCCAAGATGAAGCAATACGGTTGTGAAGCTGTCGAGTATGGCGGCGACTGTGTCGGCAAGGGTAAGGAGCGTTATCAAATGGCTGCCGACGCGGGACTTGAAGTTGCCGCAATTTGCTGGGGGTCGCATAACGGCGATCTTTGTTCCGAAGACGTTTCGAAACGCCAACCCGGTATTGACGATCTCAAAGCCGCCCTCGAAACCGCCGCTGAAATGAAGTCCCCTGGCGTTATTTACGTTCCGGCGTTTAACGGACAAACGAAACTGAATAACTACGAAATTCGCACGTTGTTGCTCGATTTCCTCCCGTCGATCGCCGAATTCGCGCACAGTTTAGGTACGAACGTCATTTTCGAGCCTCTTTGCCGTATGGAAGCTTTTTTCCTGCGTCAAGTTGCGGACGGCGCGTCTATCGCTCGCGACGTCTTGAGAAAAGCCGGCGTTGAAAGCGGCATTGCCGTTATGGGCGACTTCTATCATATGGACACGGAAGAAACGAGCCAAATGGGCGCCTTTATTTCCGCCGGTCCGTTGCTCAAACACGTTCACCTCGCCGGCGGCGTGAACAACCCCCGTCGTACGTTCCCGGGCGAAAACGACACTACGTTCGTCGACGGCTTCCGCGGATTGAAGTACATTGGTTATCAAGACTTCTGCTCCTTCGAATGTGGCTGCGCGGGCGATGATCGCGAAGAAGCGTTTAAAAATTCGATCGCGTTCCTCCGCGCGCAGTGGGACCTTGCGTGACCCCAGGACGATTTTGGTATTAAGCAAGCAGCTTGAACTTGCTGTTTTAGAAGAGCGACGTTCTTAAAAAGGGCGTCGCTCTTTTGGTAGATTTCTTCGTTACTATGTCTTTTTACCTCTCTTGCCTATTTTATTAAACGTCTTGTCAAAAAGAAAGACGGTGTTAGAATGGTAGGAACGCGGAATTGCGTAAGTTCAGTCATTTGACTTTAACGCGATTATCCCAAAATCGAAGGGCCTAGCCGATGCAGCGAGATTATAATTCGAGTGAAGAGTCGTCGGTTCTAGCGCCTGAAGACGAAGCCTGCAAAGGTCAAGACGGTTTGTCTTCTCTGGCAATTGGTTACGCATGGGTCGTACGAATTACCACGTTGTGCTTTGAATTTGCGGCTTTGCTCCTTTTAGGAAGATTTGTCGATATTCGCTTTGGTTTTGAGCCTTGGGGACTGCTCGTTGGCTCCTTTATTGGATTTTATGTTTTCGCGTCAGGGTTGTTTTTGACAATCAAGAGATTAGAAAAGGCCGAAGAACGCGAGAAGGCTGATAAAAGATCATGAAACCGGTTCGCGTCTCTCTTTTTCGCAGGGGAGCCGCCTATACAGTTTATGCTTTTTGCGTATGGATGGCGCTTGCCCTGTTCGGCTCGACAGATTCTCGCACGCAAATCCTAACAGGTATAATTGGTTCCGTCTCCGTTTTAGCGGGCGCGTTGACGTTTGTTTCGTCTGCTTATTGGCGGAGACGTCCCTCGTTGGGCGTGGAAGAACACCTTTTTTCATCAGTAGGACGCACGGGCGTTTTACTTGCATGCGTAGCGGTTGGACTGTCGTTTTTGCCAACCTGTTCGCGTCGGAATTTTGCAGCGTTGGTCTTGATTGGATATTTTACAACAGCGCCTTTGCACGTATGGCTTTCAATTCCAGAAGATTATTCAGACAAGGAATAGGAAATTATGCATATTCAAAGGATATGAAGCTTACGTATACGATAAAAAGCGTTTAGAACGTCTTGGAAATAGTTCCAAATAACGATGAACAGATATTAAGATATAGGTAATTGCCTTTGTGAAAGCCTCAAAGATGAGCGCTGAATTAGTCAATATAGAACAATTGATTGAGCATGTGTCTGACACGAGTTCATATCATCTTCCAAGCTTCATAGGAAATTTTGATCTTCCTACGATTTCTGGCTTTACTTTGACCAAAGGCATGATTGTCGAAGTAGTCGTTGCCCTTTTGATGATAGCGATGTTCGTGCCCTTGGCGATAAAGATGAAGTCGGGCAAGCCTGTTCGCGGCAGACTATGGAATCTTCTCGAGGCGTTTTTAATCTATTTGCGCAACGAGGTCATCATACCCTCTATTGGTAAAAAAGACGCTGATCGCTTCACGCCTTTTCTTTGGACGCTCTTCTTTTTCATTTTGTTTTGCAATTTGTTTGGGCTTTTGCCCTGGTTTGGATCTTCTCCCACGGGCTCTCTTGCGACGACGGTAGTCCTTGCGCTATCAGTATTTGTCATTCTCACCTTTTCTGGTATGAAGAAATTTGGAATCGTCGGTTTTTGGAAAGGCCAGGTTCCTCAGATGGAACTTCCGCTTGTTCTGGCAGTTTTTTTGAAGCCGATGCTTTTTGTAATTGAAGTTCTTGGATTGTTTATTAAACACGCTGTGCTTGCCGTTCGTCTTTTGGCCAATATGTTTGCCGGACACCTTATCATCGCAGTTATTATGGGATTTATTTCTGCAGTTGCGGCAGGAAGCGTTTTTTTATGGGGCGGCGTGACGATTGCGAGCGTGTCGCTTTGTGTGGCGCTCTATATGCTCGAGCTTTTTGTCGCATTTCTGCAAGCGTATATTTTTACTTTCCTTGCATCAGTATTTATTGGCATGGCTCAACATCAACACTGACCGTCCGCACGCAGACAGTTTCGTACGGTTTTGGAGAAAGAACACTCGTAGTCAAAACGCTCATAGCGCTCATTCATTCTCGGTTTTCGAGGAAATTTTGACGCATAGCGCAACGCCTAAGTTTTATGGAGAATTTTCGTGAATAAAATTGTTAGAATCGCCTCGGTCCTGTTCGTTTTCGCGCTTCTCTTTGCTCCCTTGGCCGCATTTGCACAAGGGGACGCCGAACCCGCTGTCGACGACGCTGTTGTTGCCGCGACTTCCTCGGTCGATTTGACTCCTCTTTATGGCGTCAGCGCCGGTATCGTCATGCTTGCCGCCGCCTTTGGGATTGCTAAGATTGGTTCGAGCAGCGTGGAAAGTATGGCGCGCCAACCGGAAGCTGCAGGCAGGATTCAAACGGCGATGATCGTTTCTGCTGCTCTCATCGAAGGCGTAACGTTCTTCGCGTTGATTATTTGTATGTTGAAGTAAGTTGCGTGCCACGCTGATCGTACTTTCTTCTGTTCAGAACAAAGTCAAAGGTAATAACGCACTATTTGCGCATGGGAAATCAACATGAGTTGTAGTGAAGTTAACACAAAGGATGTTTTTTTTCGCAAGGCGTTTGGACCGAAGTCAAGCGTCGTCTTTGCCGCATTAATTTATTTTGCGGAAACGGCTGTTCTTTGGGCAGAGGAAGCGTCAGAAACGGCTGCGGAAATGAAGCTTGATCCTTTAGCTTGGAAGGGAGATCTTGCGCTTTGGACTGCAGTCGTCTTCCTGATACTGCTTCTCATTCTTGGCAAATTTGCTTTTGGTCCGATAGTGAAAGCTCTTGATTTACGTGAAAAGAACGAACTTGCGCGTGTAGAAGCTGCTGAACGCGCTAATGCCGACGCAAAAGCGTTGCTCGAAACGTATACTCAACGGTTAGCAGACTCCAGCGACGAGGTGCGCCAGATTATTTCAGAAGCGCGGCGCGACGCAGAGAAACAAGCGGCGACAATTGTTGAAGACGCTAGGAAAGCCGCCGCGCATGAACGCGAACGCGCTTTGAAAGATATACAAGAAGCGTCTGACGTCGCTTTGCAGGACATTGCCGTTAAGAGCGCGGAGCTAGCCACGTCGCTTGCAGGTAAAATTTTAAAGGAAGAGATCGATTCTTCCGCTCACGCAAGGCTGATTGAGTCGGCTGTTGGCGAAATAACGAGCAAATAACCGGCGAACGCACGAACGTTATGAAGATAAATCCAGAGCAAGACGCTCAAGACGTCGCGAAACTTTACGCAAATGCAACGCGAGAGAAATTGGCGGGAATATACGCCAAGGCTCTTCTTGGCGCCGCTGAAACATTTAAGGTTTCGTTGAAGGACGTCGGCGAAGAATATGATTCTTTTATTGAATTATACGACGCGTATCCTAAGTTTGAAACGATTCTCTCGTCCCTGATGGTCCCAGTTGAAGAGAAAACGAGGATTATCGACGAGATTAGCGACGGAGTCTCTGGCGTCTTTGTAAATTTTTTGAAGACGCTTGCACGGCGCGGACGTATGGAAATTCTTCGTGAAATACGCACGGCATGCCGCTTGCTTGAAGACGAAATACGCGGACGAGTTTTGGTTAGGATAACGACCGCCGCGCCTATTAACGAAACAACTAAAAATAATCTTGCCGTCAGCTTGCGTAACCTGCTTGGCGGCGAACCGGAGTTCTTGGTCGCCGTCGATCCTGAGATGATCGGCGGAATCATCGTACGCGTCGGAGACGTCATTTACGACGCGTCTATTGCCACACAACTGACCAAAGTGCGCCAGGACATAATTGACAGGAGCGTCCATGAAATTCAAAATCGACGAGATTGCTTCCGTAATCCAGAAGGAAATTGAACAGTTCGAATTGCACGTCGACGTTCGTGAAGTCGGACGCGTAGTAGAAGTAGGCGACGGCATAGCCCAAGTCTACGGCTTGTCTGGCGTAATGTCTGGCGAAATGGTTCAGTTTCCACACGACGTTATCGGATTAGCGTTCAATCTTGAAGAGAATAGCGTAGGCGTAATTATATTAGGCGACTACCTCAAAATTCAAGAAGGGGACGAAGTACGCGCGACTGGCAGGTTATTGCAAACTCCGGTCGGCGACGCGGTACTTGGACGCGTGCTTGATCCGTTAGGTAATCCTCTTGACGGCAAGGGACCAGTTCTTGCCGGGGAGTTCCGTTTTGTCGAAAGCCCCGCGCCGGGCGTTGCTGATCGTCAACCTGTTCACCAACCCCTGCAAACTGGTATCAAAGCGATCGACGCGATGACTCCAATTGGACGGGGACAACGCGAATTGATTATCGGCGACCGTAAAACAGGAAAGACCCAAATTGCCGTTGACACGATTATTAATCAAAAAGGTCAGGACGTTAAGTGCTTCTACGTAGCGATAGGTCAAAAAGATTCAACCGTCGCAAGCGTTGTTCAGATGCTTCGCCAGCATGGCGCCATGGATTATACGACGGTAATTATAGCGGGAGCTAGTTCGCCTGCGCCCTTGCAGTACATTGCGCCCTATGCCGGCACAGCGATGGCGGAATACTTTATGCACAACGGTCAAGACGCATTGATCGTCTACGACGACCTATCGAAACAGGCGGTTGCGTATCGGCAACTGTCCTTGTTGATGCGCCGTCCTCCTGGACGCGAGGCGTACCCCGGCGACATTTTCTACTGTCATAGCCGATTGCTGGAGCGCAGCGCCAAGTTGTCTGACGAGCTTGGCGGCGGTTCGTTGACTTCTCTGCCAATTGTCGAAACGCAGGAAGGGGAAGTCTCTGCTTATATTCCGACGAACGTCATTTCAATTACCGACGGACAGATTTATCTGCAGCCCGACTTGTTTTTCCGAGGACAACGCCCCGCAATGAACATTGGTATTTCTGTGTCTCGCGTTGGCAGTTCGGCGCAGATACCCGCGATGAAACAGGTTGCAGGCGGTCTTCGACTTGACTTGGCGGCGTTCCGCGAGTTGGAAGCATTTGTGCAGTTAGGGTCCGACCTCGACGCCACGACTCAACGGCGTTTGGATCGCGGATTTCGTATGAACCAACTTTTGATTCAAGGCGCTTGTCAACCTCTCGACGTGATTGATCAGGTGTTGGTTATTTATGCAGGTTCCAAGGGCTTTATCGATAACGTCCCCATTTCTTCTGTTCTCATTTGGGAAAAAGAATTTTTGAGATGGTTCCATAACCATAAACAACCTCTGTGGGAACGCATTAGAGCCTTGAACGATAAGCTAGGTCCCGAAGAAATGAAACTTATTGAAGAAGCGCTCGATGAGTTTAATAGTTTTTTTGCAGTAACGGATTGAGCGTGAAACGCAATGGCTGGAGTATGATATGCTGCGTGTCAGTCTTCGTCGAGTTAGAGACGTCTTCCAGTTGTTTTAAGGCGTAAGCCGCGTATTTACCCTTCATAGCATCGACTCTATCTATGGCAAAAGCAAGAACCCTCGATAAACGCAGAAAATCGGTATCAAACATACGCAAGATGACGCATACGATGGAATTAGTCTCTACGGCTCAATTCCGTCGCTCCATGGCTAGATCCGTCGGCTTCGAAGCGTATGTGAAACGAATTGCTCGATTAGTATCCAAACTTGTAAACGTTGGAACGAAGATTGAACATCCCCTCTTCATTCCGCATGAATCAACCAAGAAAGCATTGCTGTTTATCCTAACGGCGAATAATGGTCTTTGCGGCGGTTATAATGCGGGCGTGTTGCGCGCGGCGCTGGACCAGTTTGAGAATCTCTCGAAGGAATATGACGAGGTTGAGCTTTTTGTTTTTGGCAAGCGTGGAATTTCCTATCTGGACTACCGCGGCTATGAGATAGCGCGTCAGTTTACAGAATTCGATCATAATCCAGCCTACGAAAACGTCCTTGTCCTTGCAAACGAATGTTTGACGCGTTACAAGACCGGCGAGATTGATCGTTTTGACGTCGTTTATTTGCGATTTGTTTCTATCTCGCAACAATATCCGACAGCAGAAACGCTTCTGCCTCTATCTGATTCGGCGATTGAAAATGACGAAGAGGGTTTCGATACGACTGAGGAACAGGAATACGAATTCTTGCCTTCTCCTGAAAGTATTTTGGAAGAAGTGGTTCCTGACGCCTTTCGTCTCAAGTTATTCAAGTGTTTCTTGGAAGCGACTGTCAGCGAGCAGGTTGCGCGTATGATGGCGATGAAAGCGGCCACGGAAAACGCCGATTCGATGATTTCAGAACTGACAACAATGTATAATCGCGTTCGACAGACGCAAATTACTAATGAAATTATTGAAGTTATTAACGGCGCGGCGGCATTGCAGTAGCTGCGCGCGATTGCGATCATTAGGTCGACCCAGTATCGCAGACGGATTTTACTATTTTATACAAGGTTGCATAGCATAAGCCAAACGAGTCTTTCTCAATCGCATACGCCGATTTAAATCTCGTTTGTTGTTTTATTGAGCGTTTAGAAAACTAAGGCGTTACTACCACATGAACCAAACTGATATGAATCTCAACGTTGGACGCGTTACCCAAGTGATCGGATCGACGTTTGACGCGGAATTTGCCGAAGGACGAGCGCCCGCTATTTATAACGCCGTAAAAATCGAGCAAGATCTTGGCGAAGTTAAAATTCATTTGACAGGAGAAGTTCAGCAACTTTTGACTGGCGGTCGCGTTCGTTGCGTTGCGTTAGGAAGCACCGACGGACTTGTTCGAGGAATGCCTTGCGTCGATACCGGCGCGCCCGTGTCTGTTCCTGTTGGTAACGGCACGCTTGGGCGCGTTATGAATTTGCTTGGCGAACCGATCGACGACATGGGACCGGTTAATGCCTCTGAATACCGTCCGATTCACCGACCTGCGCCACAAGTTTCCGAATTGACGACCGAATTGACTGTTTTCGAAACCGGTATTAAAGTCATCGACTTGCTGACTCCTTTTGTTTACGGCGGTAAAGCGGGGCTGTTTGGCGGGGCGGGGCTTGGTAAAACGGTTATTATTCAAGAGCTTATTGCACGCATAGCAAGCGCTCATGGCGGGTATTCTGTTTTTGCCGGCGTTGGAGAAAGAACTCGCGAGGGCAACGATCTTTGGCGCGAAATGAAAGAAGCGAAGATTGGCGACTCGGGCGGTTCCGTATTAGACCAAACGGCTATGGTCTTCGGACAGATGAACGAGCCGCCTGGAGCTCGTCTGCGCGTTGCGCTTTCCGCGCTGACGATGGCGGAATATTTCCGCGACGACCTTGGCACGGACGTGCTTTTGTTCATTGACAATATCTTCCGCTTTTCACAGGCGGGGTCTGAGGTGTCCGCATTGTTAGACCGTATGCCGAGCGCTGTTGGCTATCAACCGACGTTAGCGTCGGAAATGGGAGCCTTACAAGAACGAATTGCGTCGACAAAGCAGGGGGCAATTACGTCAGTGCAAGCGGTGTACGTTCCTGCGGACGACCCTACTGACCCGGCTCCGGCTACGGCATTTGGACAATTGGACGCCTTTGTTTATCTCGAACGCTCAATTTCAGAAAAAGGTATTTATCCCGCCGTCGATCCATTGGCGTCTTCCAGTAGCGCGCTTGATCCGCAATATGTTGGCGAAGAGCATTACGCCTGCGCCCGACGCGTTCAGCAGACTCTTCAAAGGTATCGGGAACTGCAGGACATAATTGCTATTCTCGGGGTAGACGAACTTGGAGAAGAAGATAGACTGACCGTTCATCGCGCGCGTCGTATTGAGCGCTTTCTCTCTCAACCGTTCCTTGTAGCAGAGGTGTTTACGGGCAAACAAGGCGAGATCACGCCTTTGAAAGAGACAGTGCGTTCGTTCAACGAGATTTGCGACGGAAAGTGGGATCATCTTCCGGAACAAGCGTTTATGTACGTCGGCGTTGTGGAACAAGCCGAGGAACAAGCGGAACGTATGGCTAGCGAAGCGCGAAAGAAGCGAGCTGACGCTCCTAGACAGGCGTAGTTGGCGCGACTTTTGAACGCGCGGCTGCGTCGCTTTGACGAAGGAACATATTCGATGAAGTGCGTTGCGGTAACACCGGAAAAAACTGTTGTCGATCGAGACGTAAAGTTTGTTGTCGTTCCTCTTTATGACGGCGAATTTGGAATAGGCGCCGGACGCTCGCGCGTGATTGGTCGACTTGGCGCGGGCGAAATGCGTCTGACGCTTGACGACGATTCTGTGGAGAGCTGGTACGTCGAGGGAGGCTTTGTCGAGGCTGCAAACGATACGGTTTCTCTTCTAACCAATCACGTTTGTAAAATGAAAGGTCTGAGTGTTGAAGACGCCGAGAACGCATTGCAAGAGGCTTTGAAGCTGCCTTCGAATTCGCACGAGCTCGCAGAAGTTAAAGCGGAAGCAATTCATCGAGCGCGCGCTAAGCTTCGCGCCGCCCTAAAAGCTCAGAATATGTATTGATTGACGACGTTTGAAATCAATTGGCTCCTAAATTCGTTCGAATTGTACTCGACGAATAAGAGGAGCTTTTTTATTATATTTTGATATGTCTATGACTTGTGTAGAATCGAATCTGAAACGTTCAGATCCACTTAAAATCATTGCTTCGTCTACCGGCGCGGTTTCTCGGTTTCAGACGAACGCGGGCGACGTTTATCAAATACAAGCGCGTGTTCTGCCCTTTTTAATAGGCTTCGTTTATCTTGTCCCCATTGAGGGCGGATGGGCGCTGATCGATTCCGGCAGCGGCGAATTAAATTCTAACGCTGATATTGAAAGCGGTTTCCAAGTTGTTCGCGATGAGTTTGACGCTTCATTTAGGGTTGAAAAGATTCGACATATTATTCTAACCCACGCTCATATCGATCATTTCGGCGGCGCTTCCGAATGGAGTCGCCGAACAGGCGCCGGTATTTGGATTCACGCGTTTGAGAGCCGCCTTGTTTCAGCGTACGACGCCTGCGCTCGTGTAGAAAATATGCGATACGTACAATACCTGTTAGAATCAGGCGTCGCGTCTGAGGATGTTCAGCCGATTCTTGGCGGATTTGGTTTCAAGCCCGGCAGAGCGGACCAGGCGCCCGTGTCGCGTAAGTTGTATGGCGGTGAAGAAATCTACGGCATGAAATTCTTCTATTTGCCGGGGCACAGCGCCGGTCATGTGGCGATACTCTTTGGAGACGCTTTAATTTCAGGGGACCTTCTTCTTTCTAAGACGTTGAGTCAGGTTTGGCCGGCACGCATGGTTCCTCAGACGGGCGCGTTGAATTATGTGTTTTCGTTAAAGGAATTAGAAAGAATAGCAATCGCTTTTGAAGAGAGATTTGGAAAGAAGTTGACGGTTCTTCCCGCGCATGAAGAACCGATAACCGACATTCCGTGCCGCGTTGAAACAGCGCTTCGGAGCATGGAACGCCGCAATCAGCGATTGTTAAAGATATTGTGTGAAGCAGACGCGCCTCTTTGCTTGGCGGAAATTGCGCGTCAAATGTATTGGAACGGTCGTCCTAATCGTGAATTCTTTGCATTAAGCGACGTAGGATGCCGCGTGGAACTTCTGCTGCAACTAGGAATATTAGAGATTGTCGACTCGGAACGTCTGACCAATGAAACGCCAGTCTTGCGATACAAGGCGCTACTTTCCGATGCAGAAACGGCTGAAAATACGATCCAACAGGTCGTCCGTATGTACTTGGCCCGTAACAATCCCGATACGATCTAAGGCGACGCGTATTTCGGACGCGAGGATGAAATCGTCATAGATAGATTTATCGTCAAGGAGATCTAAGGCGTTTTGAAGCGCTTCTTTTGCTTCACGGAGCGCTTCTTGACATCGAATCGCCGTTGATGGAACAATCTCTCCATTTTCGGAATCTTTCCGAAGCGTTTCGGCAATTTTTGTCCCGAGCATATCTATTCCAAAACCTGTTGACGCCGACGTAACGACGACGTCTTGCCCGAAAACGTTGTTGTTCTCGAGCAAGTCCTGCTTTGTGGCGACATGAAGGACAGACGCCGTTGCTGGAATAAGCTTGTCAATTAAACTGTACGACGGTTTTTCCCGCGCCGTTGAGTCGACGCAACGTACGACAACAGAAGCGTTAGCAAAGAGCTGTTTTAGGCCGCGCTGGGCAAGAATTCTCGGCGAGGGCGCATTTTCTTCAGTCGCCTCTTTGGCAAACGCTTCTTCATTTTCGACGCCTGCTGAATCGACAAGTATGAAACGTACTCCGTCGACATTGATTTCTTTTTCTAGATAATCGCGCGTAGCGCCCGCGATATCAGAAACAATCGCTTTTCCTGTATTTCCGTCGCCAAAAAACTCGATTGTTTTATTGAAGAGGGAGCTCTTACCGACATTCGGAGAGCCGACGAGCGCTACGCGGGGCGTTTGGTCGGCGCCTATTCTTGTTTTAGCTCGTTTTAACGTCTCTTCGACCTGCGCTATCGTTTCTCTTAATTGGGTCCGAATCTCGTCTCTCGTAACGAATTCGATATCTTCATCGACGAAATCAAACCCTGCTTCAAGGTCGCAAAGAACGTTGAATAGCTTTTCGCGAAGAGCGGCAAAATCTCGAGAAAGAGAACCTGATAGTTGAAGCAAGGCGTTTTGCAATTCGGCGTCCGAACTGGCGTCGATTGCGCCAAGTACCGCTTCTGCCTGAGTTAAATCAATCCTTCCTGATAAAAAAGCTCGTAATGTGAACTCGCCGCGCGTTGCAAGTCGAGCGTGTTTTGTTTTGCAAATAGTTCTCACCGCCGCATTGATAACAGAAGGAGAGCCAGGCAAATGAAGTTCGACAGCTCGTTCCCCGGTAAAGCCTCGCTCTTGCGGCCAATAGAAAAGAGCGCAGGGAACGAGTAAGTCAGGTTCGTTTGCTCCCCAAGGAGTCAGCCAACCGCTTACTATTCCCGTTTTTGTTGAATCCT
>JAQVHZ010000120.1 GCA_028695965.1 Thermoguttaceae bacterium | reverse complement strand
TACCGGCTCCCTCGTTGTTTTTTGGAGGTAATTTTTTTAGGTTAAAATCACTCCGGATTCTAACGAGGAGCCGTGTTTTACGCAATATCAATTAAATAAAATTGCTTGATGGTTGCAATATGAGTATGTAAAAAAAGTTCTCCACACGCCATTTTTGAAGGGTAAATATGCCCATACGGAAACGGAAACGTTAAATTACGACAAATAAACCGGTTGTACTGGGGGCTTGTTCAGCAAAAATCTCACTGATTCGTTAATTTTTACGTTTTTTCTTCAAAAAATTCCTCCCGAAAATCGAAGGGGGAGCAGAATGGGGTTTTTAGAACCTCCCTATAGAATTAATGAGTTTGACTTATTGATTTGGCGCAAGGAAAAAAACCAAAATTTTCCAATCCAAATTTGACGCGGCGGCGACTTGCCAGCTAATGAAAGAAACGTTATGAGCGAAAAGAACAAGAAACGGCTGAGCGGAGCCATGGCTTTCATCATCCTGATGGGCGTCGTGAGCCTCTTTTCGGACATGACGCACGAAGGCGCGCGCAGCATTTTGGGGAAGTATCTGAACCTCGCGGGCGCGTCGGCGGCGACGATCGGGTTCGTCTCGGGAATCGGGGAGCTTTTCGGTTACTCGCTGCGCTTGCTGTCGGGCTATGTTGCGGACAAAACGAAGAAATACTGGACGCTTGTCATCGCCGGTTATGCCATGCAGGTTCTGGCGATTCCGGCGCTCGCTTTGGTCCCTGAAAACGGCTGGATTATCGCGTGCGGGCTGGTTATTTTAGAACGGATCGGGAAGGCGGTCAAAAAGCCGGCGAAGAATACGCTGGTCAGTTTTGCCGCCAGCGAGGTCGGGGTGGGCAAAGGGTTCGCCTATCAGGAATTTCTGGACCAGCTCGGCGGATTTCTTGGCCCGGTCATTTTGTTTGTCATCGCCGCGGTTAAAGGGACGAGCGACCTGTTTTCGACCTATCGGCTCTGCTTTGCAGTTCTCGGTATTCCGGCGCTGATAACGATCGCGCTTCTGGTCCTCGCCAAGGTAAAATATCCGAACCCGGAGATCTTTGAGAAGGCGAGAGAAGAGGAAGAGACGGAATTCCGGTTCCAAAAGTCGTTTGTTTTCTACATGATCGCCATCTGTCTTTTCGCGTTTGCCTTTGCCGACTTCACGCTGATCACGCTGCACGCCGCTAAGACTAAGGCCTTTCCCGACGCGACGTTAAGCCTCCTTTACGCGGCGGCGATGGTCGTGGACGCGTTTGCCGCGCTCTATTTCGGCTGGCTCTTCGACAAAATCGGCTTGAAAGCGCTGATCGTCTCGACGCTCTTCAGCTCGCTCTTTGCCTTTTTCATCTTCGCAACCGGCAGCCCGGTCATGATCGGCGTCGGCGTCATCCTTTGGGGAATCGGCATGGGCGCGCAGGAAAGCATTATGAAAGCTGCCGTCAGCGCGATTATCCCGCGCTCGATGCGCAGCACGGGGTTCGGCGTCTTTGAGACCGGGTTCGGCGTCGCCTGGTTTCTAGGCAGCTGGCTGCTCGGCGCGCTCTACGACTTCAACCCGCTCTATCTTGTCGTCGTCTCCGTCGCCGGACAGCTGCTCGCTATCGTCTTTTATGCGATATGCTTGCGCCAGAAGAAGCTGGAACTGGCGCAATAGGTTTGGAGTCTACGGCTCCAAACCGCCGAACCGAGGCTTGAAAAGATTCCGGAAAAGGGCGGTAAAAGGGCGAAAAATCGGGCTGGAGCCGTTGTCGAATTGCGGTCGAGTTGTACAATGACTCGGAACAGATTTCGGGGTTTCGGAATCGGTCTGGTCGACGGCAACAGGGGTTAGGTTCGTAACAAGGAGCGCGCGGATGACGAGCAATCAGGAAGAACGCAATAACGGCGGCGACGAGTTGAAGCCGCGCAAGCTGGCGGACATTGCGTCGGAAGTAGACGCGGCGCTGGCGAACGCGCTGGAGTCGACGAGCGACGCTCCGGACAACGCGCGACCCTTTGAAGTCAACGTCGCCGACCGGCTCAAGAAGCTGCCCCCGTACCTCTTTGCGGAGCTCAACGCGCTCAAATATGCGAAACGGCGCGCCGGCGCGGACGTCGTCGACCTTGGCATGGGCAGTCCGAGCGACCCGCCCGCGCAGTCGGTTATCGACAAGTTGACCGAGGCGATCCATAACCATAAAGTTCACGGGTACGGCGCCGCGCGCGGCATAGCGAGCCTTCGCCGCGAAGTGGCGTCGCGGTACCTGAAATATTACGGCGTCCGGCTGAACCCCGATACCGAAGTCATCGCGACGCTCGGCTCGAAAGACGCGCTGAGCCACACGCTCCTTGCGCTGTGCGGCCCCGGCGACTTGGCGATCGTGCCGTCCCCGTATTTCCCCGCGCACCTCTACGCCGTGATCCTCGCCGGGGGCGAGACGCTCGCGCTCGACGTGCGCAAGCCGGACCGGCTCCTTGCGGAGATCGCTTTTGCGTGCGACCGGTTCCTGCCGCGTCCGAAAGTCGCGATCGTCAACTTCCCGCACAACCCGACGACGACCGTTGTCGAGCGCGAATTCTACGTCGACCTGGTGAAACTTGCCAAGAAGTACGGGTTCATGGTCCTGAGCGACCTGGCGTACGCGGACGTCGCCTTCTCGGGCTACCAGACGCCGAGCTTCCTGTCGGTCCCTGGCGCGCTCGACGTCGGGGTCGAGATGACGACGATGTCGAAGAGCTACAGTATGGCGGGCTGGCGCGTCGGGTTCTGCTGTGGCAATTCGGAGATCGTGCGCGCGCTGGCGACGATCAAGACGTATTACGACTACGGCATGTTCGTTCCGCTCCAAATCGCGTCGGTCGTCGCGATGCGCGAACAGGACGCGTATGTCGCTAAACAGGCGAAAATCTACGAGCGGCGCAGCGAGGTCCTTTGCGACGCGCTCGAAAGGATCGGTTGGGAAGTCGAACGGCCGAAGGCGACGATGTTCGTCTGGCAGAAGATCCCCGAGAAGTACTTGAAGGGCTGCAGCACGTTCGATTTCGCGATGCGGCTCCTGCGCGACGCGAACGTCGTGGTCAGCCCGGGCTCCGCGTTTGGCCCGCTCGGAGAAGGGTACTTGCGGCTCGCGGTCGTCGAAAATGAGGAACGGCTCCGTCAAGCAGTCCGGCAGATCGCGCGCGCCTTGCAGTGAGCTGGTTCTATCGAGCATGAAAAAAGCCGCGTCAAGCTGTGTCGAGCTTAACGCGGCTATTTCTAACGACTAACGTCCGTTATGACGCGCGTCATTCTTCGACGTCAACCGGTTCTTCGATTTCGGCTGGCGCTTCTTCGACCGCTTCGGACGCTTCCTCGATGATTTCAGCCGGTTCGACGGCTTCCGCCGCTTCTTCGACTTCAACTGGCGCTTCCTCAACGGCTTCTTCGACAACTTCAACGGCTTCCGGCGCTTCTTCGATTATTTCAATCGGTTCTTCGACAACTTCCTGCGCTTCCTCAACCGCGGGTTCTTCGATTATATCGAATTCTTCCACCGCTTCTTCAACGGCTTCCGGCGCTTCCTCGATTATTTCAATCGGTTCTTCGACTTCAACTGGCGCTTCCTCAACGGCTTCCGGCGTTTCTTCGATTATTTCGATCGTTTCTTCAACAGCTCCCGGCGTTTCCTCAATGGCGGAGTTGTCGATGACTTCAGCGCCTCCTATGACAATTCCCTCTTCGACAATTCCTTCTTCGGCAACGCCCTCTTCGACGCCTTCTTCAAGGTCGGGGAGCGCTTCGATTGTTTCGTCAGTCTGTTGAATCGTCTCCGTCTCGACCGCCGCGGCGGGCTTGAAGTCGATCTTCGTTATGACGATGAGGGACAGGCCGACGATGAAGAAGACGAACATCGCGGCGAGCATCTTGCCGACGCCCTTAGGCGAGCCTTTGAACTCGCGCCAGATGAAGACGCCCCAGATGGCGGACATGAGCGTCGCGCCTTGACCGAGCCCGTACGCGACCGCAGGGGACGCCAGACCAGCCGCCAAGACGTTGAACGTCATGCCGATCGCCCAAATACCGCCGCCGACCCAGCCCCAGAAGTGGTTGGCAAGCGAACCTCGCCAGTAATGCCCTTTCTCAACCGGCTCGCCGACGATCGGGAAGCGCATCAGAATCGGCATGATGACGCAAGTACTGACGAAGACGCCGACGGCGAAGATCAAGTTGGCGACGTAAGGCGTCAGCTTGCCCGACTCGAATACGGCTCCTTGGCGGGCCAGGTTTTCATGAGTCAGCTCGAGGAGTTCGCCGTCCACGACCACTTTGCCGAGCGATTTCGCAACGAACAAGTAGAACAAGGACATCAAGACGCCGCACAGGATCGACAGGGCGAGCCCTTTCCCAATCGGTTTTTTCGGCGCGTTCGGATCGGCGCTCGCCTCGTCTCGTTTCTTATAGGAGAGCGCGCTGATGACGATCGCCACGGCGACGAGCCCGACGCCGAGGAAGAGGAACAACGGATTGCCCGACGCGGCGGGGTCGTTGATATAGTTCCACAAGACGCCCAGAACGAGCGCAAGCCCAATTCCGACGGGGAAGGCGACCGCCAGGCCCGCGATATCGATCGCGGAGACGAGCAGGATGTTCGCAATGTTGAACACGACGCCCCCCGCAAACGCCCAGCCGAGCGAGGCGGGGTTCTCCACAATCGCTTGGCTCAAGTTGTGTTGGTACGCGTAGGTACTATCCGGATTCTGCGAGCCCCACGTCATGGCGAAGATGATCGCGGTCGCGAGCACGCCGAGGGTGTAGTCCCAATAGAAGAGCTCGTAGCGCCATTTCTTGTCGGCAAGTTTCTGAGCGTTCGCCCACGAACCCCAGCAAATCATTGTGACGATGCAAAAAATGACCGCCACCTTGTAACTTTGAAGTAAAAACATAACTCGCTCCACAAAACAAGTTAACAGTAACGTTCCATATATCGAGACGCGAAGCGTAATCGCGCGAATTAAGCGCTTGCTTATCGGCGTCGACCTTAATCATAACGAACGCGCGGCTCTTTTGCAAGAATGCAATAGCCGCGCGTCCAAAAAAATGAAAAATTTTTGTCGAATTAGAGCTTTTCGACCTTCAACTCGCGCCCTTCCAGGAACTCGCGCGCTTCTTCTTTTGTGAAGACGCTCTTGGTCGCCGACTCGTCGCGCACGCAGCTCATCCCTTGCGCGGCAGCGCGTTTGATCGTCTCATAATGGTCGGCGCCGTCTAGGAGCCCGGCGATGAACCCGGCGTTGAACGCGTCCCCGGAGCCCGTCCCGCCGACAAATTCGGCGTCGAAAATACCCGCGCGGAATTTTTCGTCGTTTGAGTAATAGATCGAGCCGTCGCCGCCGCAGGTGATAACGCACGCTTTTGCGCCCGCGTCGACGAAGAATTTCGCCTGCTCGACGGGGTCGTCGATCCCGGAGATCGCGCGCCCTTCGTCGTCGTTCGGCATGAAGTAGTCGCAGTAGGGCATGAGCGGCTCGAGGACGGGCCAATAGGGGCGATCGCCATAGAGGACGACGTCGAGGATCGTCTTGCCGCCTTTAGCCTGAAACGCCTTGAAGTAGTCGACCGTCTCTTGCGTTTCGAGCCGTTCCATCATGAGGTACCCGCCGACAAAGAGGATCTCGGCGGCGTCGGTCCATTTCTGCGGAATATCCTCAATAGCGAATTTCGCGTTGGCGCCGGTCGTGCTGATGAAGCGCCGATCTTGACCTTTCACATTGACGATAAGGGAACAGCCGGGCCCGGAGTTCGGGATGCGGCGCACGCCCGAGACGTCGACGAACGGGTTGGCGAGCGAGTTCAGAATATGGTCGCTGAACGCGTCGTCCCCGACGCATCCGCAAAGCCCGGTCGGAACTTCGAGACGCCCCAAGTTGATCGAGAGGTTCGACGCGCACCCGCCGAGCGAGAGCCCGATGCGGTCCGTTGCGACGAGCTCGCCGGGCTCCGGCGCATGGTCGATCGGGGCGCAGCCTACGTCGGCGAACAAAATACCGGCGGATAAACAACGCGGTGTGATTTCCATAATATCTTCCTTTGCGACAGGGGGATAAGTTCGATATGCTCTACAGGTTCATAGCGAACGTTCCCAAAAGAGCGTCCGCGGCTGATTCTTTCAGTTCGGCCCGACAGTTAAAGGCGCGTCTTCCCGGCGCCGTCAGTCTTGCTCGGGGGTCAGCGCGGCAAGGACCGATTCGACGGCGTCGTAACCGCTCTTGACGCAGGTCGGGAGCCCGACGCCTTCGAGCGCGTTGCCCGCCAGCGCTATTGTCGGCGTTTTCTCGAGCGCTTCTTGCAGATTTTCGCGCCAGGCGAGCCTGCCGAGGTAATATTGCGGCATCGCGCTGGGGAACTTGGCGACGTCGGTGAAGATCGGCTCGCCCTTTACCTCGAGCAGGGTCTGCATCTCTTGGTGAACGCGCCGAATCAGCTCGTCGTCGGGCAGACCGACCATCTCCGGCGCGCGCGAGCCGCCGACGAAGATCCGGAGCAGGGTCTTGCCTTCCGGAGCTCTGGTCGGGTACTTATGGCTGCTGAAACTTCCGGCGATGACCCCGTTGCCTTCGGACGTCGGCACGACGAACCCCATCCCCTGCATCGGCTTGCCGATCTGGTCGTTTTCATACGCCAGGTGGATAATAGCGACGCCGGTGTGGTCCGTCTGACCGTAGATTTCCGCCGCCTCGGGATTGGCCCAGTAGAGCGCCTTGCTCGCCGCGCCCGAATCGGTCGCGAAAACGACCGCGTCGAACCGTTCGGGCGGCTCGTCCGCGTTGAACAGGTTCCAGCCGCCTTCTTGAGCGTGTTCGACTCGGGTAATGGCGTGGTTGAGCGCGATTCGGTCGCGCCCGATCCTGTCGGCGAGCCGTTCGGTCAGTTCCTGCAGTCCGCACTTGAGCGTGATGAAGAAGGAGTAGCGCGCGCCGCTTTCCTCTTGACGCTTATCCGCGCGCGCTTTCTTCATCGATTTTTTCATCGACCAGATAAGGGACCGGTCTTTCTTCTCCATCTCGGCGAATCGGGGCAGGGTCGCCTGCAAGCTCAATTTGGCGGCGTCCCCTCCGTAGATCCCCCCGACAAGGGGCTCGATGATCCGTTCGAACGCTTCTTTGCCGAGCCGCCGCGTCGCGAACGAGGCGAGCGACTCTTCTTCGTCGCTCTTGCGGCGCGGCAGGAGCAGCTCGAGCCCGCAGCGCAATTTGCCCCAAGGGGTCAGGAGCGGCGTTACGATCATCGGGTAGAACTTGGTCGGCGCCATCGTCATGAATCCGTCCGGGAGCGGGTAGAGTTTCCGGTTCCGGACGACGAACGTGCGGCGGTACTGGCTGTTCGTCGACTGAAGTTCCGATTCGAACCCGAGCTCTTTGCAGAGGTCGAGCCCGTGTGGCGCTGTCGTGATGAAGTTGTCGACGCTCAATTCGCACAGGAAATCGCCAACTTTACGCGTGCCGATAATCCCGCCGACCCGGTCGGCCTTCTCGAAGATCGTAAAATCGACGTCGGGCGCCGTGTTGCGAAGCTTCCATCCTGCGGCAAGACCGGAGATTCCGGCGCCTATGACAGCGATTCGTGGACGTCGTCCAAACGACGGGGCGGGAGTCGACGGCATAATTTCCTTTCATCAGCGCTCGCGCTTAGTGAGGGCGGAGCTGGAACCGCAGAATACCGAGCCGAACGCACGACGCGCTCGCCCGTTTCCGCGTTGCGCTAAATTTTATCACACCGAATAAAGCGCGTCAAGTCGCGAGAAAAACGCGTTTGGGACCGTGTTTTCAGAGGTTTTTGGACGCCGACGCGCGAATTTTTCAGTTTTTTCCCAGAAAATGCTAAAAACTTTTGACGCGCAAACGCGTATATGTTAGAATTGATAGAGTCGTGAGCGTATGGCGCGAATTACCGCGCCGCGAGCGACGTCGACGTAATTATTCCTTCATGACAAAAACTTAAGAGATGAAAGAAAGACGTCATGCCGACACGTTATCCTATCATTGCGTTCTTTATCGCGTTGACGGCGAGCGCCGCGGTCTCTGCGTTGGCCGCGACGCCCGTCCCGCCTCCAAAATTCACTGTTCCGCCCGCCGCGACCGTCTGGATTGACGACCTCGATCTTTCCCTTGCCGCGGTCGGCTACGGCACGACGAACAAGGGCCGAACGACCGACAACCGCGAGCTCGTTGTGAACGGCACGAAATTCGGCCGCGGGTTCGGCTGGCACGCGCCCGGCTCGATGGTCGTAACCCTTCCGGAAACCGGTTCCGCTCGTTTCCGCGCCCAATTTGGGATCGCGGACGAGACGAACGGCAGAGGTCATATGGCGTTCCACGTCTTTGCGGACGGAGAACACGTCTGGTCGAGCGGATTTGTCGTCGGGAGCCAGCCGACCGTCTCGTGCGACCTGACCTTTACCGGCAAGAAATATTTCGTCCTTTATGCGGACACGGGCCCCGAGGGGTACGGACACGACCATGCGGTCGTTGGGGACGCCCGGCTCGAACTTGACGAAGAAGGGGCAAAGAGCGCCGAGTTGGTTCAGATTGTCCGGCCTTTATACCTTGACGACGAAGGCCGCGCGGTCCTCCTGCAAGACCCGAGCGATCCGGACGAATACGAGATCGTGAAGGAGTTCACGTCCCTCACGCAGCAGCTCGCCGAAGGGATGCGCGAAAATGTCGCCGCGACGGCGCGCGACGTCGAAGCGACCTTGCTCCCGACCGATAAAGATCCGCTCGATATCATGGTCCGGCGCGTCTCGACCCTTCTTGACGTATTGCAGGAGATGCGCGACGACGACGCGCTCGGCGAAGACGCCGCCAACTGGGCCGCGTTCCTGGCGAAATACGAAGCGGCGGAAGCGAATTGGCCCGAGGGGGGCGAGCCGACCCTCGACTCCGTGAAAGAACGCTTAGCGCTCTTTGGGGAAGCGTACAAATTGCGCCGCGATATTGCGTTGAAGAACCCGCTCCTCGATTTTAACGATATGC
>JAQVHZ010000020.1 GCA_028695965.1 Thermoguttaceae bacterium | reverse complement strand
GCTGATTTGAGCGCAATAAACTCGTTGAGCGCATTAAGGGAAGTGTTACAAGCGCTCAATTACGCTATTCGTCGCGGAATTTCGTCCAGTCGATTTTAAACTTCCTCATCCTCGAGCGCAGCGTGTACGGGTTAATTTTCAGGAGCTTAGCGGCTCCGCTTTTGCCTTCAACGACGCCCCCTGTCATTCTAAGCGCTTCCTTAATATGCCGAATCGATACCTCGTCAAGGCTTGGAAAAGGCTCGCGGGAACCGGAATCCCCTTCTCTCTCCTCTCGGGACGGCTGTTGTTTTTCAGGATTGACCTTCAAAATGACCGACGACTTAACGGGCGTTTCTTGCGGAAGCGCGTCGTTTTTCGCGATGTAGTCGACGCAGCGCCGCAAGTCGTCAAGATTCTCGGGAAAATCCAACCTGCGGATATGGTCGAGCTCTTTGTTTGTCAATGATCGCGGATACGCGCCTATGTCGGCCAAAGCGTCTCGGAAAAAATGCTGCGCCAGGTTCGGGAGATCGTCAGGACGCTCGCTAAGTGAAGGGAGCCGGATTGGGAACGCCGTTAGAAGCTCGTCGAACTCAGGCGACCAGAGATCGGAATTCTTCGATTCCAAATAGGGGCGAGGGGAACTGAGCAGCAGTCTCGCCTTAATGCGATTAGACCGAACCGCGAGCGCCAAGCGGCGTTGAGTCGGCTTCGGTATCGTCTCGACGTTCGTGAAATAGAGCGAGCTCAGCATATCCGCAACGAGCGCGCTCAACTCGGTCTCGGCGAGCAGCGCGTTCCAACGACGCGGCGAAAGAAGCGCGCAGTCGAGCTTGACAAGAGACGACGAAGCAATCAAGCGCGCAATAGACTCTTTGCCCACCCCCGGTTCGCCCCAAATAGAGACGGGCACATTTGCTCGCGCGGCTAAATTCGCGCGCTCCAGCGCTCCGTGCAGCGTCGTCGACGCTCCAATCAAATCGTGTTCTGAGAAAGCAAGTGTCATTGCGTCCTAATCCAAGCGCCGCTCTCCCAAGATGGAGAACGGCGCGTTTCTAGCGTCCTCACGGGCTCATTTCACAACAATTTCGTACCAAATCGTCTTCTGTTTCGGTCCGAAACTGAATTCGCAGCCTTTGGAACTGCGCTTAACGGTCAGTTGGTCGGCGCGGTCGCCGCGATTCGTCAGCGCATAGACCTCGACCTTCGACGCGGGCACGCCGCTCAGTCTAACGGTCGCGGGCACGCCTTCGCAAAGGATCGGCGCGCGTCCGATCTTTCCGCCAAAATGCCCTGCGGTCGTAACGTCGTTTTCGCCGACCTTGACCAGTTCGGCGTCGGTGTTCTGCATAAGGCCGGTCGCCGTCAGCAAGTAGTTGCCGGGCGTCAATTTTCCGATCTTTTTCGCGCCCTTGACGGCGTTCTTGGCCTTGACGAGCGAGACGGTCGCCCAGCCAAGTTCCGTATCGCCAATATCGAGCGTCATGCCGTCGAATTCCTGAGGCGCGGTTACGAATCCGCTGAAGACCTTCGTATTCGCCGTGTCAACGGTGAAATAGCCCTTGTCTTTCTCTCGATAATTCCACGTAATTTCGCCAAAGTCGTTGACGATTCTCTTACCTTCCGCCGAGCCAAATCGCTTAGGCAAGTCGTCCCAGCTCTCAATTTTCTTGGCCGCTTTGAGCGCGTCTGATTTCGGAAGCTTCAGGTCGGGAAGCTCGACCCCTGAGTAGACGGCAAGAGAAAGCGTCTGATCGATCCCGAGCCCTTTGGCAAGGGGGCGATGATAACTTGTGAGCAAGCCGCCCATGATCTCTTTTTCTTTATCTTCCGTCATCGACGGCGCATAGTAGAATTCGCCGGGCCCCGCTTGGACGTCTTCACGCACGAACATACCGTAGCACGCCGGCAGGTGCGCGATCTTCACCGTCTGAGAGCATTGGTCGAAAAAGGCGGAGCAGGAGTCGCGCTCGAAATTGTCGTTGTGCGACCATGCAAATTGGAAGGTCGCCGACCAGTCTTGGAACGCCGCAACCGCCGCCAACATGACGTTCCCTTCGGCGCAATATTGGTTCGGATAAGGATGGTCGTATTCAGAACACGTAAACGGACTGCCAAGGATGCGCAGGGAAGCGAGATTCGAAAGCGTGCCGGTATCGGGAGAATTGGCAAGGCAGGTGTTGCGAACGAGCCAATCGTTGCCGTCCCACGAGCGGCGCGGGAAATTTGGATGGTTCCAGTAGGCGTGAATATCGCAGTAGTCGAGTCGACCTTGATTGTACCAGAACCCGTACTGGAGCTGCGTGCCGCTTATGGGCGATTTAGCGCCGAGCGACTTGATGTAGTTGTACATCTCTTGCCAATATCCGTCTTCAAGGTCGTGCAGGAAGTCGGAGAAATCGGCGACCCCTTGCGCGCCCATCATAGTCGGCTCGCCCTGTTTTTTTGCAACCGGAATCGTTCCGTCTTCGAGAGTCAGCCCTTGTGCAAATCCGAAATCGCCCCCTTCGCGAAATGTTACGTCTGCCAACTCAAAAGAGGCGCCAGCTTGGAAGCCGCTGAACGAAAGACGCATCATGTCGTCGTCTTCGATCGCGACAAAAGGAATGGAAATCGTCGTCCATTCGGAGGAAGCTTTCGGACGAACGCTGAACCCGGTCGCAGTCCATGGATCGTGCGCCTGCGTTACCGCCACGTTCGGGCCCGTTCCGCTAATGACGCGAAGTTTGAACTGCACAAGATAAGGCGAACCTTTTTTCAACTTCAAGCCCGAGAAATTGAACTGGGGACGCCAGGCGACTTCGCCCATTTGTTCGACGTTAAACTGAAGCGCTGGCGCGTCGATCCCCGTCTCGGACGCCGGGATTACTTTGTAGCTGCATTTAACTTGCGCGTCCGTTTCGAGCCGCCAGCCGGCGTCGAACTTGAACCCTTCGTCAAAACCGGCGCCGATCATATTGTCTCCAAGCGGAATCGACTTGCAGTCCCACGCTGCGCGCAGCTTATCGGTCGAACCATATTTTTTGAGGAGCCATTGATTCCAAAGCTTTTGGAAATCTTTGCAGTACGGTTCCGGCAGGTCGTCTAAATTGCCCCACGCCCAGCTCGCTACGACCGAATTCTCGTTGTTGATCTCAACGACCGCGACGCCGGGGTCGTCGACATACGCCTTGCCGGTGTAGGGGTTGACGTGTTGAAGAAGATCTTTTGCGTATTTCTTTTGATACTCGATCATCTTGCGGTCGAAGTTGTCGACGCCCTTGTTATGGGTCGGCAGCTTATCGGCGTTTTCGAATCCATCGACCTCTTTGAAAGCGCGGGAAACGTGCAAGTTGATATTGACGTAGATCCCTTTTTGCTGGAGACAGTAGATGAGGTAATCGAGCTGATCGAGCTTCTCGGGGTCAATTTCCGTCGTCCCATTGGCAAAATTCTTGCCCCAGATATCGCGCGAATCCATATGGTGGAGTCGAACGATCCCAATTCCAAATCGAGAGAGCGTTTCGGCGACCCGTTCCGCCTTTTCTTTGCTCGGAAAGCACGCGCCAAAGCAGAAGTTCGTGCCAAGCAGACGCGTCTGCCCGGACTTAGACGCAAAGACCCCGGCGTCGTTAAAGAAGAACCCGTCCGCCCCTGCGACCGGCGCGGGCTCGGCCCACGTCTGAACATTGGTGATATTGTCAGGCGCGCCCTTTTCAATTACAAACGGAAACATCGTCGTCGACTCGTCGGCAAACGCCGACGACGCTGCTAGAAGAACCAAAAGCAAATAAACAAGAAAGGTTTGGCGAGGCATATTCAGTTCCTTATGGAGCATAAACAACAGGAAAGACGTCGGACGGACGCGCGAGTGAATCAAGCAAGCCGTCCACTGTTGCTTCTATGATAGCAAATACAAATAGAAATTCAAGCAAAATTACGTGTGGGTATTTTTGTATGCAAGCAACACCATGTATTGTTCTAGGGCGTGTTGACGCTAAATTTTTCCTTCGGAGTTCCGCCTGAATAACACCGGGTAAAAAAGCTATTGTTCGCATAACGAGACTCATGCCCGAACAATTTGAAAAAATCGCCCAACACTTCCTATTCAACATGGTAATGTTGTAGTTGATTACTATACGTTTTTGAACGCTGTCCTGTACGTCATGGAAAACGGTTGCGAATGGCACATATTGCCGAAACATTTCGACAAGCGGTCAACCATTTACAAACGCCTTCGACACTTGTCGGAAAGCGGAGTTTGAAACAACATTGGAATATATCCAAAAAGAACTCCTTGCCGAAACTGATTTAACGGCTTTCTCCTTGGACTCGACTCTTGTTGAGGCGAGTCCAAGCGCAACAGGCGCCGTTAAAAAAGTCAAACAGTCTTTTGGTCGAACCAAAGGAGGAATCGATATGAAAATAAGCGTCATTGTCGCTGCCTTGACGTTGCTCGTTGTTTTATATAGTTCCGGGTAATTTTGGCGACTGTCACGAAGGACACGCTTTGTTCCAATCGATAAACACATCACACCTTTTGAAGACTCCTCGTTGTTAATGGATTGTGCTTACGAAGGCGATGAAACGTAAGCGCTTACCGTTGTCAAGAATTCAAACAGGTCGTCCCGCCAAAATCTAATCACAAAAATCCTTGGGAATGCGACAAGGAATTGTATAAACGTCGTGACGAAGTCGAACATTTCATTCCAAAGAACCAAGAATTACAACTCGCTATGAAACATTGGAACTACCCTTATGGAGTATTTGACCTTGACGCTCATTTTATTACGTTGCAAAACTAGCGCCAACCTACTCTAGAGTACTATGGCGCATAAGTTCCTTGTGCTCCCACGAGGATTAAGAAAACAGTGTAAAATTACTTTTCTCATTCGTCTTTCTTAAAATAAGGCAACTATTTTCGAAAAGCTTTTACAACCGGAAAGATTGGTATCGCCAATACCGGTCGCCAAAAGGTAATTGAATCCAAAAGGTAATTGAATACTGAACCATCTATACCAAAAAATCTTCTAGTTTTTTGGCAAAAACGCTAGCAAGACTCAGGAAGTCATTGTATAATGTAGGCTCGGGGAGTCCTTATTATCGTAGATTTCTTGGGCGAGGAAGTTTCACAAATTGTAAGGATATCCACCAATTTTACATGATCTCTGTTCAGAGAGACTGGCCCCCGTTTGAAGTTTCAGTCGTTTTGTTTAGGTTTCGCCTGCTAGTGTTTTGTGATTGTCACAACAGCAATTTTTGGCACGAATGTTTTATAAACGTTTCTTTTGTTGACGTCTATTTACATACGATTACAATAATCACACAGATCGCCAGGTTAATCGAGTCTCCGTTTGTTCGCATGGTGAGAGAAAACAAGTGACTACTGCAGATGGAGTTCGTAACCGTCCAACTTACCTTTGTTTTTGAATGATGTACCCCCACAATCGATGAGCTTGGCACATTATCGGTTGTGAAGGTCTTACAAGTTAAAATGTCGCTTAAATTATTGTACATCACCAATCGTCCCGACATCGCGCAAATTGCGCAAAAATACGGCGTTGATCGAGTTTTTGTCGATTTGGAAATCAACGGCAAGCTCGAGCGGCAGAAGAATCTCGACACCGTAATTTCGTTACACTCTCTCAATGACGTTGCCAAACTTCGCGATGTTTTAACGACTTCGGAACTATTGACGCGAATCAATCCGATTTTTGACGGTTCACAGGTGGAAATCGACGCGGTTCTCGCGGCGGGAACAGATCTTATCATGTTGCCAATGTTTAAGACAAAGGCCGAAGTTGAAACGTTTTCGAACCTTGTTGCTGGTCGGGCGCGGACTATTTGCCTCATCGAAACGAAAGAAGCGGTTGAAAACCTCGATGAAATATTGACCGTTCGTGGAATCGATGAGTATTACATTGGACTTAACGATTTGCATCTATCATACGGGCTGACGTTTATGTTCGAACTCCTTGCCAACGGGGACGTCGACCGAATTTGTGCGAAACTACGCGCCTCTGGAAAACCGTATGGATTTGGAGGAATAGCACGCATTAATCAAGGGCTTTTATTGGCAAACTACATTTTGTCGGAGCATTACCGACTTGGCTCGTCATCCGTAATTTTAGCTCGGGCGTTTTGTAATTGCTTGGAAATACAGGACATTTTGGAAATCGAACGCGTCTTTGAAAACGAAGTCCGTAAGTTCCGCCAGTACGAATGGTTCCTTTCGCGTCGTGACTCCGCTTTTTTCGAAGATTCCAGAGAGCTTCTCCGTGCAGGAGTCGACGAGGTGAAGCGCGCGCTCGAATTAAAAAAGAAAATTTAACATCGCACATTTCTTTTATCTTCCTATTATTAAACACGGTTTACCGAACTCGATTTGTCGGGACGCAGAAGTTGGATTGGGGTAAAAAATGCAAAATAAACATTGTGCGTACCGCTACGTCAAACGATTTTTCGACTTGTTATTTTCGGGGATTTTAATTGTTCTTTTGTCGCCGATTATGCTCCTTGTCGCCGTTGCGATTAAACTGGATTCAAAGGGACCGGCGATTTTTGTTCAGGAACGCTTGGGACGCGGCGGTAAGACGTTTCGAATGTATAAATTCCGCAGTATGTGCGTTGGCGCAGAAAAAAAAGGAACGGGGATATATTCCTACAATTCCGACCCACGCATAACTCGTGTCGGTGCAATTATTCGTAAATTGAGCCTCGACGAGTTTCCGCAGTTATTCAATATTTTCAAGGGTGATATGTCCTTCATCGGACCGCGCCCGATATTGACTTATCACCCTTGCAAGTACGAAGAGTATTCTGAAAAAGAAAAAACGGTTTTCAGTGTTCGACCAGGAATTTCTGGTTGGGCGCAAGTGAACGGGCGTAACGAACTCGATTGGATTAAACGTTTCGAGTTTAACGAATGGTACGTTGAAAATATGTCGTTCGCTTTGGATTTAAAAATTTTATGGAGAACGTTTGTTCAAGTTTTTTCTCGAAAAGAAGTCGTTATCAATAACGAGACGGCCAAGAATTTTCAAGAACGTAAAAGAGAAGAAGACACCAGTTCCGTAAGTTTGCTCGGAGACTCAAAGGAATCGCAATGAATTTACTTTTGACGGGCGCGTTTACCCACGACGAAAAAGACGCCCTCCCCTTCCTGAAATTAGGATTCGAACGCGTCTTTATGATGCCTGACGAACGTGGAGAGATGGATTTCGATCCACAAAAGGTTGACGCGATTATTTGTAATGGTCTATTTCTGTATCGTGACATTTCGCTCTTTACGCGCCTCAAATATGTTCAACTAACAAGTGCGGGGTTCGACCGTGTTCCGTTGGATGAAATTCGTCGGCGTGGAATCGAACTGAAAAACGCGCGTGGCGTTTACAGTGCGTCGATGGCGGAATACGCTGTCGGCGGCGTCCTTCAACTATATAAAAGTTTCCCATTTTTTGACGGAAGCCGACGCGAAAAACGTTGGGAAAAGAAACGTGATTTACGCGAATTGTCGGGGGAAACGGTTTGCGTCGTCGGCGCGGGAAGTGTCGGCTACGAAGTCGCGCAACGCTTTAAGGCATTTGAAACTGAAGTTGTTGGAATCGACGAATATTTGGAACCACGTGGCGCTTTTGACACAATTCTCCCGCTTTCGGAATTGGATCGAACGTTAACTCGAAGTGATATCGTTGTTTTAACGCTGCCGCTAACTGAGAAAACGTACGGTCTATTCGGCGAAAATCGTTTTGCACAAACCAAAACCGGCGCGACGTTCATCAACATTGCACGAGGCGCGTTGGTTGATGAAGTGGCGCTCTTTAACGCCCTGAAATCCAAAAAATTGAGTGGAGCTGTTCTAGACGTTTTCACCGAGGAGCCACTCCCGACCACATCGCCCCTCTGGGACGCGCCTAATGTCGTAATTACGCCCCACATTTCGTTCGTGTCGCCGCAAAATAGCAAGCGGCTTTTTATGCTCTCGCTAACAAACCTAAAAAACTGGCTTCTCATATGATTTTTTACGTTACCTTTTTACGTTGCCTTGCGGCAGTTTTGATAACGAATTCGCATTTTACCGGCATTTACCCCACCAATTTAATTGCAAATGGCGGTTTGCTTGGCAACGTTTTATTTTTTGCTGTTTCAGGCTTTTGCCTCTATAATATCAAAGATAGCTTTTTTATCTGGTATTATAAACGGATTGTTCGAATTTATCCGGCAACTTGGATCATCACGGGCATTTACTGTCTTTTAGGCGCTTACGTTATACCTTTGACGCCACGCGACTTGGTTTGGTGGTTTGCATATCCGACATATTATCACTTTATCGGTTCGATCATCGTACTCTATGTCGTGTACTATATCGTAATAACCTCGCTCCGAAAGTTTAAAAAGACAAACCTAATTCCTCAAATTATGCTTCTTGTCGCGATTGCGTATTTTATCGTTTACATCCTGTTTTACGACAAAAGCACATATCACATCGACGTCGTTCGTGAACCGATGATTCGATTCTTATTTTTTGAAAGTATGTTGTTAGGTGCATATTTTCGGTGTAATGACGGCTATTTTCGCAATAAAAATAAAAATATAAAAAAGGTTGGCGTTGCGACTTTCCTTTCTTGTTGTGTTTACTTTTTAACAAAAACATTACTCGTTCGAGGAATAATCCCAAGCGAACTTCAATTTGTTAATCAATTGGTTTTGTTCGCCGTGTTGTATCATTGTTTTTTGTTGTTTTCCAGATTGGATCGTGTTTTAGAAAAAGGTCCGCAAAAATTTCTTGTGATAACGAACTTCATATCCACACATACTTTAGAAATATACCTTGTTCAATTCGTCTTGATAGATTTTGCAAGGCGCTGTAAAGTATTTCCCTTTAATTGGGGTCTTGCAGTCGCGTCTATTATAACTTCAGCTTTTATTCTCCATCAGGTGGCTTCGCGTATAGGGGATCTTTTATTAAAGCCAGTTTCATAACATTTCTACACTTTCCTCACTTTTTGAAATTCTGGGAATGTATTCAAAGAAAATGTGTCTAACGATTGGAACAGAGCGTATCTTTTGTGACCGTCGCCAAAATTGCCCGGAGCAATACGAAAGACGAAGAGTGTCGTCGAGTTAGCAACAATGACGCTTATTTTCGTATTGATTCCTCCTTTGGTTCGACCGAAAGACTGTTTGCCTTTTTTTACAGCTCCTGCTGCGCTTGGACTCGCCTTAACAAGAGTCGAGTCCAAGGAGAGGACCGTTACATCCGTCTCGGCAAGGAGTTCCTTTTGAATGTAATCCAACGTTTGTTCCAAAACCCCGCTTTCCGACCAGCTTCGAAAGCGTTTGTAAATGGTCGACCACTTGCCGAAATGTTCCGGCAAAGCGCCATTTGCAACCGTTCTCCATAACGTACAGGATTGCGTTCAAAAACGTATAATTGTCGACTACAACATTGCCGCATTGAACGGGTAGTGTTGGGGCGATTTTTTCAAATTGTTCTTGTGTTAACTGCATAGTGAGAACAATAGTCTTTTTACCCGTATTATTCAAGGGGAAAGGCAAATGAAAAAATTAGCGTCAACACGCTCTATCAAAAACACATAGTCCCAAGCGCCGCAAATATGTTAAGCACATTTGCTTTTATCACCGTCTCCACCTTTTGATTTTCTGGGGTTCGATTTTTTAATCGTTCTCCAAAAATCTTTTTTATTCGGAACATCGCCGTTTCAACAAGCGAACGACGATGGTAGCCAACCTGTTCCTTCCAAGCGCTCAAACCTGCTAACCGCGTCGTCAAAATTGCGTCGTTGCGGTAGTAACCGTTGGAGCCCCAAGCTCCGACGTGATCAAGTCGAGCGTTCTTGCGCGGTGGAATTACAGGACGAATATCATGTTGGGAAGTCGCAAGATAGATTTTTCGTTGATCATAGGCGCCGTCGCCGCAGAGTGTGTTGATCTTGTCGTCAATAAGTTTCAGAAATTCTGGAACAACCTCGGCGTCGTTCGTGCTGTTGGGAGTCGTTTTGATAGCAACAATCTGCTGATTTTCTGCGTTGATCGCAACGTGAACCTTGACCCAGGTACGGCGCTTGTCCTTGCCATGTTGAAGAACCTTCCACTCACCCTCGCCGTAAACCTTTAAGCCCGTGCTGTCAACTAAAATGTTGAGCGGACCGCTCTTACCGAACACCTTGAGCGGGACGTCTAACGTTTTGGAACGTTTGCAAAGCGACGTGTAGTCAGGAATGCGCGCGTCTTGAACTCCAAGAAGAGAAAAAATGTTGCGACCAAATCCTTCCGTGCTGCGATAGGTCAAATGAAAAACCTCGCGAACAACAAGCAATGTTTCGATAGCGGTATCGCTATAAACGAATGGCGACCTCGGCGATAATCGTGATTCGGATGATTCCAAGACGCCAAAACGTCGTCGCTAAACCAGAAGGTGATATTGCCGCGATTCACTAACGATTGATTATATTGAGCCCAGTTGCGTTTGTTCTTCATCTCTACTCCTTGTGATACTTGATTTGATGGGTACCACTGGGTAGTATATACGACGCAGGTTCGGGATGTTTGCATAAAATTCTCGAATTTTTACAGCAATTTATTCAACAACGCCCAGTTGATATCAAATTTTCTTCACACCTTCGAAACTCCCGTGTCTTCCAAAGAAAGAGTCTTCTTTTGCATATTGAAAATCTTAAACATAATACCTAACCAAATAAACAACGAAACAATATGCGGACCCAAAATTGCCCATACGGCGCCATAAATACTATATTCTGGTATCAAAACAAAACTTAAAATCAACGTCAAAAACATTACGATGAACGCCACCAACGGCTGGATCTTGAAAAACCGAGCCGACGTTGCCAAAGCTCCAATGATGTTCATAATAAACATTAATGTCGCATTAATCGACAATAAAAACAAAACGTTTCCGTAACCGACGTATTCGCTCGTATATAACACGCTCAATAAAAAATCGCCTAAAAAGTAAACGACAAGCATACCAACACCGCCAACTCCTAGGGCGATCAAAAGAGCAAGACCGACAATTCTTTTCAGTTCTTTCGTTTTTCCAAAATGATAATATTTGGCAAAACGCGGTATGATCGTAGCGCTTAAGGCGTTCATAACCATGTTGCCTGCCACTAAAACATAAGAAATAGAGCCAAAGATTCCCAATAATTCTATACTATGATATTTGGGCAAAATATAACGCGGTATTTGTGGCGTTAGAGAAACGAATGCCATATTAATCCCCATCGGAATTCCAACAAGTGTGATTTGAAACCAAGTTTTTTTTGAAAAAATCGGTTTTATTCGATTCCAATCGAGTGTTTTCGAATGAGTCTTAAGACGATCAAGCAAAGCACAATTTCTTCTGTCGTACGAATAAATAACTAACCAGCGAGAAATGGCAATCCATAAAATTGCTAAACAAACATTTTTAGTCAGCCAGAAAAGAATCGCCATTCCTAAAAAATTCAAGCCCCCTTTAATAATCAAGGATTTGGCGGCTATGTCTAAACGTTCGTTTTTTTGAAAAGCTGACGCGAATATTTCCCCGGACGACTGCACGTTACACGCAATTCCCATCAGGACAATCGCTAGCATCGATTCGTAATCAGGGTAGTATAGCAGGGCAAAAATCGCGCATAGAACGACGCCAATTACATTCCAGATTATTCTCGTTCCAAGATATTCTCCAAACGAATGCTCTTCTTTAACATCGGAAATAAAAATCCCGCGCAATTGTAAACTACACAACTGCGTTATCGGATTAGCAACGGCAAGCCCCAATACAAATAAACCAGCGCTTCCCGTTCCACCCCATTTATTCAATAAAGCTAGAATTCCCCACTGGAATGCATTGTAAATAACATTTCCTGATAAATTCCATATAAAGTTCTTTTTTAATGATAGTCTTTGCAAATTACATCCCTGGTTTATCAATATCTATTACCTAATACGTAGGCGCTCGTTTTTTGCGGGAATCATTTTTATAATTAAAAACAGCAGAACTGTTGAAATTATTGATTTAGCCAATAACCCAAAAGAACTCCTGGGAATAACTACTACGCCTGCAATGACTGTAAATACAATAATATACACTAAAGGAGAAAAGTAATTTGGATTTTCAAAAATATTATCGCAGATGCCGAAAAATACCCCAGCTAGAAACATTCCAACAATAACACCCAGTATCCCTCCATCCAACCATAAACTCACAAGACACGTTGTCCCCTCTCCATATCGTACGTTAGTTCCCTGCGATAAATAGGTGACAAAAGGAGCGCTCACCATTGATTCCAGCTCGTCTCTATGAACAATATGACCTAATAATCGATTTAAAAATGGGACAAGTGCCGTCGCCTCGTTGAAAGTCATTCTTCCGTACCAGTATCCATTAGAATCAGTATAAGAAACGGTAAGATGAAGTCCCCGAACAATTGATGCATAATTACTCGTACTTGGCATTATAGAAGGATATTGCTCGATACCAAAATCATCCTTCCCCAACGAATAATCGGAAATTTTTGCAATGACTGAGGTTTCTCCTCGTTCAAAACCACGAATTTTTCCAATCAGACTTAAAGTTGGAGCAATTAGGACAAATAAGAATAAAATATAAATAAAAGAAAGGTTTTTGCCTGTAGTATAGATATAGCCAGAAATGAATAGCAGTATAATCGCCACCATCTGCGAACGATCACCGCTCGACAAAACCAAAATAAAGTATAATGACGTAAGTCCCAAGAATACTTTATTAAATCCGCCAAAATATTTTTTTATTGATCGACGGTTCTTGTGAGCATTGTTCCAAAAAGATTGGCAAAAACAAATAATGACACACCCGTCAAGAAGATTCTGGACGTATCCATTAGGACCAACGCGACCATGGCCCGCTCCTCCGATAAAATATGATTTATCCGTCGTAATCAGGTAAACAAGAAATATGACCGCGTAAAATAAAAGCGAAACAACCTCTGAGCTAAGGTAACTCCCATCATACTTAGATAAAACGGGAATTTTCTTCTTTTTCAATATGATATAATTACCAATCGCAAATGCTGAGAGTCCCAAACCCGAAATCGCTGCGCTTTTACAAACAACACTATTGTCTCTCCAAATAAACCAATGACTGATGGGGATATTTCCAAGACAAAAATCCAAGTACGCTTGAAAATGAACAATTCCGTAGACTAGAATAAAAATCGCAGAAATTCTAAAAAAATTACGTAATGAATACACTTTACAAATATATAATAAAGCAAAAGTCATCGCATCTGCAAGTAAGACTTGAACGAGATAAGGAACATTCATTTCTCTAGGAGCATTTATGTACATTATCGCCAAAAATAAAGAGATTAGAAACTGCAAAAATAAGAACATTAGCTCCTCCTGTGCAACCACTGTATCAGGTTATTGTTCCAAACGCTATTGTCGTCTAACGAATTTGATCTCGTAAAACGTCGAGAAATTCTCCATATCGTTTTTCAGGATCAAAGAAATTCCGACTCCACTCAACACAGGTCATTTTTTGACGATAAACGGAATCGTTCTTCAATTTTAAAATCTTTTCACATGCGGAGTCGATGTCACAAGGAGGGATAAGCTCTTCTCGTAATCCGGGCGGAATCGTTTCCTGTATAGGCTCAATATTCGACGCAACAATGGGCAAGCCACAAAACATCGCTTCAATAAGCGCGTTCGGTTGTCCCTCTGAAATCGAGGGAAAGTAATATGCATCCATCGCGCATAAATAATCTGTTACCGGTGAACAAAGTCCTGGTAAAATAATGCGATCTTGCAAATTTTCACGGCATATTCTTTCCCGGTAAATTGTATCAACGCCCTTGCCACACAAGACAAAGTAAATATCGGGGTGCTCATGGCATAAACGAACGGCGACTTCGATGATCGTTCGGTGATTTTTAGGCGAACGAACATCGCCTGAGCCGCTTATTAGATTTCCAGTATGTCCAACTAAAAAAGCAGCGTCCGGTAGTTTCAGCGCTTTTCGGCGACACGCTCTCAATGTATCGTCGCGTTTTAACGATAAATCCATTCCGTTATAAATAACGTGAAATTTTTTTGCATTTTCCTTCCATTTTGGGTGAAAAAAATTTAGCGCTGCATACGAATTCGCGATTATCGACGTCGAAAATAATTCGATCGCTTTATTAAGCAGGGCGTTTATAAACAGACGCGCTGGCGTTTCTTGAAAATGATTCGACGCGCCACGATGACTCGCAATTCTCGTCCTGACGCCCGTAAGCCAAGCGGCAAAAAGAGATCTGGCTCCAAAATTCCCACTAAAGTCGCAAACGACGTCCGGTTTTTCTTCTTTCAAAAACTTCCACAATTGTAGAAAATCGAAAAATGAGAACAACGCTTGTTTGAGATGGACGACACGAGCTCCACAGTCGGCGTAAGCCGAATCTAAGTCACCGACAATACCCAATTTTGCAACAACACAAATGTCTACATCCTCGGGGCAATATTTCACAAAGCGCAAAAGATAATTTTCTAGTCCTCCGGAAACTAGCCCGGCCAAAAAGAAACAAATTTTGTATTTTTTTTGCATAAAATTATCCTTGACGCGTCCGTTCAAATCGAAATAGTCGCACTAGTTGTTAATCCAATCAATTAAATCGAAGTTCGTTTCGTAATAACGCTCACCTTTAAAATTTGCAATTCCCGTTATTGTTCCAACAAAAGGTCTGCCGGCAAAAGCCGGTAAATAAATTGCCCAAGGGTACTGCCCATAAGGGCGCGCCACATACATTATTTTTCGATACGGCAATTGGTTAAACCTAGCCATCAATTCACTATTCATTCCATCGCGATCAGTCGCAATAACATATAAATTCTCCCAACGAATTCGAGCAACGCGATCATTCCATTTTTGGATGCATTCGTTGTCAGAAGCGTAATCGCGATGGTAGTGGTTAAAGTGAATCGTTACGTCGTCTAATTGCCCAAGAGGATAAGGGCTTTCATCGAGGTGGATCATACGCAAAGGTTGCGTCGTATAAAATTGAGGTCTTTCCAAAAAACGAATAAAATTCTCAGCATCAAAAAACAAATTAATGGTTGGAGATAGAAATCTCAGACCTAAATCGTGATAAAACATACCACCAACGCAATTCTGGGATAGAATAGAAAAATCAACGTTCGTCAGCCTTGCAGCCATCGACTCATTCAGTTTTTTTCTACAATTCTTTGACACTATTTTCCGAATTTTCTGCAAATATCGAGCGGTCAAAGAGAGCTCGCCTTCATAGACCTTCTTTGTTTTTGCGGTTTTTGCGACTTTTCTCATCTCTTTCTTGTCTCTTTCAACTTTCTTCTTTAAATTTTCGATAGAATTTCAATCGAAGTTGTTCGATGTGCTCGAATTCATATTCCTTCGATTTTTCGAAATTTCTTACCGACTGACTCGCCTGAAGATCCCTATCAAGAACAAGATTCTCCAAAATATTTGTCAGTTGCTTGACTGGATGTTTTTTTAGGTCAAAGCAACACGACGGCTCAATCAATTCAGGATTGCCTCCGGCATTGGAGACGACACAGGGAAGCGCTCGGCTCATTGCTTCGATAATTGAACGACAAAGACCTTCCGTCAAACTCGGTTGAATATAGATGTTTAACTGATCCAACCAAGCAAAAATTTCGTTATGAGGTAAAATTCCTAAGAACTTTATTCTATCTCCAACTCCGTATTTTCTCGCGATTTGTTCTAAACGCTCCGAATCTCCTCTGCCGACTAATTGATATTCGGCGTCAATCCCTCGTTTTTTTAGTGCCGAAAGCGCTTGAATTGCCAAATGGTGCCCTTTATAAAAGGCGTCAATGGATCCAATCGTACCCAACAACAACTTGGCGGAAGAGCTTGTAATCCGTTTTTTTCGGTTATCCAAGGTTTCTTGTTGTGAAGGGGGGAGTGTTACGTCAGAAAGTCCAATTGATTGTCCGGAGGTTGGATAACGATTTTGCAAAAATTTATTCGTAACATAAATAACGTAAGGCGCACCGTAAACGGCTCTTTTCATCTTCTGCATCGTCGGATAGGCAAGAAGCTTTCCACGCCAATCGTAATGCCACAATGCGTCCCAAATACATCCTACTACTTCAAGCATATATGGTTTATGTAGTTCTTTTGCCGCCCGAATCGTCATATAACCGACCGGCGAAGGGACTCTGACAACAACGTAATCAACTTCTTTAACGGCAGCATAAACAAGTGATCGATATTGTGAGCGTTTTAACAGCCCATGCAAAGTCGAATAATTAGGAACTTGAATAAAGGTAAACGGCTTAATCGTTATTTTCGAACCTTTGTTCTCCGCCTTGTCTCCTCTCCTGGTTTTTTCAATTCGTCCTAGAACAAATAGTTCGTCGGCAATTGTATAATAACGTGATAACGTCTGATCGTTATGAGTGGCATTGTAAAGATAACCATTCTCATCGCGGACAAACTTGCTCCCATGGCAAAATAAAACTTTCATAACTTTCCCAATTCATCCAAATATTCCTGAACGACTCGCTTTCGATCAAAGTCTCGCTCCATTTTCAGCCGACCTTTAAGCCCCATCTCTTTTCTGCGTTCGTAGGAAAGCCCAATAAATTCTTCCACTGCTCGGCATAAATCATCCGAGTTCCTTGGTTCAAATCCAAGCCCTGTTACACCTTCTTCGAACGTCTCTTGGCAACCCGGAATTCGCGAAGCCAAAACGGGACGACCTGTTGCAGCAGCTTCCAACAACACGTTGGCCATCCCTTCATGATAAGAAGGATGAACGAGGACGGAACACTTTTTCAAATAGGGTCTGACGTCGTCTGTTTCCGAATATAATATTAACTTGTCTTCCGCAAGCAATCTATCTATAATTTCTTTAAAATCATCGTTATGAGGTCCAAGAAATTCAAAAATAACTTGCGGATATTTGTTTTTCATCTTTTCTACACAGTAGAAAAACTCGTTCATTCCTTTGTCGAACAGCATCCGACCGATATATAGTAAACGAATTGTCGAAGTTTCATCGGGATATTCCTCAAATCTAAATCTATTCAAATTAACGCCAGAACCAGGAATCAGACGGAAATTGTCCCGTATCACTCTCTCTTTTTGAAGAAGTTCTCGGCATCCCTCGTTTTGAATAAAAACCTGAGGAACACGTTTCAGTCCGAGTCGATAAAGTGCAAAAACAATGCGCCGAATTAATCGTCCCGAATAAAAAACACCCGTTCCCAGCCCCGTAATTGTTGGCAAAAATGGAATTCCCAACCTACCGCAAATGTAACCGCCATAAATGTTTGGCTTTTGAGTAAACGATAAGACAACATCTGGTTTTAAGTTTTTGATAGTTCTTTTGTAAAACAACACCAAATTTATGTCGCGCAATGGGTTTACTCCATGTCGATCTAGGGGCGTTTCGATTATTTGACAGCCCAATCTAGTAAAATAGTCAAGCCTCGGACTTTGTGCGCTTGAAATGTAAACGGAATCGCCTCTTTCAAGAAGAGCATCTATGAGCTCTCTTCGAAATTTATAAAGGGTCGCCCCGACATTAACTAGGATTAAAATCCTCATAAAACACACCTTGTATCAATTTTGTCACTTAAACTATAAACGTTGTGCAAATTTGTCAAACTGAGTTACGTAAAACAGGGGTTCACCTTAAAATTCGTGAGTTTCCAAGCAAGAAAAAATTTTCACAAAAGTAAGGATTCTCCATACCGACATTATACGACTTTTCCCCGAGTTTAGCGAGGGGTATTTTCAAAGATTTAGAAGGTATTTTGGCGGTGGTGGTTCAGTATTTAGAGCGCGTCCTGCGGGAGCGTCGCCAAAATTACCCGGAGCGACGAAAACTAACGAACGTCGTGAGTTAGCGACAATGATATTTATTTTCATATTAATTCCTCCTTTGGTTCGACCGAAAGACTGCTTGCTTTTTTACAGCGCCTGCTGCGCCTGGACTCGCCTTAACAAGAGTCGAGCCCAAGGAGAGGGCTGTTACATCAGTCTCGGTAAGGAGTTCTTTTGAATACGTCTAAGGTTCGTTCTAGAACTCCGCTTTTCGACCAGCATCGAAAGCGTTTATAAGTGGTTGGTCACTTGCCAAAATGTTCTGGCAACGCACACCATTTACAACCGTTCTCCATAACGGACAGGACAGGGTTCAAATACGTATAGTTTCAACTACAACATTACCACGTTGAACGGGAAGCGTTGGGGCAATTTTGTCAAATTGTTCTCGTGTTAATTGCATAATGAGAATAATTGCTCTTTAGCCGTTGCGTTTTCAAAAAACGCAACGGGTGAATCGCAGAAATTAAACATTCCTCAACTCGTCGGACAATTACGAACAGTCGATGAATTGACCTCGCTAATAACAAATCGCGTTTTTCCACGATCATGCGGTATTTCAGATACGGAGACAACTGTAAGAGGCGTGGAGCCGATCAATTGCTGAAACTTTTGACGAACTTGTTCAATTTGATTTTGCGAATTCACATGGTTTAAATTCGGGACAATTCGTAATTCAACAGAGTAATCCGCTTTTTGATATACTTGAAACGCTTTCACCGCTTCAGGAAAAGCGTCAAAAAGCGTTGTTGCATATTCACCGGCTATCACCGTTCCATTAGGGAAAAATAGGGAATCACTCACACGACCTCGCACTGATTCCATTAATGGAAAGGGCAAACCGCATTCGCATTGTCCCGCCATTGCCTTTCCCATATCGCCCATTTGATAACGAATCAACGGAAAAACTCGATTCCCAAAATCCGTTACCGTTATATTTCCAAGGGCTCCAACAGGAACTTGAGTTTGATTGTTTTCCGACAAAAATTCAATGTGTCGCTCGTCACTATTGATATGCAAACCGCCTCGACGTTGACACTGTAACGCAAGCCAGTTAATTTCGACACAGCCGTACTGATCGTAAACAGGCGCGTTCAACGCTTTTTCAATAAATTCTTTCTGAACGAACGAAATCGGAGAAGACGTTGTTACAATCGCTGAAAAATTGTTAAACTCAATCTTGTTATCCAAACAAAATTGAGCAAACTGAGAGATTCCACCAGCGTAACCATAAAACATAAGCGGTTTTATCTCGCGCACTTTCTGTACGAAAGCAGAACACGACTCTTCTGTCATACAAGAGGCGTTCAGGACACACACATATATTGGCCATTTTTTTAAACGTCCAAGAAAACTCGTTTTCTCCGGCGATCTTCCACAGGCGACGTAGTCGCACAAAATGGGAACGCCCCACCATTTTCGGGCACGCCAGCCCAGTGCGTGATGAGAACTGCTCCGATCCCCCAATGTCTTTAACGGAACTCCAGTCGAACCGCCCGTTGTGCGAATGAACACACGTGAACGAGGAATCGAAGACGCTTGAATTTCATCAAAGTAATCCCTTACGTTTTGTTTCGTTAGAATTGGAACAAGATTCCAGTCCTCTTCTTTTTGTACGTCGTTCGGAGAAAAACCGAGATCATTAAAACGCCGACGATAATAAATACTATTTTCGTAAGCGTAAAATAAAATTTCCTTCCGTCGTTCGAAATTAAATTCTCTCAACTCGTCGGCGGACATTTTTTCATGCGTCAGCAAACGCCGATAATCTGAAATAGTTTGCGGCAAAAAGAACCGATATTTTTCAAAAGCAATCCTTGCACGCAAATTAGCCAACGACAAATAAGTACTTTTCCCGTTATTCATTATGGACGTCCAGATAATTCAACTTATTTACTTACTTACTCAAACTGCAAACAGAGTCCTGTCTCGGCAAGCTGAGATTGTGTGAAACAGGGAGAGTCCTTAAACCTAGTAAAATTATCTTACCTGAAAACACTTCCACAAGAATAAGGACCCTCTCGTATCCACATTATACGAAGGATTCCAGGCTTTAGCAAACGTTATTTTCTAAGATTTGGGAATATTTTGGCGGCGGTGGTTCAGTCTTTAATCAGGTTTGGTGATTGATATTGGCAATAGCTAGTCCTCCCTCTTATAAGAGTGTTTGAAGACAGAACCCTGATTTAATGACAGACGGTCGCGACAAGCTATTTTAAACTGGTTTTCTGAATCCCCGTTGAATCATCACGCCGCAACTGCGATTTTACGGCGTCTCGGTCGAAAAAGGGGAGCGTATCTGTTTTTGTGTCTGATGCACATATAGGTAATATAGTCTAACAAAGGAATGGAAAGCGCTTCAAAAAACTTACATCATTCAGAAAAGAAATATGCCTCAGGTTCTACGATTCTCTCGCGGGCCCCCTTTATCACAGTGTCATTGTTTCATACAATCCTCAAATTAAGCTAGTCGAGATTGGCGTCAGCAACAGTTCGTTTACAGTTCAGTGTTAACAATTCTCCACCAATAACTTTCTACGGATACTTCACAATTCTTCTTGAAAGAAATGCCAACAACATATGTTTCTTCCATTTTAGCAACAAAACGTAGTGTTTAGTCTAGACTTCTTCGAAAAGCTCGTGCCTCATGAGCGCCTTAAAGGACGCATCGCGCTAGCGTTAGTCCTAGCGCTCAAATCAGGAATTGTATGTTTCCTCTATTGCATATACTGTTGGTTTTTTGTTATGCCCAAACAGCTTAAAGAGCCTCTCGTGGGAATCTTTAGGCGCAAATTGCTGCGAAAAGGGTAAAAGCATTGGAACCGCCGCTTACCTCTACGCTTGGCGGCATTATTTTTCTCACTTTTCAGGTCGCTTTCTACGGCGTTACTCTTTGACGTCAGGTAATCGATAAGGTATAATACTGACGCTGAAAAAACCCTAAAAAGCCACAGGTGGATTTGCCCTTGCGAGCCGATTAGACGCAGATTCAAAAAGGCGTTCGCGAACGACGCGGATTTAAAGGGGATTACGTTGGAAGACGTCTTCATTCTAAACGTTTCGGTCATTTTGCTTTCCGGCTTCATTGCCGGGTGCGTCTGCAAATATTTTAAAATCTCGCCCCTTATTGGGTACTTGCTTGTCGGCGCGCTCATTGGGCCCGGCGGGCTCGATCTTACCGGCGCAAAAGCGCTGCAGAAGGAAATCGAGAGCGAGAAACAACTCCTCAAATTGAGAGAGAAGTTCTCTTCGCCGTTTGACGATGCGGCCGAGTCGGAAACGTCCTTCTCGACCTTCTCCGAAGAACCGCTTGTTGCAGACGCGGGCGTGGACGCGGACGCCGACGCAGAGGTTGCTGCAGACGCAGAAGCTGCTGCAGTCACCGACGCAGACGCGCGCGTGGACGCGGAAATCAAAGCGCAAGAAGCTGAGCGGGAATGGGAACGGCAGGAAGAAAGGCTCGAGGAGCTCGTTGCTGAAGCTCATGAAAGCAAGCGGGCGATCGACGCCGTTACCGAATTCGGATGCTTGCTTCTGCTCTTTTCTATTGGAATCGAGTTCACATTCGACAAGCTCGCCGCTACGGCAAGATATATGTTCGTCGGCGGACTCCTGCAAATGCTGCTGACGATCGCCGGAACCTTTGCCGTCTGCATGGCGTTTCAAATGGAATGGCAAGCGGCGCTCGCCATTGGGTGCGTCGTCGCGCTCAGTTCAACTGCGCTCGTCTATCGGAGCATGACGGACCTCGGGGTGGCTGACACAAAACGCGCGCAGGCGACTCTCGGACTACTCATCTTCCAAGACATAGCGCTTGTTCCGCTGCTTCTCATTCTTCCTCGCATCCTTGGCGTCGGCGAAGCCTCTGACGCTAACCTATGGATCGCTAATCCGTGGCTCGATATGGTCGTAAAATCGGTCGCTTTCTGCGGGATCGTCCTTCTCTTAAAGTATGCGAACATACGCGTAATCATTTCGCGACTTGCAAACCTTCAAGCGAACGACATGGTCATTTTATATGCGATCGTCGTCCTTGTCGTCATGTGCCTTGCCGCAATGCTGTTAGGGCTCACGCCCGCGCTTGGCGCGCTTGCCGCAGGTATCACGCTCGGCGAAAACAGGCTCACGCACCAAATCGACGCGCTCGTGCTTCCGTTCCGGGAAACCTTTTCCGCTATCTTCTTCATCTCGCTGGGTATGCTGACCGACTTCTCGCACGTCGTTCAACATCCGATCTTGTGTCTCGTTGTCCTTGCCGCCGCTATCTCGTTCAAAGCGCTCTGCGCGACCCTTGCGCTTAGAGCGTGCTGCATGGATTTCCGCGGTTCGCTTGCGTACGGCACGAGTATTGCGCAAATTGGAGAGCTCGCCTTTATGATCCTTTCAATGGCAAGCGGCGTCATCGACCCAATGGTCTATAACACTATCCTGTTCTTATCGGTCGCGTCCCTTGTGCTCACGCCCAATATGGTCAAAATCGCGCTCACGAAATTCGGCATGAAACCGGAAGAAAAAAAGTCGACCGGCAAAGACGAAGCGCTCGCGCCCGAACTGCGGCGCGCTATCGCAGAAGCTAAAGGACAAGTTATCATTGTCATCGGCGCCGGACACCTCGGCAAACGGGTCGCCGACGAACTCGGGACGCTCGGCGCTTTAGTCTGCTTGGTCGACTTCAACCCCGTGAATTTGCACCCGTTTAAACAAAATGGCGTCGCGACCGTCGTTGGGGACGGCGCGGACCAAAACGTCTTACGCGCCGCCGGCATCGACCATTCGGGCGCCGTCTTCGTTACCGTACCGCGCGACGACCTTGCGCTCAACGTCGTCCGATCCGTGCACGATATGTTCCCTGCCCTTCCAATTGTAGCGCGAGTGAGGTATAATCTCAACGTGTCGGCGCTCAAGCGCGCCGGAGCCATACGCGTCTTCTGCGAGGAAGAACATATCGCAGAAGAACTCGTCCAAGTCCTCCAAGAAGCGGCGAAATACGCCAAAGTGTCCCACGCCGACGCAGGCGCGTAACCGCGCTTCACCTCACGCTCAAAGAACAGGAGAACGTTATGAAACGCGCTAAATTAATGCTCGCAACTTTGGCTATTTTGTTTGCGGCTGCGGCTGCTGTTCATGGAGCGGACGCGCTTCCGAAATTGAAAGTCAGCGAGAACAATCGCTTTATCGTTACTGAAGACGGCGCGCCGTTTTTCTGGCTTGGCGACACGGCGTGGGAGCTCTTTCACCGCCTGGACAAAGAAGAAACGATCGTCTATCTCGATAACCGGCAGCGACTTGGCTACAACGTCGTTCAAGCGGTCGTCTGTGCGGAACTTGACGGGAAAACGCGACCGAGCGCCGAAGGCTTCCTGCCGTTCGGTCCGGATCCTAAGGAACCTAAGCCCGTTGAAATCGACGGCGAGTACAACGACTACTGGGATCGCGTCGATTTCGTCGTTCAAGAAGCAAACAAGCGCGGTATCTATGTCGCCATGCTCCCGACTTGGGGCCGATACTGGCGCGACGAAAGCTTCTTTAACCCCGGCAACGCGGGCGCGTACGGCGAATGGCTCGGCAAGCGTTACAAGGACGCAGGGGTAATCTGGCTCCTTGGCGGGGACCGACGCGTCGAAACCGACGAACAACACAAGACGATTGAAGAAATGGCTTACGGGCTCAGACGCGGCGACGAAGGCGCGCATCTTATCTCCTTCCATCCGGGAGGCGGGCGCACTTCTTCCGAGTATTGGCACGACGCCGACTGGCTCGATTTCAATATGTGCCAAAATGGTCATAACGTCGACTTCAACTCCTATAAAAGGACTTACGAAGACTACGTCCGTCAGCCTACGAAACCTGTAATTGACGGCGAGCCGATCTATGAAGACCACCCCGTGAGCTTCAACCCCGACAATCTGGGCCACTCGACCGCGTTCGACGTACGCAAGCCCTTTTATTGGGACGTCTTCTCCGGAGCGTTCGGGCATACGTACGGATGTCATGCAATATGGCAGATGTATAACCCCGAGAAGCCGGAAAACTATCCGGTCAATCGACCGCTCACGAGTTGGCGCGACGCCCTCGACGCGCCAGGCGCCGCCCAAATGCAATACGGCAAGCGCCTCGTCGAATCGCGCCCCTTCCTGACGCGCATTCCCGATATCGACTTAGTCGTCCCCGACGAAGTCCAGTCGTCCGTTCCTGGCGCCGGCACAAGACGCTTTGCCGCGACGCGCGATCAGGACGGAACTTACGCGTTCGTTTATTTCCCGATCGGACGCGCCGCAACCATCGACGTCAGCCGCATTAAGGGCAAGACCTTGCGCGCGTACTGGTACGACCCGAGAAACGGCTCTTATCAGTCGCTTGGAGAATTCAAGAACGAAGGCAAAAAGACCTTTGTTCCTCCAACCCTTGGCGAAGATCTCGACATGGTCCTAGTCGTCGACGACGCGTCGAAGAATTACCCGCCGCCGGGCGCGCAAAAAAAAGAAAGCGCCGGAAACAGAGCGCCGAGAACCAGAACGCTGAGGAACGGCGCAGTAACAAAATGATCGAGCAATCACGTTTGTTTCGCCGCCCGTTTTTCCGCATCGACGCTCTTTAATCACATCCTATGAAAAGAATTACCACAAAAGCTCTAGCGGCGCGTCAGGCTGCCAACGCGCCGAGGAACATTCTCTGTCTGGCGATCGACCGACTCAACGCCGATTTTCTTGGCGCTTATGGAAATACATGGATCGAAACGCCAGCCTTCGACGCATTAGCGGCCGAATCCGTTCTGTTCGACTCCTACTATGCGACGTCCCTCGACTTACCAACGCTCTACCGCGCGTTTTGGCGCGGAGAATCGCCCGTCAACGTCCGCAAAGACGAAAAAGCCCCCGAAGCAGGCGAGCCAGACTCCCTGTTTCGCGCTCTTAAAGAACAAGGCTATCGGACTTTTGTCGTCTCTGATTCCGAAGAGATCACGCTCCACGACGCCGTCGACAGCGACTACTGCGACGAGCGATACTACTTAGGCGCGCCCGCCGCCCAGGAGCCGGTCGAACAAGTCGAAGAGACGAAGTTCTTTCGGAATTTTGAGGCGTTGGCGCGCTTTATTGCAAAACTTGAAGACGAATCAGAATTGGGCGAATCGGCGCCTTGGTTCGTCTGGGCGCATTTCTCCGGCTGGAACAACTTCTGGGACTGGTCGCTCGAACGTCGAGAACGGTACCGCGAATACGAAGAGGATCCGGAACCATATGCGGGGACAACGCCTCCTTATTTTCCCGACGTTCAAAAAACGCTCGGTCCGGACGTCGACCTCGAACAGATCGAACTGCGCCAGAGCGTCGTCGAAGCCTACGCGGGCGGAATCTCCGTATTTGACGAGACGCTCGAAGGCTTCGCGCGTCTTCTCGACGAAAGGGGCGTCCTCTCGAAAACGCTTTTTGTCGTTACCGGGGTTCGCGGCTTTGGCACAGGCGCGCCTTCGGCGCTGGGCGTCGCTCCGGAGGGCGTCGAACCGGCGCCTTTTTATGCGGAAGAAGTTCGGGTTCCGCTGCTGATTCGTCTGCCGGACAAGACCGGCGCGACTCTTCGCTTGTCCGGCTTGTGCGAACCGCGCGACCTTTTCGAAACGCTGAACTCGTGGCCGACTTTTGTCCAAGAGCTCGCGGATCCAGAATTCTGGAAGATTGAACGTTCGGAAATCTCGCCTTTTGCGGGCAAGTGGACGTTAGACGAAAAACCAGAAGCGAGCGAACATGAAGACTCAGAAACGACGCCGATAGAAGAATTCTCAGACACGCCAGGTCAGAACCTTCTCTCTTTGCTCGTCGACGAATCCGGTTCCGCGCGCGACTGCGTTCGAATCGCCGCCATCGACGCCGATTCGGAAGAGCGCGCGCTCGTCGTGAAAGAATGGATACTGAAAAAAATCCCGAACTCCGAGGACGTTGCGCAGCTAGAACACGCGCCTAAAACGCGCAAAGAACTCTTCGTCTTACCGGACGACCGCTATTGCGTCAACGACGTCGCCAATCGCTGTCTCGACATAATCGAAGAACTCGAAAAAAAGCTGCGCTAAGCTGGCGTCGGCAAATAAGACAGCCCCTCGCTTTGTACGAAGGGCTATTTTTTTCATTAGAAACGTCGACTGCCGCGGCTGTCGGCAACTAGCTATTTCTTTGACGTCAAAGCTTTAACGATTCAAAAGCTTCTTTGTACGCATTAGCGGTAGCGACGTCGAAGCACGCCATCGTTACGCTCGTCAGAGAGCTTCCTAGTTTCTTATAGACGAAAAACGTTTTCGCCACGACCATCGCGGCGCGTTCCAGCGGAAAACTGTAGCCGCCTGTTGAGATCGAAGGAAAAGCGATCGTTTGACAATCCGCTTTTTCGGCAAGATAGAGCGACGAAAAGTAAGACGAACTCAAAAGCGCGTCGCAAAGGTCTGCTTTCCTTCTGGAAAAACGCGGGCCCGGCGTGTGGATGATGTAGCGCGCCGTACTAATTCCAAAAGCGGGCGATATTTTTGCGCTTCCAGTCTCGCAGCCTTTCAATTTGATGCAATAGGCCAGTAGCTGCGGGCCCGCCGCTCGGTGAATCGCGCCGTCGACGCCTCCGCCTCCAAGGAGCGTCTTATTCGCCGCGTTGACGATCGCGTCTGCGGTAAATTTTGTAATATCAGCGATAACAACGTCAAAAGTCGGCATAACTTTCTTCTCCTTGATTCAACGATAACTAGTTTTCAGCGCTCAGTTCAACGCGTTATAATATTCGATCGTCTTGCTCTTAAAATCTTTGACCGCGGTTTCAAAATCTCCGGGGTGCGAAGCGCCCGCCGCGCGCGCGTGTCCGCCGCCCCCGAATTCTCGCGCTAACTTGCCGCAATCGAGGTCGCATCTGCTACGGAAGCTCGCCTTGACCGTACCGTCCGGCTGTTCGATCACAATGACGGCGACTTCCATGCCCGCGACGACTAGCGGCGTGTTCACAAGGTCTTCGCTGTCGGCGGGTATCGCGCCGGCGTCCTTAAAATCCTGCTGCGTCAAGCGCATGAAGACGCCTTTGCCGTCGAGGAATCGCTCGGCTTTCGAGGCGACTGCGCCAAGGAGCTTATAACGCGCAAAGGACTCTTGTTCGTTCTGTAAGCGATACATTTCATCGACCTGAACGCCGGCGTCGACGAGTTCGGCGGCGCGGCGCAGCGTGCCCGACGTCGTCGACTGGAACCGGAACCAGCCCGTATCGCTCGAAATCGCGACGAAAAGAGGCTCGGCTATTTCTTTGCTAAAAGGCGCTCCGAGCGCTTGAATCGCCTCAAAGACGAGACTGCCTGCGGAATCGGAATTCGAATCGACGCAGCGAACGTCCCCGATGGAATCGCCGACCGCGTGATGATCAATAACAACCTTGACGCCAGGCGTTCCCGGCTTGAAGAATTCGCCAGCCTCGGGGCCAAGTTGGGCCCACGAGCTGACGTCGACCGCCATGACGACGTCGGCGTTAGCGGCAAAGGCGCGTTCTTCCTCGGTCATTTCGGCGATCTTGCGCACTTCGTTGTTCGGATCGACAAAAGCGAGCGCGGGTGGCACGGCGTGACCGTTGAGCAGGAGCGTTTCCTTACCCAACGCGGCAAGCGCGCGTTTCATAGCGACCAACGAGCCGATCGTATCGCCGTCAGGACGAACGTGCCCCATGATGATAAAGTTTTGAGCGTTATTGACCGTCCTGCAAAAATCCGACCAGTCGATCGAACTCCGTTTCGCCGTTCCCTCGTTCATTCTGTCCTTCCTTCTTGACTATTTTTACCAACGCGCGTCAACGCGGTCGTCGTTCTCACTATTGTAAAGACTTTACCCAATTGCGTCAACGAATAAAAGCGTAAAAAAACGGCGTTCGAACTCTCTTCAAACGCCGCAATAATATTCGCTAATGCAAACGATTATCGTTCACAAGCTCATTCGACGACCCAACGAAGGATACCGCCGGAGAAGTCGTCTTGCAGCTCGACTTGAATGCGGACTTTGCTCGCGTTGATCTCTTCGAACTTGACGACGACGTCCCGATCAGGATCGCAGGAGTATTCGTCGTTCGTCTTGACTTCTTTCCATTCGTCGGAGCCCGGCTCTTGATAGACAAACTTCCAAGATTGCGGGACCCTGCATCCGCCGAACGGCTCGTCATCGAACCAGTAGACGGTCGTGCTCGTCAACTTACGGGGCTTTGCAAAGGAGTATTCGAACCATTCGTTGGAACCTTTGTTATCCCACCAGGTGGCGCGAGGAGAAGAGACGTCGTCCGAACCTTTCGGGGCTTTCGACTGGTTCGTCGCGTCGAGGGTCGAGAGGCTGTCGGCGGTATTCGAGCCGTCAAACTCTATGTCGGCGCCGGGAATTTCGGGAATATCGTCGGTCAAGACGTCGGCGTCCAGAGGTTTGTAGAGGATAGGATCGCCGTTGGCGTCGGTCCAATTCTCTTCTTTTGCGTATTCCGCTTCGGTCGAATCGAGGCCCGCTTGACGAACCCAGACGCTCATACGGCCCGCCGCGCGGTTGTCCCAAACGCAGTAGGGAATCGCGGTAAGGGTGGTTCCGTTCACGTCCTTGCAGGTAATGACGTCGACGGTGCGCGACGCGGCGTCTTTCGTCGCTTCGTTGACCCTCCCGTCGGCAATGAAGTTCTTACGCGTAACGACCTTAAACTGAGGATCTTTCGCAAGAATGATGCGGTCGACGCGCACGCCGGGGTTGTCGACTTGCTCGAAGCAGTAGACGAGCGGGCCGCGCTGCAACGCGACGCGATGCTGGTCCGCTTCGACCTGCGGGTTAGCGACCATACGGACGACGGGGGTCGGGAAGTCGAGCGCGAAGACGTTCGAGGCTCTCTTGGGACTAATCGCGCGGACGGCGTAACCGTCTTCTGCGCGATCGAGACCGCTCCATTCGGGCACGCGCGTCTTGACGAAATACGGGGTCAACGCGGCTTTTTCATCTTTCATCTTCGCAGTCGCTCTGATGAAGACTTTGCCATCGTAAGGATAACGCGTTTGTTGTTCGAGTTCGACAATTTTGTCGCCAAGCTCAACGGTCGCTTTGCCTTCAACGAACATATTGATCACGACCGTGTCGTCGCCGGAACCGGCTTTAGCGGCGGCGTCAGATTCCGTCGTCGCATAGACGTAGCCGGGCATTGACGGAAGCGCGCGAATGACGTTCGACGGGCAGCACGCGCAGCCGAAGAACGGCTGACGATGATGATCGCCGCGAGACTCCAGCGGATTGACATAGAAGTAGGAATCTCCATTCAGGCCGTAACCGGACATGAACCCGTTGTACGCGGAGCGCTCCATGACGTCGGCAAAGGTCGCTTCGCCGGTCGCCAAATTCATGCGGTGCGACCAGAACAACATACCGATCGCGGCGCACGTTTCGCAGTAAGCGTCCGCGTTGGGCAACTTGAAGTTTTCTTCGAACCCTTCGTTATGACGCGAGGAACCGATACCGCCGGTGATATACATCTTGTTGCGCGTCAAGTTCGTGAAGATGCGGCGCATTGCCGCCATGAGCTCGGCGTCTTGGAAATATCCGGCGACGTCGGTCGCGCCGCAGTAAAGATACATAGCGCGGACGGCGTGTCCGACAATTTCCGTTTGTTCGCGGACGGGCTTCATATCCTGGCAATATTCGCCGAAGAGGCCCTTTTCACGACCTTCTTCAACTCCGCGGATATCGATGAAGAATTTCGCTTCGTCTAAGTACTTGCGGTCTCCGGTCAGTTGGTACGCCTTTACGAGCGCCAGTTCAATTTCTTCGTGCCCGGCGACGTTTTTCAGTTGCCCTTCGTTAGGGCCGTAGCGCCTGCAGATTAGGTCGAGGAACGCGCGGCTGATTTTGAGGAACGCGTCGTCGCCGGTAGCGCGTTGGTACGCGACGGCGGCTTCGGCCATATGCCCGGCGCAGTACAATTCGTGCATACTCGCAAGATTCGTCCATTTTTCGTCGGGCTTCTCGATAATGAAGTAGCACATCAAGTAGCCGTCGTCCTGTTGGGCTTTGCCGAAATAGCTGATCCATTCGTCGGCCTTCTTTTTCAGCTCCGGATCAGGATGAGCCGCAAGAGAATACGCGAACCCTTCGACGATCTTATAGACGTCGGAGTCGTCGAAATAGATGCCGCTGAATTTGCCGTCTTGGAGGCCGGCGGCAATTTTAAAGTTGTCGATACGGCCAGTTTCCGTTTCGCACCATCTAATGTTGTGCGGCACGGAAACCACGCGGTTCGCCTCGATGCGCGGCGCCCAGAAGTTGTCGGTCAACTTGACTTCCGTAAACGGAACGGCGCGCATCGCTTGTTTCGGCTCGTCTTGTGCGAGCCCGACGGCGCAGCAGAGCGCCGCGACAGCCAAGCTAAGCGCTGCAAAAAGTTTTTTTCTCATATTTGGGTCCTTATCTATTGTGGAATCGGAATTAGTTTCTCATTAACGTTATGCGGCTTTGCCGTCTTTCGAATCGAACGGTCCGAAGACGAGTTCGACGTTCATGCTTTCGTCTTTGGCGGTCAGGAAATAGACCTTGAATTTGGCGCCGCCGTCGTACGCTTTGACGACCACGTGCCCGCCGCGTTCGCAAAGCTTATCGCGCCACGGCTTATCTTTCAGCGCTTCGGCGTTCATCGGGTGCGGATCGGTCGGGCACAAGATGCGCGGACCGGGGTAGCCGTTCTCCGAGTCGTCCAACATGGTCGCGGACGTCTTCATGTTCAGGTGCCCCATCCACCAGCAGCACGTAACATAGACGCGCGCTTGAACCGCGTTGACAAAAGAGCGCCGCATCGCGTCGGCGGACGCATGGTGATTCGTCTTGCACACGTCGACCGGGCCCGTAACGCGTCCGACGGCGCCTTCAAGATCGACGTCGACGCTCTTGTCGTCAAGAAGCGTTCCGCAGAGGTCGCCGCCGGTATAGAACCGGAACGCGCCGTATTGGAACAAGTTAGCCATACTGCGCGAATTTTCGTTCGTGTTCGTTTCTTTGTTCTTCGGATAGAGTTCGAAGAAATCGACGTTCTCTTTGCCTTCTCCGCCCCAGACGACCCCGTTCTTCACTAAATTGCGGACGTGGAAATCATACTTCTCAGGCGCGTTGACCAATTTGATCTGGTCGAGAGCGCCGACGATAAATTCCTCGCGTTTCATGCCGTCCGTCTTCTCCTTGTATTCGAAGAAGTTACGGAGATTCTCGCGCTCGCCGGGCGCCAGCGGAGTCGGCTGGTCGTAGTTCGGATAACCTCGGTCGAACGCCGTTCCGAAACGATAATATTCGCCGACGTGCGAGATACCGCTGATCATATAATTCGGCTCGCGATCGGTCGTCATGCGCAGTCCGGCGTGCTGGGCGCCGATATGGTCCGAATGAAAGTGGGACGCGATCACGTAGTCGATCATCTTAAGTTCGGGGAGCAGCCGCGAGATATACCGCGCGACCCATTCGCCCGATCGGCGCGAATCGTCCGGCATAGGCGCGCACGCCGCTTCGTCTTTGCGCGTGTGGTTCCAACTTACTTTCCCAAAATTCTTAGCGTTGCGATCCCCCGCGTCAATGAGGACGGTCGTGCCGTCCGGAAGAATATGGAAGCAGTTCTCCGCTATGCCCGTGTGAATGAAGTGCATATCGAAATCGCCTTCTTTCCAGCCGGCATAGGGCTTGCCAATCTCATGATCGGGGTCGGTAATAGCGTTCGGGTCGTTCGGGTTATTTGGGTCGGGACAATCGGCAAATGCAATCGGCGCTTCGATTAGGGCGCCGAGCGTTGTCGCGGCAAGACCTGCTGCCGCCGTCGTCAAAAATTCTCGTCTGTCTAGTTCGCTCATATCGTTCAATTCTTTTCCTTGCTTTCAAAGGGCCCGAAGACAAGATTGACGGTCATGCTTTCGTCCTTATCGGTCAGGTAGTAGACCTTATATTTCCTGCCGCCGTCATACGCCTTAACGACGACGTGCCCGCCGTTTTCGACGAGTCGGCTGCGCCACGCTTTATCCGTCATCATCTCGGCGTTGCCCGTATGGACGGCGGTCGGGCACATCAATTTCGGTTTCGGATTCCCGGCGTCGTCGAGGACCATCGCGGTCGCGGTATTGTCTTGGAGGTGCCAGCGATCCCAGACGCAAACGCAGTAGACGCGCGCGTTCACGGCGTCCGTAAAGGTTTTCGGCATAGAATCTTTGTAAGAATGGTGATTCGCCTTGCAGACGTCGACTTCTCCGACCGCTCGTCCGACCGCGCCTTCATAATCGAGGTCTTTGCCGTCGGCGTCGCGCAGCGTTCCGCTGAGATCCCCGGCGGTAAAGAAGCGGAACGGACCATACTGGTAGGTCAAACCTATCGACCGCGTGTTCTCGTTCGTTTGGGTCATGTTATTGGGCCACGTCTCGAAATAATCGAGCGTCTCCTCTCCTTGACCGGTCCACAACACGCCGTTGCAGCAGACGTTGCGCGTATGGAAATCATATTTTTCCGGGGCGTTGACCATTTTGATTTGGTCGAGCGCGCCAACTTCAAATTTCTCGCGCTTGAGACCGTCGGTCTTTTCTTTATATTCCCAGAACGCAACGAGATTTTCGCGCTCGGCAGGCGCCTGCGGCGTCGGTCGGTCGTAGGTCGGATAACCGCGGTCGTAAGCGGTCCCAAAACGATAGAACTCGCCGACGTGCGGAATGCCGCTCAGCTGGTAATTGGGATCGCGGCCTTCGGTCATGCCCGCGCCAAATTTAGGGGAGCCGATGTGGTCGTTATGGAAATGGGACGCCATGACGTAATCGATCGTATCGATTTCCGGACGAACGCGCGCTATGTACCGCGCAACCCACTCGCCGGGCCGACGCGAACTGTCGGGGACCTGAGGAACGCCGTCCTTGTAATTCGCATGGTCCCAGTCGCCGACGTCCAGGAGCATCGTCGTTCCGTCAGGATAGATCTGGAACGAGTTCTCGCCGGCGCCCGTACTGATGAAGTGAATATCCAAATCCCCTTCTTTCCAGCCGACGTACGGCTTGCCGATCTCATGCTCGGCGTCGACGATCGCGTTAGGGTCGCCTGATTCGCTCGAAGACGGATCGAAAGTATCTCCAAAAGCGACGCCCATCCGCGCCGTTTCCGTGTTCAGAACATTTCCTAAGGCCGCGGTAAGTCCAAGTCCTGCCGCCGCGTTCAAAAATTCTCGTCGAGTTGCGCTCATACTGCTCTTTACCTGCCGTAAAATACCGTGTCGATTTATCTATTCCTTGATCGCGTTCCACAATTTGAACGAACGCGACTTCATTGTACCAAATAAAAACAGGCTGGGCAAGAAGCGAAGAAAAAATCGACATATTTCTAATAGGCGACAACCTCCAAATCATTTTTCAAGAAACGCTGTTTTTTTGGACTCTGCGGGCCGATTTTTCTTGACTTTTCCGATCCGCCTTGTTAAACTAAGCAAATTAGGCAGGCGTCGCAGGCTATATTCGAAATTTTTATGGACCGCGCTAGGTCGTTTCGGCGTCAGACGCGCATATTCGGAGGATATCCGTATGGAAGAAGTAATTGTATCGCTGCTTGAATGGGGCTTGTTCGTTCTTATTCCGATCGTAATCTCTGCAAGAAGATCGGAAAGAAAGCTTCAAGACGCTCTGCGCGAACAGCAGGAGCTTTTCAGACGGCAATTGGCTCTGATGCGTTTCGAATTGGAAAGCAAGATCGATCAGCGCGCCGCGCCGAAAGACGCCAAGCCCGACCTAGGCGAAGCGAGCGCCGGAGTCAAACCTGCAGTTCCAGAAACGGCTGTCGAAACGCCGGTCGCGACTCCTCTGCCGACGCTTGATATTCAATTGGCGCAGCCGTCTGCCGAGCAGGAAACGCTGATCGAGCTGACAGAAACGCCCGCCGAACCAGAAAAAACGGCTGTTGCGCCGGAAGAGACGATCGAGTTCGAAACGCGCGAACCAGAACCTGCGCAGACTCTCGAACTGAAACCGCTGAGGCTCGACGCGCAAGCCGAGGCGCCGGAGTCTCCCGACCCAACTCGCCAAGCGCAAGAATTCTCGCTGCCCCCCGAAAAACCAACGGGCAACCTCGACAATCTCGAGTTGCTCGTCGGACGCAAATTCTTCAGCTGGGTAGGCGCCTTTTTGTTTGTCGTTGGCGCAATCTTCTTCCTGCAGATAGTCATAGCGCGCGGTTGGCTCAGCGCTCCGCTGCGCTTTGCCGGCGTGCTTATCCTTAGCGCCGTCTTCTTGTTTTTTGGACGCCGCGTGTTCCGCCGAGGTCAGCGGCTCTTTTCCGACGCGCTCAACAGCGCCGGCGTCCTATCGCTTGCGGCGGCAGGGTACTACGCTCGCGTCGCCGATGTGTTCCCATGGCAAGTCGCCTCAATCTTTATGATTGGCGCGGTCTTTTTCGGGTTCTTTCTTGCGGTAAAGTACCGAAGCGCCGTCGTCTCGACCGTCGTTTTGATCGGCGGACTTATCGTCCCCTTTATGATCGCTAAGGATCCTACCCCGTGGACGACGACGCTATACCTCCTTGCCTTCTTCGCCTCCGGAGTCGGCGTCGCCAATTTGCTCAAACGCTCGAGCTTAGCGACGATACCTTGGCTCGGCTCGTTTCTGGCGCTTCTCATTCACGCGCGAACCTTGGGGCTCCACGACCAAGGCTTTAAGGAAGGCATAACGTTTTTGATCGCGTTCTTCACGATCGACTTCATCGACCTCGTCCAGGCGATGTTCCGACAAAAACGACGCTCGACTCTTGCGGACCTTGCGCGCATCGGCACAACCGGATTCCTCTGCTTCGGCGCGTTGTGGACGCTTTGTCGATCGACGGGCGCGCGCTCGGCGTGGTTTGGCAATTACGCCGGATACGTCGCGCTGGGCGCCGCGGCGCTCTATGGAGTTGTCGGCGTCGTTGCGGCCAAACGGCCCGTCCACTACGAATTCGATTCCGACGACGACTGGATTCGAGCGCGGCAGACGCGCGGCGCTCTGGCAAGCGTCGACCTGCGCATCATGTCCGTCGTCGCCGCGTTTGCTTTCCTGGCGATCGGCGTCGGCGCGACGTTCGCCAAGTCTTTTGTCGCCATCGGCTTCCTGGCGATTTCGACGGGGCTCTTCATCTTTGCGACGTGGAAGCTCAATAAGTTCCAGCTCCCCGATTTTCTCTTAAAGACAGATTCTGAAGAACGGCGCAAGACGCTCGTCGCGTCCCTCGAGGATACCGCTCTTGCGACGATCGGTATGTTAACCGCTTGGGCGTTTATCTACCTCGTCCTCGGAACAATCCTTCTGATTACCAGAAATCTGTTCCCGAACCTATACGATCTCAACGCCTTTTTCACAGTAACCGACGCCAAGCTTGTTGTAGAAAAATTCGTTCTTCCGTTCTTCAACGAAACGGCGTTCGCAACGACGCTCGGCGCCGCGCTCGCTTTATGCGCGCTCTTCGCGCTCTCCGAGCGTATAACGGCGCGACCCAAAGAGGACGCCGGGCTGGCGATCGATCGTCGTAAATTCTCGAGCGCGGAAACCATCCTGAAGGGCGGCGCGGCAGTCAGCGGCGTTATCGGGGCAATCTCCGCTTTGATACTTTCCGCTTCCGAAGTCTTTCTGTTCGCGTCGGCGCGCGCGACGGCTGCGGAGCTGGAGACGCCGGGCGTCGTCGGATGCGCGGTCGTGCTCTTCTTCTGGCTCGCGGTATCGGCGCTCCTCGTTGCGATCGGCGCGTTCAAGAAGAATCGCGCTTTCCTCTACTCCGGAGGCGGATTATGGTTCGCGGCGGCAGCCAAGCTACTTCTCTTCAACGCGGTCCGGCACAAGCTCCTCGTGGGCGGCGCGCTCGCTCCGCTGATCTTTCCCCTTGAGTACCTTAGCGACGGTCGGTTCGATTTACTCGGCTTAGGGGCAGCGGCGCCTGTCAAGCCGCTCGTCAACGCGTTCTCGCTGCCGTTTCTCGTCGCCGCGATCCTCGGCATGATCTATGGGGTTATCATTTGCAAATCTCGCTCGTCCGACAAGCCGCTGCGTCAATTCGGCTTATCGACCGGTCTAGCCGGCGCGGTTCTTCTGTTCGTCATTGCGTCGCTCGACGTCGCGGGGTTCTTCTATCTATGCCCCGACCCCGAACGTTTCATCGCGCGGACGTTCTTCGCCGCTCACGCCGTTTGGATCTTGTGGCTCGGCTATGCCGCGATCGCCTGGACGATTGGAAGGATATTTAAGAGCTTTCCAATAAGAGCGCTTGCCTATTGCGTTTTGATCTTGGAACTTCCCTGCGTCTTCATCGGCGAGTTCGGTTCCGGCGACTGGCGAACGAATTACCAAGCGGTCGAGTCGATCTTGAACGTCTTCGCGGCGCCCGCGGCGTGCTATTTCGCCGCGCTCGTCGTTCTAGCGGCCTTCATGCGAAAAGCAAGAGCGTCCTACCCTCCAGGGACGATCGACGCCAACCCCTACGCTTCGGCGGGCGTCTTCTTTATCGGTCTCGTCGGCGTTATCACGCTCCTTTCGTTCGAGACGTTCCGCTACTTCACGGGCAAAACTTGGTTCGGTCCCGGCGACTGGTCCCGCCTCATCGGGCTCTCGATTCTTTGGTCGCTGTGCGCGGTCTTGCTGAAAGTTGCCGCGGCGCTTGCTAAAGGCCCGTTGAGTAAACTGTGCTCGGCGCTCGGTACGATTCTGATCGCCGCGCTCATCGTTAAACATTTCGGATTTGAGCTCTTTTATTCGGAGTTTAGTTACCGCTGGCCCGTCTTCAATCCGCTTGGCGCGGCGGCGCTGATTATCTTTTTCATGCTCCTGGGGCTCGCCAGCTACTACAAGCGCATCGCCAACGCCGACCTGAACTCAGACGTCGAAGAAGCGCGCGAGCGCGGAAAATTTAAGCGCAACACGGCGATCGTCGCAGGCATGGCCGCCGTCGTTCAGTTCTGGCTCAGTTCCTCGGTCGACGTCTATCGCTGCGCGGAATTCTTCCCGAGAGGCGAGTCGCTCGACCCGGTGTTTTTAGCGCAAGCGGCGCTCTCCGTATTATGGACGCTCTTCGCTTCCGTGCTTTTAGGGCTCGGGTTCTACAAACACTCGAGAATCTTGCGCTGGTCGGGCATCGCGCTCTTCGGCGTTACGATCCTCAAAGTCTTGACGCTCGATATGGCGCATCTCGACTCGCTCTATCGGGTCGTTGCGATTTTCGTCCTAGCGGCGGCAATCTTCATGGCTTCCGGCGCGTACTGGAGACGCAGGGCGAAATAAGCGCAGAAAAAAGCGCAAAAAAGCGGCGCGGACCTGATTAGCAAGTCCGCGCCGCCATATGCTGAAAAATCCGCGCGTCTACTCGACGTGATATTCATAAATCGTCGAATTCGGTTCGGAGATCGAATCTTCCCAATAATAATCGTCTTCATAAGACGATTCGGTCGAATAGACTTTTTCGATCCTCTGCATTCCTTTCGACGCCATCCTCGTCAAGTACAGGCAACGTCCGCTTACAAATCCAGCGACAATTACGAAAATGAAAAGAAGGACGATATAAAATCCTCGGACCTTCGCGGTTCTGTCGGGTTTCGACGGCTCCTCCATTGTATTAAGCTCTCCTCAGGCTTCTCTTCTTAGGGCGTGTTGACGCTAATTTTTTCATTCGCATTTCCCCTTGAATAATACGGGTAAAATGGCTATTGTTCTCATTATGGAACTTACAAGAGAACAATTTGACAAAATCGCCCCAACACTACCTGT
>JAQVHZ010000119.1 GCA_028695965.1 Thermoguttaceae bacterium | reverse complement strand
AAGAGGTAGTAACGCTGACGTACTGCGTCAGCGCCTTGAGATACTCGGAGTCGGAGTAGTCGCCGCCGAGCATATGCTTGTAGATCGCCTTCGCGTCGGCGATCATGCCTTCTTCAGTCAGCTTTGTCGCCGCTTGCCAGAGCTCGTCAAACGACTTGCCTTCGAGCGCTTGCGCTTGGTCTTCAGCCGATTGGGTCGCTAAGCCGGAGAAGGGCAGTTCTTTTGTGTTCGGATCGATTTTTTTCACAGGCGCTCCTTGTGCGGGCTGAGCCCTCTGAACTCTTGCGGGCCGCTGCGCGAGCAGCTCGGGCGCGGTAAGCGCCAAGCTTGACGTTGCAAGAACAACGCCAAAAATGACGGCTCCCGTCCAGCGAAATAGTTTACTGAATTTCTGTTGCATCGTCGTAATTCCTTATGTGAAGGCGTCTAGAACAGTTTGCCGCGCCGTTGCGGTCGTCAACGCTCTGTTACTACAATCGTACCAAATCGACCGCGACATTTCAAGACAAGCGCCTGCTTTTTATCGTTTTGGAAAATTTTGCAATTGGGAAACTCGCTTTCATGCTCGTCGAACCGTTCGCAAATTGCCGTTCTCCCCTGCGTATATACTATAGATGCCGCAGAGCCGGAAATCTTGCGGTTTCTTTTTTATTTTTTCATAAAATGTCAGACGAGCGCATCGAGCAAACAGAACGAGCGCCGGAGGTTCTCACGCGTCCGGCGCTCGTTATAGCGTCGCCAATCCGAATTGCTCGCTAGAATCCCGGCTGATTATTCAGGGCTGATAAAGGTGAACGAATGCGTCTTCACAAGCAGATCGTCGCCTTTAAGGAGGCGCCAAATTCCTTGGAAATCATTAAAGGAGCATCGCGCCGCGCTCACGGCGTCGCCGCCGTCTTTCGGAACGAATATTAGGACCTCAGACGCGTGGTAGACGTCAAATTCGTCGTTGGCAAGGGATACGGACCCTGTTTCGTCAGTTTGTTTCGCATATTCCGTCGCGGCAACCGTGAAAGAATCGCCGTCGCGACGACGATTAACGACGATGAATTCGATCGTTTGGTCGACGAGCGGCTCGCCTGTTCGAGCGTCGCGCGCGACGTATTGGCGTCCGTTCTGGACCTGCACAGGCCCGGCAAGTTGAGCGCCGATCTCCGTCTGCACGGGCTCGACGACGACGTCGCGCAGCCATACGACGGCGACGTCTTTCTTTCCGCCGGTTGCGGTAATTTCGACGAGGTACGCGCCCGGCTCGTCGACTGGGAACTCGACGCGCTTGATTTTGTCGTAGTGGTTCGGGTCGGGCTCGAGCTCGACGGAGTATCGCGCAGCTTCCTCGCCGACAAGGCTGCGCCGTTGAAGAGCTCGCCGAGCTTCTTCTGCAGCGCGTCAAGTTCCGGATTCTCTGTGTTTTCTTCCGGTAAGTATTGGCGGCGCAGGACTGTGCTGACGACGCTGTTCATGTTGAGAATATCGCCGTGCTCTTGCCAGAATTCCTCGTTGCGGACGGTCTTCAGAGCTTCGTCGACGTTCAGCCGCTTGACGACAATTTCCGCGCCGACCGCGTTGCGATACCGGAGGTTCAGGTCCATTTTAGCGCCGTTGACGGCGGAGCTCGAGTCAATAGCGACGCGCGAGTCGACAATTTGCGAAAGGGCGGCTTTTGCCTGGCTCAGGCCGTGGTCCGGAACGTCTTCTTGTTCAAGGACCCGTCTCCACGCGTCGGCGGCTTTGTCGAGCTGACGTCGGTTTTGGTACTCGAGCGCAATTTCTTTGAGCGCGCTCGAACTGGAGTCGCCTTGGATTTCGGCAATTTCGCGCCACAAGTTGATATAGTCGTATTCTGGCGGGAGCTCGAATCGCTTGACGCCATTTTCGAGTTTTGCAATCGTTTCGTTGTCAGCGAGCGTCTTGAGATCGTCAATAGCCTTCTGACGCGATTCTTGTTCGGCGTCGGAACTCCCGGGGGCGAACCAGCCGAGCGTCTGAACGCCAAAGAGCGCCTGCGCGTCCCGAGCGCGCTGAGAGCAGACGGTCGCTCTGTAGCCCGGGCGTCGCTCGGACAGCTCGGTTAAGAGCGCTTGGCGTCGCTGGCCGTCGTTTTTGGCCGTTTCAAAGGACTCGGGCGAGGTAAAGAAGATCGGAGCGCCCTCTTCGTCGACAGGGGCTCCGTTCAAGCGCGTGTCTTCCCGGTCGAAAATGCTGACCGGACGGATCTCGGAGACGGGCTGGCAATCCGGGAGGACGGAGAGGTCGGTCAGGGTCAGCAGGCGCCGGAAGTCGAGCGTTACGTCGTTTTGGAATAAACCGGCAAAGGCGAGGTAATAGCCGCTCGGATTCTCGTGAAATAGCGCAGAGGAGTCCGACGTCTTTTCTTCGGCGTCGCCAAGCTGATCGAGCTCTTCGCGCACGAGCGGGAGCGCGTCGGCATAGAGCTGCAGCTTGCGAACGCGCTTGCGCTCATGACAGTTAAGCAGGTCCTCGCGCGCGGGTAATCGGGGCTGCGTGTAGACAAATTTCCCGTCTTGCATATAGCCCTCGTTCGGAAGGACGTCGAGAAGCCTGGCGACGCCCGTTTTGACGCGCCAAGAGTTCGGACGCGCTTCGAGCGTTTCGTCGAGAAGCCGCTCGATCTCGGCGTATTTCGTTTCGTCGTCCAAATCGGAGGAGGCTTTAAAATTGACGCGTCGAGTCAGATCTTGGAGACATTCGGCGTCGGAGTAATCGGCGCGGAGAATATGCCTGAAGATCGCCGTTGAGTCTTCGGACAAGCCTTCATGGTCCAGGCGCTCGCTTGCGAGATAGAGTTCTGTGAACGGCTTGCCTTTCAGCGCGTTCTCTTTCAGCGCGTTCTTTTGGTCTTCCGACGGTTGGACCGCCGGTTCGTCGGGTTTTACCGACGGCTGAGGGACGTCGCCTTGGCGTCTATGCGCGTCAAACGCCGCAAACGCCGCCAGCGCCGCAACGAGAATAACGGCTCCCGACCAAATGAGCAATTTGTTGGATTTCTGTTGTGTCATCGTTGTGTTCCTCATGCGAAGTTTGTTCAGAAGAGTTTGCGCAACGTTGCGGCGCCGACCCTTATTGCCCCAACGACGCCAAACCGACAGGGACGCCTCAAATAAACGCGAGCTCTTTGTTTTGGGAGGGAAGAGCGCCGTCGACAAAACTCGCTCTCGAGCGCGCCGCGAACCGTTTGCAACGCGAAGCATTCTCCCCGTCGTAGACTATAGTCGCCGCAGCGTCGGAAATCTTGCGGTTTCTTTTTTATTTTTTTACAAATTGTAAGACAAGCGCTTCAGTGCAAATAAAACGAGCGCCGGACGTTTAACGCGTCCGGCGCTCGTTTTAGCGGCGCCAATCCAAATTTTTCACGTCGTCGTACGCTTAGGATTCCCGCTTATTCAACGATTCGGAAAGAGTCGCCTCCCAGCGGTCCGCGCTTTGGCTCGTATTGGTTTTCTTCTTTTTTAAACCGATCCGCATAGCCGTCGGAGCTCCCAAGGAGAAGGGAATAAACGCCGGGTTCCGCGTCGGCGGGAATATCAAAGGAGCCGCTGAACGCGCCGGATTGGTCGAGCGTTACGCGTTGTTTCACGAGCGCAGCGTCGTTCTTTCCGACGACCTGAAACTCGACCTCTTGCCCCGCCCACATCGATTCGGCGGGCGTGTCGAAATGAGAGCCGCCGACGATGAATTTGAACCCTGCTTTTTGGCCCGGCTGATAGGCTTGTTGGTCGAAACGGAGTCTCGCGCTCGATCGCGAACGCAAACTGTCGGCGCCCGCTCTGTTGCCGAGCCAAATTCCTTGGAAATCGAAAAAGGCGTATTGCGTCGCGCCCGCTTTGTCGCCCTCTTTGGGAATAGCCACGAGAATTTCCGTTATGGAGGGGTCGTTAATCTCTCGGTTGGAGCCGACGTTGGGTAAGAAGAGAGCGCCGTTTCGGTCCGTTTGTCTCGAATAGGCTTTAACCGACGCCGAGTAAGACGACGCAATAGAGTCAGGATTCTCGACGCTGCGATGAGCAACGGCGAAGAGCCGAGCTTCTGAGCCGGGAGCGGCTCGCCTGTTCGGGCGTCGAACGTGAAATATCGACAGCCGTCCGCAACTCGCTCGCGCGCAACGGCGACGTCGCGCAGCCAAATGACGGCGACGTCTTTATTGCCGTCGACCGCGGTGATTTCGAGCAGGTAGGCGCCCGGCTCGTCGACGGGGAAGTCGACGCGCGCGATTTTATAGAAGCCGTTCGGAGAAGGCTCAAATTCGACGGAGTATCGCGCGACTTCCTCGCCGACAACGCCGAAACTTTCGAACTTGTCGCGGAGTTCCTTTGGCTTAGGTCCAAGGAAGGCGTACTCCATACTGTCTTTTGGCGTGAGCTGCACGCTCAGGGCGGAGCTAACGACACGGTTCAAGCCGCCGAGATAGTCGTTCCAGAACTCGCGGGTATGGGCCAGTTTCATCGGTTCGTCGAGGTTGAGCCGTTTGACGACGATTTCCGCGCCGCCCGCGTCGCGGTATTGGACGAATAGATCCGCTTTCATACCGGCGACGACGGAGCTCGAATCGATAGCGACGCGCGGGTCGAACATATACGAAAGGACGGCTTTTACCTGTCCTTGAGAGTGTTCCGGAAGGTCCTCTAGTTCAAAGTACTGCTTCCAGCCTTCGAGCGCTTTGTCCGGCTGGCGTCTGTCGTAGTGCTCTTGGGCGATTTTTAGAAGCGTCGTTTTGTCGCCGGGGTTGAGTTCGACAATTTCGCGCCACAAGTCGAGGTAGGCGTATTCCGGCGGGAGCTCGAAACGTCTGACGCCCGACGGGAGTTTCGCGATCGTCTCGTTGTCGGCGAGAGTGTTGAGCTCCCAGACGCCTTCTTGGCGCGAGCCCCGTTCGGCGCAGTAATCTTCGGCGAAGAAGGTCTCGTAGTACGGCTGGAGATTCCTAATTCCAAAAACCGCTTCCGCTTCCATGGCGCGCGCGGCGCAGACTGCCGCTTTGGCGCTTGGGACGCGCTCGAGCAGTTCGTTCAAGAGCGCCTGGCGCCGTTCGCCGTCGTTCTTAGCCGTTTCGAACGACTCGGGGACGGCAAAGAAGAGCGGCGCGCCTCCTTCGTCGACGGGGATTACGCCGGTCTGGAAATCTCGCGCTTGTTCGTTGGCGGGAACATAGTCCGGGAGGACGGAGAGGTCGGTCAGGGCTTGACGACTCGCGAAACCGCCTGGAGAGGCGCTGCAGAATTCACTGGCGAAGGCGAGATAGTACTGGGTCGGGTTATCGGGAGCGTAAATCCGCCCGTCGTCGCCTATCCGCATTTCTGGAAGGCTTCCAAGAGGTTCGGACTCTTCAGACGCTTGGAACTCTTCGCGCGCGAGCGGGAGCGCTTCGGCATAGAGCTGCAGCCGACGAACTTTTTTGCGGTTGGAGCAGGAAAGCCGGTCGTCGCGCCGTTCGCGCGTGTAGACGAACTTGCCGTCTTGCATATAGCCGAAATCCGGGAGGTAAAAGAGAAGCTCGGCGACGCCCGTCTTGACGCGCCAAGAGTCCGGGCGCGTTCAGCGCTTCGTCGAGAATCCGCTCTGTCTCGGCGTATATCGCTTCTTCCCCCAACGAGGGGGCGTTCATAGCGCGGAGGCGCAGTTCCAGCGCTTGGACATACTCGGAGTCCGTGTAATCGGCGCCGAGCGTCTGTTTGCAGAGCGCCGCCGCGTCGTCGCGCAGACCTTTCCTGATCAACGCGGAGCCCGCGTCATAGAGCTCGCGAAACGACTTGCCTTCGACCGCGCGCCCTTGGTCTTCCGCCGACAGAGCCGCAAAGCCGGCGAAGGGCGGTTCTGGTTCCTGCGCCGCAGTAAACGCCGCGCTCGACGCCGCAAGGACCGCGCCGAATAGGGCGGCTCTTGCCGGGCAAAATAATTTGACGAATTTCTGTTGCGTCATAATAATTCCTCTTTATTGGGTTTGTTGTTTATGAGTCGTTCAGGACTTTTTGCCGCGGCGTTCCGGTCGTCGGCGTCTCCCTACTTTTAGTAGTATGCGAAAATTTGAGACATTTCTTGCAAAATTGTCTTTTTTTTTATTTTCTTGGAAAATTATTGGAAGAAAGAGCCCCGTTATCAGCGCTCGCATTCAAGCCTGCCTTTCTGGCGAGCTTTTGTTTTGTCATTGCCGACGCGCAAAAGCAGGACGCCTAACGACACGAACGCCGGGCGTTTGCGCGCGTCCGGCGCTCTTGTGTCGAATTTGCGTCGACTGACGCCTAGGATTCTGGCTTATTCTTCGACGACGAAATAGCCGCCCCCCAGAATCGCGTTTCTTGGAGAAGGGACTTTCTGATCGATAAAGCTCCCAATCAGCACGGAATAACTGCCGGGTTTGGCGTAGTTGGGAATTTCAAAGGAATCGCGGAACGCGCCGTATTTATTGAGCGTAACGCTCTTAATTAAGATAGTCTCGTCGTTCGGGTCGATAATTCGATAATCGACCTTTTGCCCCGCCCACATCGCTTCTTCGGGCGCGTCGTATTCGGAGCCTGCGACGAAGAATTTGAATTCCACCTTTTCATTCGGACGATAGGAAATCCTGTCGGCGCGGAAATATGCAGTCGAGTCCGGGATATCGAACGGGTTCCCATGATAATAGCCGGACTTGCTGGCATTGCCGCCATGGAAGCGCCAAATTCCTTGGAAATCGATAAAGGAGTATTGCGCCGCGCTCGCTTTGTCGACTCCTTCTTTCAGAACGGTTACGATGATTTCTGTTGCATAGGCGTCGTTAATTTCGTCCATAGAGAAAAAGACGGAACCGGTTTTGTCGGTCTGTTTCGTATATTCTGCGGTTGTGAACGATTCAGAACCGCTAATCAGGACGCGATCGACAACGATGAACTCGAGGGGTTGTTCGACAAGCGGCGCGCCCGTACGGGCGTCGCGTACAATGAAGCGCCAACCTTTGTCAGCGCGCTTGCGCTCAATGGCGAAGTCGTGCAGCCATACGACCGCGGCGTCTTTGTTCCCGCCGTTTGTGGTCGTTTCGACAAGGTAAACGCCCGGCTCGTCGACGGGGAAGTCGACGCGCGCGATTTTATCGAAGCGATTCGTGCTGGACTCAAGGTCGACGGCGTATCGCGCGACTTCCTCGCCGATAAGGTCAAATTGATTCAGCTCGTTGCGGAGCCGATCTATGGCAACGTCATACGGACCGTTATCCTTCTTCTCTTGCCGACCATATTGTTGGAACAGAAGCGAATCGACAAGGTCGTTCAGTTTGCCGGACACAGGACCAATGTTGCCGTAATCTTGCCAGAACTTCTCTGTGCGGACCATTTTCATCGGTTCGTCGAGGTTTAGCCGCCTGACGACGATTTCCGCGCCGACCGCGTTGCGGAAGCGGAGGTTGAGGCTCGTTTTCGTACCGGAGACGAAGGAGCTTGAATCGATAACGACTTTCGGGTCGACAATATTCGAAAGAGCGTCTTTGGCGTCTTTTACGACAATTTCTGGGAGGCCCTTTCGCTCAAGAAATTCTTTCCAGACTTCGGCGGCTTTGTCGAACTGCCGTCTGTTTTCATACTCACGGGCAATGCCTCGGTGCGAGTTCCAATCGTTGCGATTGCTGAGTTTGACTATTTTGCGCCATAAGCTAATGTAATCGTATTCCGGCGGCAGTTCGACGCGTTTGGCGCCTGTTGGGAGTTTCACGATCGTTTCGGAGTCGGTTAGGGCGCTGAACGCCCACGTTCCCTCTTGACCCTCATAATCGTCGGCGAAGAAGGAAGGATGGTACGGCTGGAGATTCTGAACGCCAAAGACCTGTTCCGCTTCCGAAGCGCGTGCAAGACAGACGGTCGTTTTAAAAGCCGGAATGCGCTCGCTCAGTTCATTCAAGAGCGCTTGGCGTCGTTCGCCGTCGTTCTTTGCCGCCTCAAAGGAGTCAGGGACCATAAAGAAGACGGGAGCGCCCTCGTCGTCGACGGGAACGCTAAGGCCCCTCATGGGATACGTGTCGTCAGCGGCGGGCGCGTAGTCCGGGAGGACGGAGAGGTCCGTCAGGGTCTGTTGACGCTGATAGTCGAGCTGTCCGTTCTTTTGGAAAAGACTGGCAAAGGCGAGGTAATATAATCCTATCTCAAGTTGAATCTGCTTGGCGTTTTCCCCTGTGTTTGATTCAGGATTGCTAAGCTGGTCGAGTTCTTCGCGCGCGGGCGGGAGCGCTTCGGCATAGAGCTGCATCTTACGAACTCGTTTGCGCTCATGACAGAAGAGCGGTTTTTCGCCCTGCTTTCGTCCGCAGACGAACTTGCCGTCTTGCATATAGCCGAAATCCGGGAGGTAGAAGAGAAGCTCGGCGACGCCCGTCTTGACGCGCCAAGAGTCCGGACGCGCGTTCAGCGCTTCGTCGAGAATCCGCTCTGTCTCGGCGTATGTCGCTTCTTCCTTCAACGAGGGGGCGTTCATAGCGCGGAGGCGCAGTTCCAGCGCTTGGACATACTCGGAGTCCGTGCAGTCGGCGCCGAGCGTCTGTTTGCAGAGCGCCGCCGCGTCGTCGCGCAGACCTTTCCCGATCAACGCGGAGCCAGCGTCACAGAGCTCGCGAAACGACTTGCCTTCGACCGCGCGCGCTTGGTCTTCCGGCGATAGAGCCGCAAAGCCGACGAAGGGCGGTTCCTCCGGTTCCTCCGGTTCCTCCGGTTCCTCCGGTTCCTCCGGTTCCTCCGGTTCCTCCGGTTCCTCCGGTTCCTCCGGTTCCTCCGGTTTCGGCGCGTCGTTCGCCGACGTTCCTTGTTCGGCTTGAACCGCCGGCTGCTGCGCGAACAGCTCGCGCGCGGTAAACGCCGCGCCTGACGCCGCAAGGACCGCGCCGAATAGGACGGCTCTTGCCGGGCGAAATAATTTGACGAATTTCTGTTGCGTCATAATAATTCCTCTTTATTGAGTTTGTTGTTTATGAGTCGTTCAGGACTTTTTGCCGCGGCGTTCCGGTCGTCGGCGTCTCCCTACTTTTAGTAGTATGCGAAAATTTGAGACATTTCTTGCAAAATTGTCTTTTTTTTATTTTCTTGGAAAATTATTGGACTGCACTTTCCCCACTTTTTAACAATCAGGAGAATTATTCCAAGAAACTAATATAGACTAAAAGGGACTCCTTTGGTATTGTGCTTGTAGTTTTAACCAACCCATAGGAGCCCCCAATGCAAGAAACATCTGTTCTGCACGATTTCATTATAACAAATCAACAGGTCCTCAGCAAGTGGTCGCGATATTGGTTTGCCGAAATTTTTTTCTCCGCTCTAACCGCTTGCGGGACCGTTT
>JAQVHZ010000118.1 GCA_028695965.1 Thermoguttaceae bacterium | reverse complement strand
AAACCGGTTGTACTGGGGGCTTGTTCAGCAAAAATCTCACTGATTCGTTAATTTTTACGTTTTTTCTTCAAAAATTTCCTCCCGAAAATCGAAGGGGGAGCAGAATGGGGTTTTTAGAACCTCCCTTATATTTTCTTTTTAGAAGTGCTTTTTCAGAAATTTTTCATTTTATTTTTGCGTCAACAGGAGAAAAAGTTCAACTCGCTCGGGAAATAGCGAGTCGAAATAATTAGACGCCGCTAAGAAAAATTATTTTAGACGAGCCGTCGTGTTGCCAGCCCCCAGTAACAGACGCCCCCTTTCGACGCCGGGAACCCGAGCGCCAAGACGAGCCCTGCGTCGATCTCGCGGTAGGTCCGCGCGATGTTGGCGTCGAGAATCAGCTTGGCTTCTTCGAGGATAGAATCGAGGATTTTCAGCGCGAGCTCTTCGTCGGTCAAGTCGGCGTAGCTGCGGTTCTCCGGCGCCGCCGAATAGACGAGCTGCGCGTCGTCCGCCCAGCTGAGCGACGACCCGTAACGGTAGAACCCCTCTTGCGTCTTGCGCCCGAGCTTGCCCTGGCGCATGAGGCTCGCAAGCGCGGCGGAATTGTGCGTCCGGTCCGGAAACGCTTTGAGGAAGGACCAGCCGGAATGGAGCGTAACGTCGACCCCGATTTCGTCGACGACCCGCAGCGGCGAGCCTTCCATCCCGATCCGGCGGCAGACCGACTCGAGCCGCGACGGTTCGACCCCGTAATCGAGCGCTTTCAGCGATTCGTTCAGATACGCCTGCAAGAGCCGATTGACGAGCAAGCCGGACCCGTCCCCGACGACGATCGGGATCTTCCGGACGAGGCGCCCAAGCGCGGCGACGGCGTCGAGCGTCTCTTGCGCCGTCTCCTTGCAGGGAGCAATTTCGACCAAATTCCTCCGCGCGACCGGATGAAAGAAATGGAACGACGCGAATCGCGTCCGGCTGACGTTGGCGCCGGGCTCGCTCTCGAGCGCGTCCGCAAGATCGTTGACCCGCAGCGACGACGAATTCGTCAGGAGCAGGATCGGCGCGTCGGCGTGTTTGGCAAGTTCCCGGTAGAATTTCGCCTTCAGTTTGAGCTTTTCAGGAATCGACTCCACGACGACCGGAAGCCGCGCGAGCGCTTCGACCGAGTCGATCGTCCGCGCCAGCCTCTCCACTTGCCCGGCGACAAATTCACGCTCCGCGCCGCGGTCGTCAAGCGCTAAGCCCTGCCGCGAGCGTTGAGCCGCATACTCGACGATAAGCCGTTCCTTCGCGCTCTCGAGCGCCGACGCATAAGAATCGTAGAGCGAAACCTTTACGTTCGCGCCAAGAAACGCCGCCGCGATCGAAACGCCCATGAGCCCCGCTCCGGCGATTCCCACGGCGCTCGGGCGAAACTCCGCCTGATCCGACGCCCTCGGCGCGGAGACGCTGCGTTTCTCATAGAGCGCCGCGACGCGCGGGTCGGCGTTTTCAGGCGCATAAGCGTTGAAATCGCCTAGGTTAAGCTCGCGAACATATTCCTCGGGCGTCATGCCGGGCAGCGCCGGCGCGGGCGAAAAAACGTAAAAACAATCGTCGGACATAGGAGAAAATTGCGCAATTCAGTCGAGTTGGTCAAGACGCGGCTCTACGCGCAAGCCGCGTCCGTTGAGACGCCGTCGCAACCGACGGTCATTTTTTCTTAGCGCGGTTGTCGAAGACGCGTTTGATCTTCCCTTCGCTTCTCGGAATCGAGTCGGGCGCGACCAGCGTCGTCTTAAACCCAATTCCGATCGTGTCTTTCAACTTGCCCGCGATGACGCACCGGAACCCCTCTTTGGCGCATTCGTCGTTCCAAAATTCCTTGAACTTCTCCGGGCCCGGCTCGACTCTGACTTCGATCGTGTCGAGCCCGCTCTTGTCTTTTTCCAGGTAGATTTGGTAATTGACGAGCGACGCGTCGATATCGAGCAGCACCGATTCGATCTGGCTCGGGAAGACGTTGACGCCCCGGACGATCATCATGTCGTCGGAACGATGCGAGACGCGCTCGATGCGGCGCAGGGTCCGGCGGCATTGGCACGCCTCGGGGATAATGCGCGTCATATCGCGCGTGCGGTAGCGGATGAGCGGGATGCCCTCTTTGTCGAGGGTCGTGAAGACGAGTTCGCCCAGTTCGCCGTCCGGAAGGGGTTCGAGCGTGTCCGGGTCGATGATTTCCGGGTAGTAATGATCTTCAAAGATATGAATGCCGTCGTGGCAGAAGCAGTCTCCGCCGACGCCCGGTCCGGAGATTTCCGTCAGGCCGTAGATATCGTGCGTTTGGACGCCGGTCTCCATCTCGATCGCTTTGCGCATCTCTTCGGTCCACGGTTCCGCGCCGAAGACGCCGTGTTTCAGGTTCGAGTCGGCCCAGTCGAACCCAATTTTGCGCGCGTAGTCGAGAATATGCAGGAAGTAGCTCGGCGTGCAGGCGATCGTCGTCACGCCAAGGTCGCGCATCAAGGTCAGCTGGCGCTCCGTGTTGCCCCCGGAAATCGGCAGGACCGTGCAGCCGAGCCGGGTCGCCCCGTCGTGAATGCCGAGACCGCCCGTGAAGACGCCGTACCCGTACGCCACTTGAATGACGTCGTGCTCCGTGATTCCAAACATACAGAGCGCGCGGGTAACCGATTCGGACCACGCGTCGAGGTCGTGGCGCGTGTAGCCCATGATAATCGGCTTGCCGGTCGTGCCGCTCGACGCGTGAAAGCGCACGATCTCTTCCATCGGGCGCGCGAACATGCCGGTCGGGTAGGTTTCGCGAAGGTCGGTTTTCTTGATAAAGGGCAGTTTGACAATATCGTCGATCGATTTGATAGATTCCGGATTCACGTTGTGCTCTTCAAGCAGGTTGCGATACCACGGAACGTTCGTGTACACGCGTTTGAAGAGATCGACAAACTTACGATTTTGGACGTCGCGGATCATGTGGATGGGCATGAAATCCGGCGCGCTGACTATATTGTACTGCATGGGAAACCTTCCGCGAACGAGCGTTTCGTTCGGCATACCGGTTACGCCGCGCCAATGTCGGTACGGCAAATAACTAAACAACGTTGAACGCTGCGAACCGGCGGCGCCATGCCGCGATTCGACAACGCTTCAAGTAGGCTATTATAAAAAGAATTGACGTTCTGTAAAGTAAGGAGAATCAGGAACTCGCTCGGTCCCAAGGGGACGAATTTTTTCAACGGGAGACGTCAAAATTCTGTCGACTCGGCGTCAAAAATGAAAAATCGAAGCGGCGACCCTTTTGAGCTCTATAAAACCGACGCGGCGACCGCGTTGGGCTCGAAAAGCGTCAATTTTTTTGGCAAAAAACCGACTTTTTTGACTTTTTTTGGAAAAAATCGCAAAATTTCCGGAAAAAATGGGGCTCAAGCGTTGACATCGCCTAAAGAAACGTATAAAAATATAACAACATTCGAGGCGAAAACCAGAAAACTGTGTGGAATTTGCTGCGAAACACGCGTGTTGCGCGCAACGAGCGCGCGTCGGCTCCTCCCCTCTACGTTGTTACGATCCGGAGTCCGGCGTCCGCATACGAGTTGCGTTTGCATCTTATCCGCTTCACAATCCCTTATTGTTAAAGGATTACTTTAATGGCGAAGGAAAAAAAAGCTCCCGCTAAGGCCGCGAAATGCGAAGCCAAAAAATGCGCTGCCTCCAAGCCCCTGACCAAGACGCAGTTGATCCAAGCCCTCGCCGAGGCGACTGAGCTGAACAAGAAGCAAGTCGGCGCCGTTGTCGAACAACTGAGCGAAATCATCAAGGCTGAACTTGCGAAAGGCAACAACGCCAGCTTCATCCTCCCCGGCCTCGTCAAAGTCGAAAAGCAATATGTTGCCGCTCGACCCGCCCAAAAGAACGTTCCCGATCCGTTCCATCCTGGAAAGTTCATCGATCGTCCTGCCAAGCCGGAACACTACAAAATCAAGGTCAAGGCGCTCAAGGGCCTCAAAGACATGGCGTGATCGCCGCTCCCCGAACGTGAATCGCGTTCAAGCTTAACCGTTCAATAAAACGCGTCGTTGCATAAACGACGCGTTTTTTTTTGCGCGCGTTTCCGCCTCTCGAGCCCGTCCTGCCGCGCGCGGCGCTCCTTTGCGCCAAAAAACACGCTTCACGACTTGACAAGACGCCGTTATTGGGCGAAAATAACCCTGATTTGGACGCGGCGTCGGCGTTTTTACTAAAGTTGGAGCCGCGATACGGTTAAGAATATCTCTCAAGCCCGTGCAGCAGACAAGGAGCGCTTCATGCAAAATAACGACGGAAAAACCGCTTTAAAACCAATCAAAAGAATCCTGCTCAAAGTTTCAGGAGAATGCTTCTGCCCTGAAAACGATCGCGGAATTTCGATGGATTCCGTCAATCATCTCGCCGCGCAAATCACGCAAGTCGCTAAGATGGGCGTCCAAATCGCAGTCGTCATGGGCGGCGGCAATATTCTTCGCGGCGCCCAGTTCAAAGCGACCGACGGCGCCGCGACCCTTCAAGAAGCGACCGCGCACTACATGGGTATGTTGGCGACCATCATCAACGGGTCCGCGCTCCACGACGCGCTCGAAGCGCTCGGGCAAGAGACCCGGCTCATGACCGCTATCGAGATGAACGTCGTCGCCGAGCCGTTCATTCGGCGCCGCGCGCTGCGGCACCTGGAAAAAGGGCGCGTCGTCGTCCTGGCAGGAGGCATGGGCGCCCCGTTCGTTACGACCGACACCGCCGCCGCTCAGCGCGCGCTCGAACTCGACGCCGATTTCCTCTTCAAAGCGACCAAAGTCGACGGCGTCTATTCCGCCGATCCAAACAAAGACCCCAACGCCGTCTTCTATCCGAACCTTACGTTCGACGAAGCGATCTCGCAAAATCTGCGCGTCATGGACCAAGAAGCCTTTGCGAAATGCCAAAACCACGGCATGCCGATCATGATCTTCAACTTCCGCGAAGAAGACAACCTCGAACGCGCCGTCCGCGGCGAGCACGTCGGAACGATCGTTCGATAACGCGCCGACTTACGCCAAGAAACACAGAACGCCGAAGCCGTCTTAACTTGCGGCTCCGGCGTTAGTTATACCCTCTTTATGACGACGGCTCGTCAAAATTCGGCGCCTAATCTTCTTCCTCAACGCAGGCGCCGCAGTCTCTGGCATTAGTTAAGTTGCGCCCTATCACGCGATCGGTTCCGATTTGTCGTTGTCCCACTTGCTCGACGTGTACCGGACCGCGGCGACCACGTCGACAAACGCGCTGACGGCGCGATCGATATCGGCGTCGGTCGTGTAGCGGCTCAGGCTGAATCGGAAATTGCCCTGTAGCGCGCCTTCCGGAACGCGCATCGCCGAAAGGACGTGGGACGGCTCGAGAGAACCGGACGTGCAGGCTGACCCGCTCGAGACGCAGACGCCCCGTTCCGACATGAGCATCAGAATCGCTTCTCCTTCGGCGCCATAGACGGCGACGTTCAGCGTATTAGGCGTTCTCGGCGAGTTCTTTCCGTTCACAATGAGGTGCGGAACGCGCGTTTCGAGCTCCTCTTGGAGCCGGTCGCGCAGCGCCGCCGTCCGGGCGCCCCGCTCGAGAATCGATTCGGATTCCAAGTCGAGCGCTTTAGCCAGACCCATGATGTACGGGACGTTTTCCGTGCCCGCGCGCCGACCGCGTTCCTGATGTCCGCCGATGAGGAAATGCTCGAAGGGCGTTCCGCGCCTGACGTAGAGCGCGCCGACCCCTTTGGGCGCGTGGATCTTGTGCCCGCTGAACGAGAGCATATCGACGTTCCCGAACGCGCCGTTCATCGCGTCGCCCGGCTCGACTTTGCTCAAATCGATCGGCAGTTTCGTAACCGACTGCGTCGCGTCGACGTGGAAGACGATCTTCGGGTCCGTCTGCTTGGCAAGGCGCGCGAGCTTCTCGATAGGAAAGATCACGCCCGTCTCGTTGTTCGCGTGCATGATCGACACGAGCGCCGTCTTGCCCGGCTGGAGCGACTGGACGTACTCGCGCAGGTTCAGCTTGCCGTCCTGGTCGACCCCGACCCAGCTGACCTCGCACCCGTCTTTTTCCAGCTGCTTGCAGACCTCCAAGACGGCGGGATGCTCGACTTTCGTCGTCACGATTTGGCGCCGGTTCGGATCCGCCTTGATCGCCGCGCGCAGACCGCCGACAAGCGCCGCGTTGTTGCTCTCGGTCGCGCAGGACGTGAAGATAATTTCGTCGGCAAATGCCGCGCCAAGCCGTTCCGCGACCAGTTCTCGCGCCGCGTCGAGCTCTCGCGCCAGCTCGATCGCGGGCGCGTACATCGAGCTGGGGTTCCAGTATTTCGCTTCCAGATACGGACGCATTACGTCGACGACTTCCGGCGCGACCGCGGTCGTGGCGTTGTTGTCCAGATAAACGAATTGCTCTTGGTCTGCCATTTCTGCCTCCATTAGTATCTCCAAAAAGGTCGGTTCATTATAACGTTTTTTTTCGCGTTGAACAGACCCAACCGCAACGGTTTGGACCGTCTGTCAGGGCGTCGCGGAGCTTTTTTCAAATTAGACGAAAAAACGATTTTTCTCTTGCAAATCGTTTTTCGGCGCTATATCATTAAGCAAAAAGAACAATTCCTCGACAACACCATAATGAAAGGCGGTTTGTCTATGAGCGTTTATCTTGGAATCGACGTGGGCACGTCGGGCACAAAAGTACTAGCGATCCGCGAAGACGGAACGATTTTGGCAAGCGGAGTCGGCGAGTACCCGTGTTACGCGCCTAAGCCGCTCTGGAGCGAACAGAACCCCGACGACTGGTTCCGCGCGGTCGTCGAGACCGTGCCCGACGTCTTGGCAAAAGCGGGCGTCGCCGGCGCCGACGTGAAAGGAATCGGGCTGTCGGGCCAAATGCACGGCTCCGTCTTCCTCGACAAAGACGACAAAGTCGTTCGTCCGGCGATTCTATGGAACGACCAGCGCACCGCGAAAGAATGCGCGGAGATCGAAGCGGCCGCGGGCGGGCGCGAAAAACTCATCGAGATGGTCGCCAACCCCGCCATGAGCGGATTCACCGCCCCGAAGATCGTGTGGCTCAGGAACAACGAGCCGGAGAATTTCGACCGGGTCGCCAAAGTCCTCCTGCCAAAAGACGAGATCAGGCGCCGTCTTACCTGCGATTACGCGACCGAAGTCAGCGACGCCAGCGGGACGCTCCTCTTGGACGTCGCGGGCCGCAAGTGGTCCAAGCCGCTCCTCGCCGCGCTCCAGCTCGACGAGTCGCTCCTGCCGACCGTCTACGAATCGGAAGACATAACCGGCAAGCTGACCCCGGAAGCCGCCGAAGCGCTCGGCCTGACGACCGACTGTTTCGTCGTTGGCGGCGCGGGCGACTGCGCGGCGGGCGCCGTCGGCAACGGGATCGTCCGGCCCGGAGTCCTCTCGACCTCGCTCGGCACCAGCGGCGTCGTCTTCGTTCATTCGGACGAGCTGAAATTCGACAAGCTCGGGCGCGTCCACACCTTCTGCCACGCCGTGCGCGGCAAGTGGCACATGATGGGCGTAACCCTCTCGGCGGCGGGCTCGCTCCAGTGGTTCCGCAACGCGCTGTGCATGGAACTGCACGAAAAAGCCAAGGCGGAGGGCGTCGACGTCTACGACCTCCTGACCGCCGAAGCGGCAAAGACGCCGGTCGGCGCGGACGGCCTGTTCTTCCTGCCCTACCTGAGCGGCGAACGCACCCCGCACGCCGACCCGAACGCAAGAGGCTGTTTTGTCGGTCTGACCCTCGCGCACGACCGTGGCAGAATGACCCGTTCGATCCTCGAAGGCGTCTGCTACTCGCTGCGCGAATCGATCGACATTTTCCGCAGCCTCGGCGTCCCGATCGACGAGATCCGCGCGTCCGGAGGCGGCGCAAAGAGCCCGTTCTGGCGACAGATTCAAGCGGACGTCTTCGGCGCCAACGTTACGACCCTGAGTTCGGAAGAAGGGCCCGCGTTCGGCGTCGCGCTCCTTGCGGCGGTCGCCGGAGGAGAATATGCAAACGTCCAAGAGGCGTGCGGCGCGACCATAAAGCGCGTCTCCGAAGTCGCCCCTGACGCCGACGCCCAGAAGGCGTACGACGCCGCGTTCCCCGTCTACCAGAAACTCTACCAGTCCTTGAAAGCCGACTTCCAACAAATCGCCGCGCTCTAACGGAAAAGCCCAAAGAGAGTCGTTGAAATTAGGCGGTTTCGTCTTTTAAAAGCCTTCTGTTCCTTTCGGAATAGAAGGCTTTTTCACAATAGCGCCAGCCAAGTTGTAATTTGCATCTGAGAAAATAAAACGAGGTTTTGGATTTTTGTAACCGCGAAGAATTGATTAATTCCGCTTATGACGATACGGTTTGGAAGGGCGCCTTATCGGAAAACTCTGATTGGGTATAGCTTTATCGCCGTCCGCAAAAAAATTTTCCAAAAATTTGGCGGTTATTTGCTTTTTTTATTTGACGCCCGCTGGCTTCTTGTCTATGATAACTTTAAAGACGATAAGCGGCAAGAGTCGTTTTGCTGATCGTTTTTAAAAATTGAGGCTTTTGTCGCGTTGCAGCCAACGCGCTTTGAACCAAACTCATTTACGATTATCTTTCAGCTTTTTTACGAAACTTGCCGTTGTTTCCCCAACTGCTGTTTCGGCCGTTTTTCACGTTCCATACGAGACGGGACGATTAAACTGCTCCGTCTCGTTGCCAATCCACAATCCTTGCATTTATCGCAGCCCGAATCGCTGTAAGCGATTCTGCGCTTTCCTTTGATTTGGACCTAATACTTGGGTCCCGTCGCCGCAGCGCCGACCGAGGCGTCTTGCCGTATGAGCGGAGACGTCCTGTCAAGCTGGGATTGACGACAACGTGAACATTTAACCATAAGATTTGAACCTATAAGCCGCCTATAATGGGAAACTCGGTTTATACAAAGGAGTTTTACGAAATGAAGAGCCTTAAACGTTTCAGCAAAAGACAAAAGATTGTCGCGCTGTCGTTGTGCGCGTTATCACTATGCGCGCTGGTCGTTATCTTAGGGGTTGTTGTTTTAATAAACACGAGCGTTTATCGACAACTTGACGAAGCAAATGTAAACGTGATTTTTAGTCGCGATATATTCGGTGGTCTATTCGGTGGTCAATCCATGACTTTCCCTCCAAAAGCAATCAAACAGATTTACGATTCCCCGGAAAATGTTCAAGTCCCGTCCAATTTTAATCAATGGGAATTGCTTCTAAAAGTGGCAGCGCAAATGTCTCCCTCCGGAGACTACAATATGGGAGGTTCTAAAAACCCCATTCTGCTCCCCCTTCGATTTTCGGGAGGAATTTTTTGAAGAAAAAACGTAAAAATTAACGAATCAGTAAGATTTTTGCTGAACAAGCCCCCAGTACAACCGGT
>JAQVHZ010000117.1 GCA_028695965.1 Thermoguttaceae bacterium | reverse complement strand
CCCGTTCGACGGGTCAAGGTAAAAATGGTAACAGGCGAATAACAGCCGTTTCAAGTTCATTCCTCTTCCGGCTTTTCTGCCGCGGCTTGGCTCATCGCGCGCGCGTGTTCCTTGTCTTCTTCGCTGAGCGAGGAAAAATTCAGGTTAAACCTCAAACCTTCTCGGTTTTTAAGCACAAGAGTATTTTCCGATTCTTTCAGCTTAACATACTGCGCGACAATCTGCGCCGCCCCTGTGTCGCCGGTAACGTCCCAAATTCGAAAGCCGTCGGGAAGGTCTTTAGAACCATGCGCGAGATCTTCCGGAGTCGGCGTTACAACGTCCATAAAGGGGCGTATCACCTTGACGCCCGGCGGAGGCGTCAACGTTCGGTCGTTGTACTTAATGCTTTCAAAATTGCAGACAATCCCCTGACTCCCCACGTCGAGTATATCGTAAAGGGCTCGCATGAGTTCGCGATTTTTGTCGCGAAGGGGCGAATCATAAAACTCGTGCATTTTGGAAACAAGAGACGTCGTCATTCTCCTTTGTTGAACTTCCGGAAGACTCTCCAGCCAATCGACGAGTTCCGCCTTGGCTTGCTCGGAAGCCCCGCCTTTTTTGGCGGAGTAGTACTCCAATTGAAGCCGCGTTAAACGAACTTCGTCGCGCATCGTCGACGGAATCAAGCTCGCTTCCAACTCTCGCCAACCCTCCAGCGTCGTCGGGTTGTTCGGGTCGGACGGCTTGCGGACGCCGAACCGAACGAACAGCCAAGGATCGTATTCTTTCCCGCCGATTCGGATATTGCTCTTGCCGCTAGGTTCTAAATACACGCCGTTATAAGGAATCTTGCGGTCGCCTTCAATCTTTGGAAAGAGCGTTTCCGGCGTATTGTCATACCACTGCTTCAAAAGCGCCATTTCGACCGCAGGACGCGGCTTGACGAGAATGTCGCGCTCAATTTCTGCCGAGCCGCATTTGACGCGAAGTCCGCAGGTCGTCCCTTCACCCGGAATCTTTGCAATCAATTCCTGCCAAAACGGGGCGCCCCAATCGTCCAAAGGAGGAAATTCAAGGGCTTCTATTCCAAAGAGATATTTTTCACCTGGTTCAATTGTTCGAGGCAGGACTACGGTCGAATCATAACCGCCTGATCGACATTCATCGACCCAATGGTAATCGTCCTGAAAAAACGGCGATGAAAGACTGCACAGGATCGAGAAGTTCGGGAGGAAGACAAGGTCGCCGCTCGTCCTATTTTCATAGTAAACAGCGACATAAACGGCGTCGCCAAGGTTAATCTCCGTGGGAAATACCTCGACGGACATTGTTGCTTTATCGTCTCTGACCGGACCAACATCCGTCGCCGATTCTCCTGGGGTCGGCATATACTCGATCGGTTCCGACGCAGGCATTCTTGCGCAGCCTAACGTTGATATGCCGACGATTAAAAGAAGCCCATACTAATGTTTTTCATTTTGTTTCCTTTTCATTCTAATGCAACAACCTGCGGCGTTGCCGCGCGCAGTTAAAAACGCGCGGCGAACAACAGCCGTTTCAAGTTCATTTCCCCTCCGGCTTTTCTGCCGCGGCTTGGCTCATCGCGCGCGCGTGTTCCTTGTCTTCTTCGCTGAGCGCGGAAAAAATCATGTTAAACGACAAACCTTCTCGGTTTTTCAGCACAAGAGTATTTTCCGATTCTTTCAGCTCAACATACTGCGCGACAATCTGCACCTCGCCGTCAGCGTCCCAAATTCGAAAGCCGTCGGGAAGATCTTTAGAGCCATGCGCAAGATCTTCCGGCGTCGGCGTTACAACGTCCATAAAGGGGCGCATCACCTTGAAGCCCGGCGGAGGCGTCAACGTTCGGTCGTTGTAATTAAGGCTTTCAAAATTACAGACGGATCCCTGGCTCTCTGCGTCGAGTATATCGTAAAGAGCTCGCATGAGTTCGCGATTGGCGGCGCGAAGGGGCGCCTTCTCGTAAAAATCATACTGCTTGGAAACGAGAGACTTCGTCATGACCGTTCGCTGAATTTCCGGAAGGCTTTTCAGCCAGTCGACAAACTCCAACTTGGCTTTTTCGGCAGCCTCGGCTTGTCCGGCGGCGGCGTAGTACTCCAGCTGCAGCCTCGTGAACCGGATTTCGTCGCGCATCGTCGACGGCGTCAAACTCGCTTCCAGCTCGCGCCACCCTTCCAGCGTCGTCGGATTGTTCGGGTCGGCAGGCTTGCGATTACCAAGCCGAATGAACAGCCAAGGCTCATATTTCCACCGTCTTATTGAGATATTGCTCGTGCCGCTGGCAACCAGTGGAACTTTACGCGTACGCTCGACCAAAGGCGCCTGCGTTTCCGGCGTGTCGTTGAGCCACTGGTCCAGAAGCGCCGTCTCGTTCGCGGGCCGCGGCTTGACGAGGACGTCATGTTCAAGGTTCGCGCCGCGATAGGAGACCTGAAGTTTGCAGACAATCCCTTCTTCTGAGATCGTCGCCTTCAATTCCTTCCAAAATGGAGCGTTCCAATCTTCCAACGGGGGAAATTCAAGGGCAATTTTTTGAACGGGATATTTTTCACCCGGCTTGATCGGTCTCTTGACGAGAGCGCGCGTAACCCTTTCGCTCGTGCGATATTCCGGAATCCAGCGGTAATCGCCCTCGAGAGACGGCGACGAAAGGATGAATTGTCCGTGCCAATAATCGTCTCTGCCACCCGAGAAAACGCCGTCCTCGTCTGATCGATTTTCGTGATAGAGGGCGAGATAAATCGTGTCGCCAAGGTAAATCTCTTTCGGGAAAATTTCGACTGAAAATCCAGTCGAATCATCCTCTTGAGTCGGAGAAGCGACGGTCGCCGACTCGCCTGGAGTCGGGACGTATTCGATCGGTTCGGCGCCTAATGCGAGCGCCGACATACAGACGGTCAACGCAAGCGCTGTTATGAAATGTTTCATAGCTATTTCCTTTTGTGCTCTGTGAAAATTCTGCAGAAGGCGGAGCTTTATAGCAGCTCCGCTCAGAATACATTGGCGGGTTATGTGTTGCGGGGAGATTCTGGCTGCGATCGAATCATTCTGAGTCGCAAAGACAGACGTAAGAACGTCCCAAGGAGCCAGAAAAGGACGCATAGTTCCTCTCTTTCTAGAAGTATCGTTTTACCAAACAACGCGCTGCAAACTGCAACGCACTACCTGTCGTTTGAAACGAGCCGCCCGAAAGCGACAAGTCCAACGAACCTGAGAACAGGAAACCCATTCTCGTGATCCCGTCCTGGAGATTCGACTCCGAATCCCAACGGAATCTATTCGCTTATCCTCGTACGATAACCGATTTTTTGATAAGCGCGCCGTTCTAATGCGCTGTCGACCGTATTTGGCGACTGTTGTTCCGACGTTGTTTAGTCAAATGATGCATACGCAAAAAGAGCGTCTGCGCTCGTCTGCTATTTTAAAACATTCGTACTGTCCTTGTCAAGTAAAAAGGGAGTTTTTTTGTTTTTTTATAATCTCCGCATAGCGCGCTCTGTGCGGAAGCCTTTCTCTAACAAAATCGCGCGCCTCCGGGCGTTTTGGTTGCTCGACGCCAGCTCAAGCTGGAAACGGCGTCAGGCGAACAGCCGTTCAACTTCATTCTCCCTCCAGTTTTTCTGCTGCGGCTTGGCTCATCGCGCGCGCGTGTTCCTTATCTTCTTCGCTGAGCGCGGAAAAAATCATGTTAAACCACAAACCTTCTCGGTTTTTCAGCACAAGAGTATTTTCCGATTCTTTCAGCTCAACATACTGCGCGACAATCCGCACCGCCCCCGAGTCGCCGTCAGCGTCCCAAATTCGAAAGCCGTCGGGAAGGTCTTTAGAGCCATGCGCGAGATCTTCCGGCGTCGGCGTTACAACGTCCATAAAGGGGCGTATCACCTTGACGCCCGGCGGAGGCGTCAACGTTCGGTCGTTGTACTTAATGCTTTCAAAATTGCAGACAATCCCCTGACTCCCCACGTCGAGTATATCGTAAAGGGCTCGCATGAGTTCGCGATTGGCGGCGCGAAGGGGCGCCTTCTCGTAAAAATCATACTGCTTGGAAACGAGAGACTTCGTCATGACCGTTCGCTGAATTTCCGGAAGGCTTTTCAGCCAGTCGACAAACTCCAACTTGGCTTTTTCGGCAGCCTCGGCTTGTCCGGCGGCGGCGGCGTAGTACTCCAGCTGCAGCCTCGTGAACCGGATTTCGTCGCGCATCGTCGACGGCGTCAAACTCGCTTCCAGGTCGCGCCACCCTTCCAGCGTCGTCGGATTGTTCGGGTCGGCAGGCTTGCGATTACCGAGCCGAATGAACAGCCAAGGCTCATATTTCCCCCGTCCTATTGCGATATTGCTCTTGCCGCTGGCTGCCGGAAAACCCGTATACGGAACTTTACGCGTACGCTCGACCACAGGCGCCTGCGTTTCCGGCGTGTCGTTGAGCCACTGGTCCAGAAGCGCCGTCTCGTTCGCGGGCCGCGGCTTGACGAGGACGTCATGCTCAAGGTTCGCGCTACGATAGGAGACCTGAAGTTTGCAGACAATCCCTTCTTCTGAAATCGTCGCCTTCAATTCCTGCCAAAATGGAGCGTTCCAATCTTCCAACGGGGGAAATTCAAGGGCGGTTGTTAGAACGGGATATTTTTCACCGGGCTTGATCTCTTTCTTGACTCCAGCGCGTCTATTCATTCTGCTCGTGCGATATTCCGGGATCCAGCGATAATCGCCCTCGAGAGACGGCGACGAAAGGATGAATTGTCCGTACCAATAATCGTCTCTGCCAGACGAGACCGCCTTTTTCTCGTCTGATCGATTTTCGTGATAGAGGGCGAGATAAATCGTGTCGCCAAGGTAAATCTCTTTCGGGAAAATTTCGACTGAAAATCCAGTCGAATCATCCTCTTGAGTCGGAGAAACGACGGTCGCCGACTCGCCAGGAGTCGGGACGTATTCGATCGGTTCGGCGCCTAATGCGAGCGCCGACATACAGACGGTCAACGCAAGCGCTGTTATGGTATTTTTCATTTTGTTCCTCTTCTGTAATTGATTCAAGGCGAGCGTCTTGATACGGTTCCGATCACCGTCTGCAGACAGATTTCGCCTTATGGGTTCGTTTTGTTCAAGAGGGAGCCGCATTATCCATTTTTTCACAAGGCGCTAATTTCAGAGAAGTCGGATAACGCGCGCCCCGTCAAACGCCCACGTTTCGCGGGGGCGGGGACTACAAGGTCCAGCCGTTTTGGAAGTTCGCTTTAACGAACGCGTCGGCGTCGGGGTTGTTGACAACTTTGCACGTTTCCGGATCGAATTCGACCGGCTTGCGCGTTCGGATCGCCAGGACGCCGAGCAGGACGAACTCGAGGACCGGCATGGCGTCGGGGAAATTCGAGCCGGCAGGTTCGCCGCCTCGGACCGCTTCGATCCATTCTTTCATAATCTGTCCTCGTCTCGGGAGCGTTCGCGGGACGCTCTCGAAGCTCTTGGCGCGCTCTTTGTTCAGGATCTGGTCGTTGAACATGACGCCTTCGTCGCCGATATAGAGGACCCCTTCAGAGGGCAGTTCGTCCCCTTCCCAATCGTTCGGCATGGGCGGCTTGATTCCGCCGTCGGTCCAGACGAGCCGGACTTCCGCAAGGTCCCCGCGCGCGGGGAAGTCGTACGTTACCAGGCTGGAGAGCGGGAACGCGTCCCCGTAAAACTTCGTCGTCGACGCGACGACGCGCGTCGGCGTCCCTAATTTCAACGCCCGATACGGAATATTCGCCCAGTGACAGCCCATATCGCCGAGCGCGCCGGTTCCAAACGCGGTCCAGCCGCGGAAATTGAACGGATGGAAGACGGCGGCGCCGCCCCAGTTCTGCGGCGACATACGCGGAATCGGCGAGTCGCCGGGCCATTTGTCGGCGAAGGGGATCTTCGGGGCGGGTCCGAGCCATGCGTCCCAGTCGAACCCTTCGGGGATCGGATCGGTCCAGGTCGGGAGGGTCGGCGCGCCTTGCGGCCAGACGGGCCGTTCGCTCCACAAGCGGACTTCGCGGACCTGTCCGATCGCTCCGGCGGCGAGCAGTTCGGTAACGCGGCAGCCGGTCTCGCCGGTCGCGGGGCTCGTGGTGATCTGCGTCGCGACGCCGGCGTCGATCGCGGCTTGGGCGACCGCTCTGCCCTCTTCGATCGTTCGCGTCAGCGGCTTGACGCAGCACGTATGCTTGCCGGCGCGGAGCGCGGCGAGCGCGACGATCGCGTGCGTATGGTCGGGCGTTCCGCAGTAGACGCAGTCGATTTTATCGCCTTCTTTGTCGAGCGCTTCGCGGAAATCTTTGTATTTGCGCGCTTCCGGATAGAGCTTGAAGGTCTTTTCCGCATGGTTCCAGTCGATATCGCAGAGCGCTTCGACTTGGAACCCTGCGCCGCTTGCCTCCTGAGTTTGCGAACAGCCGATTCCGCCGACGCCGACGGCCAACAGGGTCGGCGTGTCGCTCGGGGCGACGAACCCTTGTCCTAAGACGGGACGCGGCACAAGGGTCGGGGCCGCGGCCAACGCGCTTGCCGACAGGAACGTTCTTCTGGACAATTTCATTTTCGTTTCCTTTTCAGTTAGTGGCGGCGTCATGGACGCGCAGGATCAAGTAAAATTTCGGGAAGAACCGTACGCCGCGCCGTGTTCGCGCGCCGGGTTCTTCGCAGGACCGTTCGGGGACGTCGTCGTTTGGCGGTCAATTCCGCGGTCCCTTGCTGCAGGGATCGATGAAATTACTTGCGACGTCTTGTATTATATCGAGCGCAATATTCGCCGTCAACATTTTTTTGAGAAACCTGTTCGCCGCGCGAAGCCGCGGTCAAAAAAACGCGCTCTGCGGTTGATATTTTACGGCGCGTCGGTAAACTAAAGAAAAAGCGCCGCTAAAAAGAATCGCGGCGTTTATCAGCAGAGAACAGTACCTTTGGAGAAGAAGATGAGCGAAGTTCGCACCCGTTTTGCGCCTAGTCCGACCGGTTATATGCACGTCGGCAACTTGCGCACCGCCCTGTACGCCTACTTGACCGCCAGGCACGAAAACGGCGCGTTCATTTTGCGTATCGAAGACACGGACCAAGCGCGCCTTGTCGAGGGCGCCGTCGAGATCATTTACGACACCCTGAAAGAAAACGGACTAACGTGGGACGAAGGTCCGGACGTCGGCGGCGATTACGCCCCGTACGTCCAGAGCGAGCGGACGGGGATCTTCAAGGACTACGCGGTCGAGCTCGTCGAGAAGGGCGAGGCGTACTGCTGCTTCTGCACGGCGGAGCGGCTCGACGCGCTGCACGAGGAACAACGCGCCGCGGGCGAACCGGTCGGGCATTACGACCGCCGCTGCCGCGACCTGCCGAAAGAGGAAGTCGAGCGCCGGTTGGCGGCGGGCGAACCTCACGTCGTCCGGCAGAAGGCGCCGACCGAAGGGATCGTCTCGTTCGACGACCTCATCTACGGGCATATCGAAGTCGCCGCGGACGAGCTCGAAGACCAGATCCTGCTCAAGACCGACGGGACGCCGACCTACAACTTCGCGAACGTCGTCGACGACCATCTGATGAAGATCACGCACGTCGTCCGAGGGAACGAATACCTTTCGAGCACGCCCAAGTATACGCTCCTTTACGAGGCGTTCGGTTGGGAGAAGCCGGTCTATATCCACTGCCCGCCCGTCATGAGAGACGCGCGCAGCAAATTGTCGAAGCGCTCCGGAGACGCGAGCTATCAGGACCTCGTGAAACAAGGCTACCTGAGCCCCGCGATCCTGAACTACCTGCTCCTGCTCGGCTGGGGACCGAAAGACGACCAGGAAATCTTCTCGCTCGAGGAAATGATCGAGAAATGGAACCCCGCCTGGATCAGCAAGTCGCCCGCCATCTTCGATATCCAGAAGCTCCGCGCGATGAACGCCGGATATATCAACCGTATGTCGGACGAAGAATTCACGGAAATTGCGCGTCCGTGGGTCGAGTCGGTCGTGAAGACGCCGATCGACCTTAACTTGTTGTGTAAGAACCTGAAACCGCGCTGTGAAATCCTGAGCGACCTGCCCGACAGGATCATGTTCATCGACAATATGCCCGAGGAATACGACCTGACGTTCTTCCAGAACAAGAAATTCAAGACGGACGAATCGACCGCGCTCGCCGCGCTCAAGGCGCTCCTGCCCGCGCTCGAGAACGTCGACGAATGGACCCGGGACGGCGTCTACAACGCGTGCGCGCCGCTCGTCGAGCAACTCGGCGTGAAGGGCGGCTGGCTCCTCTATCCGCTCGGAATCGCGCTCGCGGGCATGCAGGCGACGCCGGGCGGCGGGACCGACCTTGCCGCGATCATCGGCAAAGAACGAACGCTCGAGCGGATACGTCAAGCGATCGATATGCTGACCGCCGCAGCCGCATAAGTTCGACGCGCAGAGAGCCGGGAAAGTCTTTCCGGCTCGTTCTTTACGCCCTGCGGCGCTCATGGCGCCAGGACGTCAACGCCCCTATTTTATCAAGGAAGTTCTTATGGCAAAATTCATTACCAACGCGGCGCTCGCGCTTGCGGCGTTCCTGACCGCGCCGACGCTCTTTGCCGACGTCGTCGAAACGATCAATATCGCGTTCGATCGCGAGAACTGCGTCTACGAAGTCGGCGAAGAGGCGAGCTTCGTCGTAACGGCGCTCGACGCGTCGGGCCAACCGGCGGATTCCGGCGCGATGACGGTCCGAATCACCAACGACGGGCGCGACCTGCTCGCCGAAGAGACGCTCGACCTGTCGAGCCAAGCTGAAGCGACGTTCCGATGCGCGCTCGAGACGCCGGGGTTCGTCAGGGTCCTGGTCCATGCGGAATCCGCCGACGGGACGGTGAAAAGAGACGCGCTTGCAGGCGCGGGGTTCGATCCCGAATCGATCGAGCCCGGCTTGCCCAAGCCGGACGATTTCGACGAGTTCTGGGCGCGAGGCAAAGCGGAAGTCCGCGCGATTCCTATCGATATGCAGCGGCGCAAACTCGACGAATTTTCGAGCGATTTGGTCGATATGTACGCGGTCAATTTCGCGACGATCAACGGGGAGCGGCTGTACGGATATCTCGGCGTCCCGAAGACGGGCGCAGGGCCCTACCCGGCGATCGTCAACGTCGCGTGGGCGGGGATTGGGTTCGAACCGGACCCTGAGCCCGTCAAAGAAGGGTTCGTCGTCTGCACGCTGAACGTCTTTCCGTACGACGTCCCGATCGACCAGACGGAGCGTCAACAGGCGTACGACGATTTCAATCGGAGCTTAGGCGTCAACTATTTCGAATTCAACGCGACCGACCGGGACGCCTACTTCTACCGCGCTCCGATCCTCGGACTCGACCGCGCGATCGACTGGCTCGCCGAACAGGATTTCGTCGACGCGGACCGGATCGGATACCACGGCACGAGCCAGGGGGGCGGCTTCGGGCTCGTCTTAACCGGCATGAATAAGAACATTAGCGAAGCGGTCTGTTCGGTCCCCGCGAT
>JAQVHZ010000116.1 GCA_028695965.1 Thermoguttaceae bacterium | reverse complement strand
AGAGAATACTATGAGAATGTGCTGGAAATACTAAAAAAAAATGTCAAGCGAACGCCGGACGATATTCAAGCGTTGAGAGACCTGAGCGGTACCTATAATAACTTAGGCTTCTTATCGGACGCAGAGGGAGATAGTAAACAAGCAAAAGAATACTATGAGAATGCGCTGGAAGGTTTCGACAAAATTGTCGAGCAAACGCAGGACGATCTTGAAGCGTTAAGCGACCTGAGCGGTACCTATAATAACTTAGGCTTCTTATCGGACGCAGAGGGAGATAGTAAACAAGCAAAAGAATACTTCGAGAAAGCGCTGGAAATACGAAAAAAGATTGTCGAGCGAACGCCGGACGATATTCAAGCGTTGAGAGACCTGAGCGGTACCTATAGTAGCTTAGGCGTCTTATCGGACGCAGAGGGAGAGCGCAAGCAAGCAAGAGAATACTATGAGAAAGCGCTGGAAGGTTTCGAGAAAATTGTCGAGCGAACGCCGGACGATCCTCAAGCGCTGCAATTCTTAGCTTACCTGCAAGCACAACTCGAAGAAGAACAACCGTTTTGGCGGCGTTGGTTCAAGCGTCTGTTCAAACGTTGACGGTTCGACGTCGTCAAAACCGCGTCGCCGTCGCGGGGCGCGGTCTAACTTGCAATCCATTATCATTGGACCCAGTTGCGGTTATTTTTCTTTTCATGCCCGACGGCGCTTGATTTTCCGGGGAGCTTAGGTAGATTTACGAAACGGGGTTCGACCTTGAGTCCTTAACGCAACGCGCAAATCAACTCCCTCGAAGAGACATATATGAACTATAACTACGACTATTTCATTAGTTACGCGCCTGAAGACAACGAAGACGGTTTTGTCGACGAATTCGTTAAACGATTGAAGGACAGCGCTAAATTACAAAAACTTTTCGGTCCCGAGCTCCGTGTTTTCTACGACAAAGGCGCGGTTCGCAGACCGGACGACTGGGAGCGCAAAATTCAGTCGGCGCTCGGAACGTCGCGATATATGCTCGTTCTTCTCTCGCCAAATTATTTCCAAAGCGAGCGGTGCGCGCAGGAGCTCGAATGGTGGGTTAATGAAGGAACGGCCCAACACCTTCTCGGCGAAGGATTGCTGCAGATCCAAATCGCCGACACGCCCGGGCTCTTCGATAACGAAAAGGGCGCTAAGGTCGCCATCCCGAAGGACTTGAGGACTCGTTTTCCCGACTGGGTTTTCATGCTGCACGATTGTGAAATAGAGGACCCTGTCGATTTGAGGAATCATACGACGGGGTCGATCAACAGAGCGCTCGCCGCCCTTTACAGCGCAGGTCGGTACGACGTCAGAAGCGAAGATTGGGCGAAGGAGAAAAAAACTTCCCGTCCGCAAGACGACCTTTCTCCAAAGGACGCCAAGAAAAGCGCCGCTGAGCTGCCGGACGACCCACAAGCGTTATTTGACCTGTGCGTTTCCTATAACCGGACAGGCGCCGCCTTGGAGACGGACGGCAAGCACAAGCAGGCGAGAGAACACTACGAAAAAGCGGTCGAGGCAGGCGCGCGGTCGGTCGAGCTCGCTCCGGACAATGTTGAAGCGGCGTTCTGCTTGGGCTTGACCTATGTCAAATTAGGGGTTATGGCGAAGGCGAAGGACAAGTTCAAAAAAACGCGAGAATACCACAAGAAAGCGGTTGAAACTCTAACTAAAGTTCTCGGGCGCACGCAGGACGATCTTCTCGTAATGAACGCCCTGGCTGTTTCCTACGACCAATTAGGGGACCTGGCGGAGGGAGAGTTCAAGCCGAAACGGGCGATAGGATACTATGAGAAAGCGCTCGAGATCCGGAAGATTATCGTCGAGCGCAATCCGGACGATCATAACGCGCTGCGCGAACTGACCTTGACCTACGAAAACTTAGGTTCCCTTGCGGACTCGGAGTTTATGAACAAGCTGGCAAGAGAGCGCTACGAAAAAGCGCTCGAAACAAGGACTCAGCTCGTCGAGCGCTGTCCGGACGATCATGACGCGCTGCGCGGCCTGGGCTCCGTTTACGCTCAATTAGGCGTCTTATTGAGCGACGACGAGGACGTCCGCGAGCAGGCAAAAGAATACTTAGAAAAGGCGCGCGAAATACTGAGCAAGATTATCGAGAGCTCGCCGCTCGATCTTTTAACGTCCGATACGCTCAGAACCGTCTACCTTAGCCTAGCCGACTTAGCAGACGCGCAGGGCGATTGCAAACAAGCGAAAGCGTACCGAAAGAAAGGGGCGGAATATAGGTGTAGCGTCTTCTCGGACGGCTTTTAACGCGGCGCAACCGACGGCGGTTCAACGTCGGCGTTGATCAGGGCGGCGCGGGGAAAGGGTTGGCGGTTCGTTTGGGGTATTGGGCGCAAATTGGTTCCGTTTGTAAACTGTTTTTCGTTTTTGCGCCTCGTACTGCTTGATTCCTTCTGCTTATTCTGGTAGATTTACACAACAACGCTCGAAAACGAGTCCTTAACGCCCCGGTAATTCCACTTACACGCAGAGACACGGCATGGATTACAAATACGATTATTACATCAGTTACGCGCTTGAGGATAACAACGACGGTTTCGTCGACGAATTTGCCAGGCGGCTGAAAAACAGCTACAAACTGAAAAAGCTCTTCGGCGCCAAACCCCGCGTTTTTTACGACCTCGGCCCGATTCGCGGCAAAGCCGATTGGGAAATCTCGATTCATACGGAAATTGACCCGTCGCGATTCATGCTTGTCCTTCTCTCGCCGAACTATTTCCGCAGCGAGCGCTGCGCGTACGAGCTCGTTCGGTGGCTCGCGAAAACAAGCCGTCAATCCCTTCCTGACGAAGGAATCACGCTGGTTTACCTCAATGATTTCCCGGAACAATTCAACGACAAAACGACCAATGTCCCGCTCGACCTGCTGGAACGTTTTCCTGAATGGCTTCCCGGTCTGAACGGACGTGGAATTACTAAGGATTTCGACTTAAGCAGACGTACGAAGACGTCGATCGGCAAAGCGATCTCCGCCCTCTACGACGCCGGTCTGGACGCGCAAGGGGTCGGCGCTCGTCCAAAGGGCGCCAAGAGCGCCGCTGATCTGCAGGACGACGCCGATGCGGAGTGCAAACTGATTGTCTCCAACGACCCGGCGGAAAAGAATGGCAATATCAGAAAATCGATAGAGTCCTGCGAGAAATTAATCGAAACTCGCAAGAGAAAACTAGAGCGCAATCCGAACGACGTCGACGCGCTGAACGAACTGGCTGCCCTCTACAACCAATTAGGCTCTTTGGCAATGGACAAGCGCAAGTACCGACCCGCGAAAAAATACTTTGAGCAGGCGCTTGAAACGTGTCAAAAAAGCGCCGAGCTTATGCCGAACAATCCTCAAGCGTTCTTTGCCCTGAACATTATCTATGGCAAAATAGCCGACGCCCTGGAGGCGGTCGGCGATATCGTGAAAGCGATAAAACAACTCGAGAAAGCGGCTGAGGCGGGCGTTCGGAGGGTCGAGCTGGCGCCGAACGACGTCGACGCGGCGCTCTGCTTGGGCATTACCTATGTAAGATTGGGAGTTTTGGCAGAGGCGGAGAACGATTTCAAAAATTTACGGAAATACCATAAAACAGCGGTCAAAATACTCACGAAGGCGCACCCTCATACGCGGCGCGATACTTATGCGACGAGCGCCCTGGCTGTTTCCTACGATCAATTGGGGATTGCGGCGGAACAGTCGTTCAACAGCAAACAAGCAAAAGAATACTATGAAAAAGCGATCAAGACGCGCGCGAAGATACTCGAGTACGATCCGGACAATCCGGACGTCTTGCGCGAGACGGGCGCTTCCTATTGCAGATTAGGCGACCTGTTGGATCCGGACGAGATGGGCGAGCAAGCGAGAGAATACTACAAACAAGCGCTCGACATTTACGCGCAGGTAGTCGAGCTCGATCCGAACGACGTCGACGCGTTGCGCGAGATGGGCAACCCTCTTGTTCAAATAGGCGTTTTGTGGCACGAGGAGGGCGTTCGGGACCAGGCGAAAGAATACCTGGAAAAAGCGCTCGAAACGCTGAACGAGGTTGCCGAGTACTCGCCGTGCTTTTATAGCACGCTAAACAACCTTAAGATCGCCTGCTACCGATTAGCCGCCTTAGCGGAGGAGGAAGGCGACCACAAACGAGCTAAAGCATACCGTAAAGAAGCGGCGAAATATTGATTCGGAATCCTGTCGGACGGTTTTTAAACGCGGCGCGCCCCGACGGCGGTTCAACGTCGGCGTTGATCGGGGCGGCGCGGGGAAAGGGTTGGCGGTTTGTTTGGGGTATTGGGCGCAAATTGGTTCCGTTTGTAAACTATTTTCCTTTTTTGCGCATCGTGCTACTTGATTCCTTGCGCTTATTCTGGTAGATTTAAGCATAAAGCTCGAAAACGAGCCCTTAATGCAGCATGCAACCCCACTTACTCGCAGAGACTCGGCATGGATTACAAATACGATTACTTCATCACCTGCGCGCCTGAAGACAACGACGACGGTTTTATCGACGAATTTGCCAGGCGACTGGAAAGCAGTTACAAGCTGAAAAAACTCTTTGGCGCCAAACCGCGCGTTTTTTACAACCTGGCGCCAATTAGCGACAAGGCCGATTGGGAAGCGTCGATTCAGGCGGAAATTGACGCCTCGCGAGTCATGCTTGTCCTTCTCTCGCCGAACTACTTCGTCTGCGAGCGTTGCGCGTACGAGTTCTTGCGCTGGCTTGCGCGCGCAGACCGTCGTTCCCTTCCCGACGACGCTATCACGCTGGTTCAAATCGCCGATTTTCAGAGCCAGACGTTCAGTATTCGGCGCGACTTGGCCGAGCGTTTTCCCGATTGGTTTCTCGGCATGAACGATCGCGAAGTCGCTTACGATCTTAACTTAAGCAAGCGTACGAAGACGTTGATCGACAAAGCGATCTCCGCGCTCTACGACGCCGGTCTCGATATGCAAGCGTCCGACGCGCCGACGTCAACGGCGCCACCGCCAAAGTCAACAGCGCCAAAGCCAAAGTCAACAGCGCCAAAGCCAAAGTCAACGGCGCCACCGTCGAAGTCAACAGCGCCGAAGCCGACGCCTAGTCCTCGTCCAAAGGCCGCCAAGAAGAGCGCCGCAGGTCTTCCAGGCGACGTCGAGGCGTTGAGCGAAAAGGCCGTCTCCTACGACTTGTCAGGCGACGAGGCGAAGATGCAAGGCAATAGCAAGAAAGCAAAAGAATCCTATAAGAAATCGATCAATATTCGTAAGAAGATTCTCGAGATCGAGCCGGACAATCTCGACGCGCTCGGCAACCTGGCTGATCTCTACGATCAATTAGGCTTCTTCGCTATGGAAGAGGACAAGTACGCCCAGGCGAAAAAATACCATACGCAAGCGCTTCAAACGCGCCAAAATATTTTCGAGCTGACGCCGGACAATCCTCAAACGACGTACGCGCTGGGCGTTTCCTTTGGTCGAATAGCCGACGCCTTGGAGGCGAACGGCGACGTCGTGCAGGCGATAGAATACCATAAGAAAGCGGCGGAAATAAGCGCTCAGTGGGTCGAGCAGACGCCGGGCGAGTTCGAATCGGCGTTCAGCTTGGGCTTTACCTATACGAAATTGGGAGTCCTCTCAGAACGGATGAACCAGCTGAAGAAAGCGCAGGAATACCACAAGAAAGCGATCGAGACGCTCGCCAAGGTTAAGACTCAGGACGATGCCGAGCTCGATATTCTAGCGCTGAACGCCCTGGCTGTTTCCTACGACCAATTAGCGAACATGGCGGAGCAGGCGTCCGACGTCAAACAGGCGAAAGAATATTATGAACAAGCGCTCGATATGCGCAAGAAGATTCTCGAGATCCAACCGGACAATCTCGTCGCGCTGGGCGAGATCGCCGACTCCTATTGCAATTTAGCCGCCTTGCTGGATCCGGACACGATGGGCGAGCAAGCGAAAGAATACTACCAACAAGCGGTCGAAATATACGCGCAGGCGGTCGAACGCAATCCTGACGATAACGACGCGCTGCGCGATATGAGCATTGCCCTTGTTAAAATAGGCGTTTTCCTGGTCGCGGGGGACGATCTCAAACAAGCGAAAGAACATTTCGAACAATCGCTCAAAATGCTGAACAAAGTTGCGGAAAGCTCGGAGTTCGATTTTATCGCGCTGAGTACCATGGGGGTCGTCTACGAGCAATTAATTTCCATCGCGGAGGCGCAGGGCGATCATAAACAAGCGGAAGCCTACCGTAAGAAATCGTCGAACGACGTGTTCGGATTCTTCTCGGATCTTTTTTAAACGCAATACGCAAATCAACGGACACGCAGAAACGCAGCATGTATTATAACCACGACTATTTCATCAGTTACGCGCATAAAGATAACGGAAACGGTCTTGTCGCCCAATTTGTCAAACGGCTGAAAAACAGCCCTAAACTGAAAAAGCTTTTCCGAGCTAACCCGCGCGTCTTTTTCGACAAAAAAATGATTGACAGCGCGAACAATTGGAAAAACGAGGTAATCGACGCGGCGCAATTCATGATCGTTCTTCTCTCGCCGAACTACTTCCAAAGCGAGAACTGCGCGCGGGAGTTCGAGCATCGGCTTGCTGGCAGCAAGAGCCGCTCCCTTTCTGACGCAGGAATCATACCGATTCAAATTGCCGAAACGCCGGGGCTCTTCGACGACAGACCGCTCGACGTTCCGCAAGACTTGCTGGAGCGCTTTCCCGACTGGGTTCCCAAACTGCGCGAGCGCCAACTCCCCGACGATTTTGTGCTAAGGAATCGCGCGACAGCGACGCTCGACAAAGCGCTCGCCGCCCTTTGCAGCCTCTGTCAAGACGACGTTCGGCGTCAAATTTCGGAGTCAAGACCTTCCGAAGGTTATTACGTCGACGTCGACGACTCGCTGGCAATACAGTCCCTCTTAGCCCTTTCCTATCAGCAATCTGGCTTGCTGTCAGACGCGACGGGCGAGCGTCAGGAGGCGCAAAATCACTTTGAGAAAGCGCTGGAAATGCAGATTAAGATCGTCGAGCGCGATCCGAACGATCTTTTCGCACAGCGCTTGCTCTGCTCTTGCTATAGCCAGTTAGGCGACTTCTTGAAGGAGGACGGCAAGTTCGAGCAAGCGAAAGAACAGTACAAACGAGCGCTCGAAGCGAACGCGCGGCTCGTCGCGCTGGCCCCGGACGACGGCGAAGCGGCGCGCAACTTGGGCGTCGTCCATATCAAATTAGCCGACCTGTTGGAATCGTTGGACGAACTAACACAAGCGGCGGAATACTACGAGCAAGGGACCGGCCTCCTGGACGAGTATCTCGAGCGCGAGCCGGACGATCTGTACGCCGCGCGCGGCTTGAGCGCCGCGTGCAATAGACTAGGCGTCCTCTCGGGATTGCTGGACGATCACGAAAAGTTTCTAAAATACCAGGAGAAAGCGTTACGAATCCAAGAGGAGATTGTCGAGCGCGAGCCAAACAATCTGGACGAGGCGCGCGACCTGAGCAATTCCTACATTATGGCGGCGCATATATTCATATCGGAGGATAATTACCAAGACGCAAGGAAACACTTTAAGAGGGCGGTCGAAATCAACGAACAAATAATAAAGCGCGAGCCAAACGATTTTGAAGCGGCGCGCAACATAGGTCTTGTCTATTTTCAATTAGGCAATTTATCGAGGTTGGAGCAAGATCGAGAAGAAGCCAAAACATTCTATAAGAAAGTGATCGACATAAGCGCTCCGCTAGCCGAGCGCGCGCCGAACGACGGGCTCGTCGTTCAGCTCCTGAGCGATTCCTACAAGTTTTTAGGATCCTTCTTGAAGTTAGAAGGGGAGCGCGAGCAAGCGAAAGAGTACGGCAGGAAAGCAAAAGAAGTATTGAGGTCCAGCCGTTGAGCTCCCCGCGTCGGGCGTCGACGTCTCGACGATTCGGCGCCCCGACTGCGACAAGCGCCAATCCTGAGAAGGATGCGCGCTGTTATCCTTGCAGACCTAATTTTTCTAAGCGGCGTCTTGGAACCACGTTAACAACCATTCTAACTCTTCCTTTGGAACGGACCTATGACTGCGCACAAACTTCAGCCCGAACAAGTCGCCCTGTTGCGAAAGGCTCATCAACAAACTCATGATCGAGCCGCCGCCGACCGAATTAAAGCCGTCATTTTGCTCAGCGAAGGCTGGGAGTCGGCTAAGGTCGCAGAAGCGCTGTTCCTTGACGAGCGAATCGTTCGGGCGTCTTTTCGCATCTTCGAGCGCGACGGTCTCGACGGGCTTCAGGCTGGCTGGTCCCTCGGGCTCGATTAGCGCTGAGGGCAGAAAGCAAATCCCTAACGCAGCGCGCAAACCAACTCCCCCGAAGAGACGGTCATGAACTATAACTACGACTATTTCATCAGTTACGCGCATAAAGATAATAAAAACGGTCTTATCGCCCAATTTGTCAAACGGCTGAAAAACAGCCCTAAACTTAAAAAGCTTTTCCGAGCGAGCCCGCGCGTCTTTTTCGACAAAGAAACGGTTGGCGGCGCGGACGATTGGAAAAAAGAGAGCCCAGCGGTAATCGACGCGGCGCGATTCATGATCCTTCTTCTCTCGCCAAACTACTTCCAAACCGAACGCGGCGCGCTTGGCGCGGTTGGAAGTTACTTTACGCCAGGAAGCGCTCGGGGGACGGCTCGGCGAGGCGTATTCTTTGACTTGGGAGCCGCTTCCATTTTTATGCCATGCGGCGCTTGATGATCGCCTCTACTCGAGTAAGCTTATTACACAGCGACGAGGCGTCGAGTCGTTCTCAATAGTCGGGCGTTTCGGCGCAAGGGACTGACTTTACACGACAAGCGAGCAAAAGAGGGCGTTGACAAGCGAGCAAAAGAGGGCGTTATTGAGGCGTAAGGAATGAATCTCCAATTAGATATAAGCGTAACTGCGGGCTACCGGTCGCCGTCCCAAATTGCGCGAGTCATGACCGAAGATTGGGTCTATCGGAATATGTACTGTCCGCGGTGCGGGCACGAGCGGATTAGGCGCTTTGAGAACAACCAGCCCGTCGCCGATTTCTTTTGTCCCGAATGTTGTAACGAATATGAGCTGAAGAGCAAATGAGGGATCTTAGGTCCGAAAGTAAACGACGGGGCTTACGAATCGATGATCGAGAGAATCACGGGCAATAATAATCCTGATTTTTTTTCTTCATGACCTATTCTTACGACAAGCGCCGAGTGAATGATTTTATACTCATTCTGAAACATTTCTTCGTTCCGGACATTATAGAAAGACGCAACCCTTTGAGTTCAGACGCTCGACGCGCCGGCTGGGAAGGATGCAATATTCTAATTGATAAGGTTCCGGAGCAAGGCAGGATTCCTATTGTATCCTGGATTCCCGTAACACATAACCATGATTTTTTGCATTCATTTTCTATGATGATGCTGTCAGTGGTTTTACTCCTAAATCGAGATAGATTTGCTCCTGCTTTTTGAGAACCTCTCCCGTT